>NZ_PZKG01000113.1 GCF_003034985.1 Cereibacter changlensis JA139
GGCCGACGGTGCCGCCGGTCTGGGATCCGGCGCATGGCAGCGCGATCCTGTCGGCGGTGCATCTGGCCAAGGAGCTGCTGCCCAAGGAATACAGCTGGCGGCTGGTCGCCCGCGACGGCAGCGCCGGGGCCTTCGGCTGGACCCTGCCGATGCGCCACGCAGCCAACATCCTGCACCACCCGGTCGATCTGGCGCGCTTCCTGCCGCAGATCGTCGGCAAGCGTTTCCTTGCGGCGCGCAAGCTGCCCTCGGTGTTCCTGCTGAACCCGGGACGGCGCTACCGGATGGAGATCAACGCCGAGCAGATGCCGGACCCGGAATCGCGCATCGCGCTGGCCGAGACCCGCGACCGCTACGGCATGCCGTTGATCCGGCTGGACTGGCGCATGGACGAGGCCACCGTCGAGGGCGTGCGGCGCAACCTCGCGGTGCTGGCCGAGAGCTTCCGGCTGAGCGGGGTCGGCCATTTCGACTACGATCCCGATCTGGTAGCGGATAGCCTCGCCTCGCAGAGCGGCCACCACATGGGCACGACCCGCATGGCCCGGCTCCCGGAGGAGGGGGTGGTGGACCCGGAGGGCGCGGTCTTCGGAGTGGCGAACCTGCATGTCGTGGGGGCCTCGGTCTTCCCGACCTCCGGCGCGGTGAACCCGACGCTGCTGGCCACCTGCCTCGCCTTCCGGCTGGCCGGGGGGCTGCTGCGCCAGCTCCGCCCCGGGGTGCAGCGCGTGGCGACCGCCGCCCGACCGGAGCCGCCGCGGCATCCGCTCGCCGAACAGGCGGCGCGGCTGGCCTTCCCGCCGGCGAAGCCACTGGTCTGAGGCTCCGCTCAGGCCGGGTAGCCGCAGTCGCCGATCAGCGCCCAGACGGCGCGGTTCAGCTGCGCCAGCTCGTCGATACAGTGGCGGATGCTGTCCATCGCCTCGCGGTCGATGGCGTTCACCCGGCCGATCCGGATGTCGGTCTTGCGGTCCGAGATCCGCATCTGGATGGTGCGGGCGTTGCCGCCGCTGGGATCGAAGGCATAGATGCAATGGTTGTACTGGTTGCGCAGCGCCGAGAGCCGGGTGAGCTGGCCGACCGCGGCCAGCACCCGGTCGCGCTCCACCGGGTCGCGACCCTCCATCTTCACCAGCCGCTCCACCAGATCGGCCCGCGCCCGGGTGGTGTTCAGCGTCAGGTAGATGACCAGCGCCGTGTCCTTGCTGGTGCCGGCGATGCCGGCGATCAGGTGGATCAGCAGGCTCTCGGTATTCGACCATACGTAGTTCAGCCGCCCGAGCAGCAGCAGCACGTCGTCGAAGCTCTCGCGCGGCGCGGCGTTCATCCCCCTGCCCCGCTTCGGCCCGAGAGATACCAGTTGGCGGCGGCGGTGCGGTTGCGCACGCCGACCTTGCTGATGATCCGGTGGATGTGCAGCTTCACCGTATGCTCGGACAGGCCGAGCCGGTGGGCGATGACCTTGTTCTGCCCGCCCTGCGCCACGAGGTCCAGCACCTCGGTCTCGCGCGGGGTGAGGCCGGCCGCCACCGCCGCGGGGGCTGGCGCCTTTTCCTTGCCCGGCGCGGGCTCAGGGGCGGCGGCGGTCGGGAGCAGCTCGCAGGGCACGAAATAGTCGCCCCAGAGCGTCAGGCGGAAGATCAGCGCCCAGACCTCGACCGGGACGTGCATCGGCAGCAGCCGCACGTCGCGCAGCGGGCCGCCGTCCAGCCGGCGGTCCAGCACGTCGCGGGCGATGTCGCGGTCGTGGTAGGCGATGGCCCAGTAGGTCCCACCGCCGTGGCCGTCCTGCGCCGCCATGTGCCGGGCCAGCTCCTCGACCTGCGCCTCCTCCACCACGACCATCCGCAGCGTCACCTCGCCGGCCAGCCGGTCAAGCTCGGCTGGCGCCAGCTCGTCATGCCGGCGCACCTCCATGCCGCCGGATTCCGAGGCGGCGACGCGCAGGATCCAGTCGCCGAAGACCAGCGGACTGCCGATGAACAGGATGGCCGGGGGTTTGCGTCGCTGCGGGTCGGGCACAGCAGGAAGAACTTTTCCAATGAACTCGTTGCGCATCACCATCTCCTGAAGGACACGGTTATAAAAAAAGGCACTCAGTTTCAAAAATGAGCAGCTATGCAACGAACTCTACTCTCGGCTGCCGATTCACGGAACGGGGCAAAGCCCCTCCCTCCCTTTGTCCTTTCGGAGTAGGCAACCGGCCCGCGACCGCACCGCAGATCGCCGGACGATCAGTTTTCCCGGGTCATCCGGCGCCCGAAGCCGGCGGCGGCGGCCCGGCATAGATCGTTCGATATAGGCTTTCGGCGCGTTTCGGGGCCGCCCGCCACGACGCGCCCCCTGACGGAACCGATTTTCCCCTATCCTCCGGCCAGATCCCCCGTTTTCACGTCGCTCCTTCGGCCAACTGGTCCGGTGCGGCGGCGGGTGCGACAGTCAGGGAATCCCGGGGTGACCGGGACCCATTTTCAAAGATCATTGAGCTGGAAGCGGACCGGCCCGCGGCGCCCCTTCGGGGGACCGACGGATTTTGCCCGGGGCAGGTCCGATCACGGCAGGAAGGAGGGCGCCTCCAGACCAGACCGTCGTTCCACCCGGCCGCCCGCGCCCTTCGCGCCCCGCGGCACGCCTTCAACAGCAACCCAGCGTCCTCCCCCTGCGCCGTCTTGGAAATGACTGGCGGGCTTGCGGGAAGACAGGAGCAACCGTCATGTCAGACAGAAGACACCACGCCCAGAACAGCAACGTCGTGTTCGACGACATCAACATCGACGATGTCACGGCGGATTTGGACACCGACATCGCCATCAAGGAGGCCGCGATCGACCTGCAGCAGCAGGACCAGCAGCAGAGCACCGAGGTGCAGAACGACCAGGGTCAAGGTCAGGACCAGGGTCAAGGCCAGGGGCAGGACCAGGGGCAAGGTCAGAGCCAGGGCCAGGGTCAGAGCGTCGACAACGCCAATACCAACGGCGGCGATGACAGCAACGACAACTCCAACCAGGTGAACATCGACTTCGGCGGCGGCGAGTGGATCCCGCGCGACGACGACCTGATCGACATCGACATGAGCGACGAGGCCGAGGTCGGCGACATCGTGGCGGCCGGCGGCGACCTCAACTACGAGGTGGGCAACACCACCGGCGGCGGCAACGACCTCGACCTCGAGGGCGTGCTTGAAAGCGCCAGCTTCGACGCCGGCAATGACGCCGCGCTGATCACCAGCCAGAACGCGACGCTGGAAGACGCCGACACGCTGTGGAACCCGACGGTCAGCAATACCGGCACGTTCAACCAGAATGGCAATGCCGAGGGCGGCATCGCCAAGGCGTCGGAGGGCATCAGCGCCGGGGCCGACGGCGCAGCGGGCGGCAGCAACGCCAACAGCAGCGGCGGCAGCGCCACCGGCGGCACAGCCTTCGGCGGGCTCTCGGGCGCGACCGGCGGGTCGACCGGCGACGGCGGCGAAGCTGACGGCGACGGCGGCGACGGCGGCGACGCCGACGCCAGCGGCCTGTCGCTGGGCCTCGGGCTGGGCGGCGCCTCGACCGACAGCGACAGCTGGGGCGGCAACGGCGGCGAAGCCGGGGCCGACAGCTCGGCCGAAGGCTATGCCGACAGCGACCAGGACAGCGACGGCGCGGGCGGCGACGGCGGCGACGCGGCCTCGCTGGGTCTGGGCCTCGGGTCGGGCATGTCGGGCTCGGCAGCGGGCGATCAGGACGCGGATGGCGGCGACGGTGACTCGCTGGGCGTCGGCCTGGGCGCAGGGCTCTCCGGCTCGGAGGCCAGCGCTGCGGATGCCGGCGGCGGCGATTCCGGCGCGATCGGCGTCGGGCTCGGCGCAGGTGACGCCGACACCGATGCCGATGCCGATGGCGGCGACGGCGGAGATGCCGCGGGCCTCGGCGGCGGCCTGGGTCTGGGCGGCGCCGAATCCGACGCCGACAGCACGGCCAATGGCGGCGGTGCGGGTGCGGGGGCCGGCGCGCTCGGCCTGCTCGCGGCAGCCATGGCCGGGGCGACGGGCGGCGACGCCGGCAGCGGCGCCGACTCGGGTGACGCGACCGGGACCGGAACCGGCACGGGGACGGGCACCGGGACCGGCGGTTCCGGCGGCAGCGGCGAGGCCATGTCGGGCGATGCCGACGGCAGCGGCGAGGGCACCGGCGACGCTGCCTCGGAAGGCGGCGCGGGCGGCAGCAACAGCGCCATGTCGGACTCGATGGGCACCGGCACCGGGACGGGCACCGGCGGCGACGCCAGCGGCGGCGCGGCCAGCAACTCGGCCACCTCCAGCGCCGACTCCGCCGGCACCGGCACCGGCACCTCGATGGCGGAAGGCGGGCTTGGCGGGCTGTCCGAGATCTTCTCGGAAGCCCAGCTCGACGGTTCGGCCGACAGCATGGCCGAGGCGATCGCCGGCTACGGCGGGTCAGCCAGCTCGGATGACGACGCCTCCAACACGTCCAGCGGCAGCGGCATGACCGAGGCCAGCGTCGGCGGCACCGGTTCGGGCGGCATGGGCATGGGCACCGGCGGCGCATCGGGCTATGCGACCGGCGGCGCCTCGGCGGGCGGCGACGCCACGATCGGCGACGTGCTGGGCGGCGCGGCGGGCGCGGCCACGACCGGCGCCGGCGGCATGGGCGGCAACGCCGGCAGCTGGGGCTCGGGCAATGGCGACGACGGCTATGTCACCGGGGAGTCCCTCGCCTCCGCCTCGGCTGCGATCGACCTGACGGCCTTCAACCAGTCGATCGTCATGGGCGCCAACATCCTCGGCAACACGGTCGACATGACCGTGGTCGGCGGCTCGCTGACCTCCACCGCGGTCGGCGACGACGACCTGAGCTGAGACATCGCTCCCCCCGCGGGGCCGGTTCGCCGGCCCCGCACCGGATTGCGTTCGGTTCGTCCGGACGCTTTGGAAGAAGGCAGGCTGGCCATGTCCCTCGACAGTTCGACCGAGATCGTTGCGCATTTCATCGGATCCTTCCATCTCGACATCGACGCCCTGCGCCTGCGCTCCGACTACGAGGCCTTCCGGGTGGCGCAGAAGCTGGAGGCCGAGACGCCGCCGGAGACGCCGCCCCCTGCCCTGCGCTCCCCTCCCCTCGAGATGCGCGACTTCGTGCCAGGCGTGGCCTACGTGGCCCCCGCCGAGCCTCCTGCACCACAACCCCTTTCCGCTCCCGATCCCCTGCCCGATGCCCTGCCGCCGCTGGAGCCGCAGGCCGGGCCCTGGTTCGAGGAGCATCCCCTGCCGATGACGCATATCGGCCCCGTTTCGGGCAGCGGCATGATGCTGCTGCCGCCACCGTCGCCGAACTCGATCCTCACGATCACCACCCAGATCGGGCTGCTGTCGGACAACGACCTGCTCGACTTCGGCACCCCAGATGCCTTCGTCGCGCCGGAGCTGCACATGGCGCAGCTGGCGACGCTGGCCGGCCTCGGGACCGCGCTCGGCGCAGGGGTGGGCGAGGCGCTGCCGCCCGGCACCGCGCCGACGCTGGCGCTGGCGGAGGAGATGGCCGGGCGGATGACCGCTGCCGGCGAGGGCGCCGCCGCACCGAGCGTCACGCTGGCCGTGGCGCAGGGGGCGGAGGCGCAGGGCATCCTTATCGATGGCGCGACGGCGACCGAGCTGCCGGTCTTCGTCGACCTGCTGCCGGCGCTGCTGCAGCCGGAGGAGGAGACCCCGCCGGAGGCGGCGGGCGATCCCCGGCTCGATCCTTTACCCGATACGCCCGATCCCTTCGGTGTGGACCCGGGCCATGCGGTGGTCAGCGGCGGCAACCTCGCGGTGAACGAGGCGCTGGTGACGCTGCGCTGGGTCGACGCGCCGGTGATCGCGGTCGGCGGTTCGGTGATGGACCTCGCGGCGATCAGCCAGACCAACGTGATGAGCACTACGGCCGTGCCGGGGGCGCTGTCCCCGGCCCCGGTGGCGATGAACGCCGCGATGATCGAGCGGATCGCCGCGCCGGAAACGTCGGTGCCCGCCATCGCCGGCCAGCCCGACAGCTGGCAAGTGGTGACCATCGAGGGCGACCTGACGGCGCTGAACTGGGTGCAGCAATATGTCTTCCTGAGCGACTTCGACCGGGCCGAGGTGATCTTCACCGGCAGCGCCACATATATCGGCCTCGGGGAGAACGTGGTGTCGAACCTGACCTCGCTGGTCGAGCTCGGCTTCCACTACGACCTGATCCTGGTCGAGGGCGACATGCTGACGCTGACCTCGATCAGCCAGACCAACGTGCTGCTCGACGCCGATGTGGTGACCGGCGCGCCCTCGGGCGCGGCGCAGGCGGTGGGCGACGTGCAGGTCAACAAGGCGCAGATCTCCACCGTCGGGGTCGACAGCGTCGAGGAGATGACCGAGGGCTTCCGCACCACGTTGGAGGGGATGCAGGCCGGCGGCTCCGATCTTTCGGCCGCGATCCTGGAGGACCCGCGCTTTGCCGGACTCGACACGGTGAACGTGCTGCATGTGAAGGGCAACCTGACCAAGCTGAACGTGATCGAGCAGGTGAACGTGCTCGGAGACTCCGACCAGCTGCATCTGGCGCTCGACAGGCTTTCCGCCGAGGAGGCCGCGCTGGTCAGCGTCACCGCCGGGTCGAACGCGCAGCTGAACGCGGCCCGTGTGCTGGACGACGGCATCGACAGCGCGGTGATGGCGATGGGCGGGGCCTACAGCGACGCGATGATCCACCAGGCCGGGCTGATCGACCTCGACGCGCCGGTCGATGGCGGCGCGATGTCGGCGGTGGTGAGCGAGGCGGTGGCCTTCCTCGCCGACGGGATGATCGACGCGCCCGAGGCCCCGGTCTTCGCGCCCTTCCCGATGCTGACCGACCATCCCGGCTCTGCGGACGTGATGCAGACCGCCCTCGCCTGACCCCCGACAGCGGAGAGACGCCCGTGAAGGACCTGACCGACCCTCCCCTCGCCCCGGCAGCCCCCGGAGCTGCCGCCCGCCGCCCGCTGCGCCTGCCGCCCGAGGCCCGGGTGGACCTGCCGCCCCGCGCCGAGATGCGCGACACCTCGGTGCAGCGGCCCGGCGCGGTGACCATCGAGGCGCGGGCGGGCGAGCCGATCCCGCGTCGGCCGCCGCCACCGCCCGACCGGGGCGACGGCGGGGGTGGCGGCCGGGGTCCGGGCTTCCACCGCCGCGTCGGCCCCGAGAACTTCGGCGAGAGCCTGAGGCAGGGCACGGCGGCGGTGCGGCGCAACCTCGGCTATGTGATGGTGCTGACCTGCGCCACCAACCTGCTGATCCTCGCCATCCCGGTCTATCTGTTCCAGATCTCCGACCGGGTGCTGACCAGCCGCTCGCTCGACACGCTGGTGATGCTGACGGTGGTCATCGTCGGCGCGATCCTGCTGCAGGCGGCGCTGGACGCGGTGCGCCGCTTCATGCTGATGCGCACCGCGGTCGAGGTGGCGGCGCGGCTCGGCGGGCCGGTCCTGAGCTCGGCCGCCCATGCCTCGCTCAACGGGTCGGGGCGCGAGTACCAGACGCTGGGCGACCTGCAGCAGCTGCGCAGCTTCCTCGTCTCGGGCACGCTGATCTCCTTTCTCGATGTGCCCTTCGCGCCGCTCTTCATTCTGGCGATCTTCCTCGTCCATCCGCATCTCGGCCTGATCGTGGTGGTGACGGCGCTTCTGCTCCTGGTGATCGCGCTGGCCAACCAGAAGCTGACCGAACGGCATTTCGCCGAGGCCAACCTCGCCCAGTCCAAGGCCAACATGCATCTCGACTCGATGGCGCGGAACAGCCAGATCATCAACGCCATGGCGATGATCCCCGAGGCGGTGACCATCTGGGGCCGCGACGCCGCCGCCTCGCTGATCGCGCAGGTCCGGGCGCAGGACCGCAACATCATCAGCGCCTCGCTGTCGCGCGCGGTGAGGCTGCTCACGCAGATCATGATGCTGGGCTGGGGCGCCTATCTGGCGATCGAGGGCGAGATCACCGGCGGCATGGTCATCGCCGCCTCGATCATCGCCGGGCGGGCGCTGGCCCCGATCGAGGGGGCTATCGAGGGCTGGAACGCGGTGATCCTGACCCGCGCCGCGCATCAGCGCATCACCCGGCTGCTCACCTCGTCGCGCCTGCAGTTCGAAAGGCTGCGCCTGCCGCATCCGCAGGGGCGGCTGGATGTGGAGCGGCTGCTCTACGTGCCGCCCGGCACCAAGCAGGTGATCCTGAACGGCATCGGCTTCTCGCTGAATCCGGGCGAGACGCTGGCGGTCATCGGCAATTCCGGCGCGGGCAAGACCACGCTGGGAAAGATGCTGGTCGGCTCGATCCTGCCGACCTCGGGCTCGGTGCGGCTGGACCTGATGGACCTGCGCAACTGGGACCCGCGCCAGCTGGGCGAGAACCTCGGCTACCTGCCGCAGGACGTGCAGCTGTTCCCCGGCACCATCAAGGACAACATCGCCCGGATGCGCGCCGACGCCACCGACGCGCAGATCCACCGCGCCGCGGCGCTGGCCGACGTGCACGAGATGATCGCGCTGCTGCCGCAAGGCTACGAGACCATGGTGGCCGCGGATGGCGCGCCGCTCTCGGGCGGGCAGAAGCAGCGCGTGGCGCTGGCCCGCGCCTTCTTCGGCAACCCGCGCTTCGTGGTGCTGGACGAGCCGAACTCCAACCTCGACACGGCGGGCGACAAGGCGCTGTCCCGCGCGGTGGAACAGGCGCGGGAGAACGGCATCACTGTGGTCGTCATCACCCAGAAACCCGCCCTCCTCAGCGTGGTCGACAAGATCATGCTGCTCAGCAACGGCTCGGTGGCGCTGTTCGGCGAGCGCGAGCGGGTGCTGGCCCAGCTGAACAACACCGCGCCGCAGCCGCAGGCGATCCGCAAACCGGGAGGTCCCGCCGGTGTCTGACGCAACCGCTACCCCCGCCGAATGGTATGCCGAGGTGCCGCGCTCGATCACCCGGCACGCGATCTTCGGCTTCTCGCTGATGACCGTGGCCCTCGGGAGCTTCGGCCTCTGGGCCTTCCTCGCCCCGCTGGCCGCCGCCGTCATCGCCCAGGGCAGCTTCGTCGCCACCGGGCAGAACAAGATCGTCCAGCATCTGGAGGGCGGGATCATCCAGCATATCTTCGTCGCCGAGGGCGACCTGGTGCAGGAGGGCCAGCTGATCCTGCATCTGGACGAGACGCTGGCCAAGGCCACGCGCCGCGAGCTGCTGCTGCGCCGGATGCGGCTCGAGGCGACCGAGGCCCGGCTGCTGGCGGCGCATCGCGGCCTCGCCACGCTGGCCTTCCCCGAGCGACTGGTGGCGGCGCAGGGCGACCCGGAGATCGCCTCGATCCTCAGCAGCCAGCGGCTCGCCTTCAACACGACGAAGTCGCAGCTCGCCAACGAGATCGCGCTGATCGAGCGCAGCATGGACGCGCTCGACATGCGCAGCACCGGCTATTCGGTGCAGCTTTCGGCGATGCGCGACCAGTCGGTGCTGCTGGACGAGGAGCTGGCGACCAAGTCGAAACTGCTGGAGACCGGGCTGATCCGCCAGACCGAGATCTCGGCGCTGCGCCGCGCCCTGCTGGAGGCGAAGGGAGAGACCGGCCGGCTGGAGGCCGAGTTGAACGAGGCGCGCGAGATGAAGGCGAAGTTCCGGACCCAGATCGGCAAGATCGAGGATGAGTTCCGCCGCGCCGCCCTCAGCGAGTTGCAGGCGATCCAGGGCGAGCTGGAGAGCATCCGCGAACAGTCGCGCAAGGCCGAGAACGTGCTGGCGCGCACCGACGTGCTGGCCCCGGTGACCGGCACCGTGGTCCGGCTGCATTACCACACGACGGGCGGCGTCATCGAGACCGGCAAGCCGATCGCCGAGATCCTGCCCGCCGACGCGCCGCTGATCATCGAGGTGCTGGTGCCGAGCAAGGACATCGACAGCGTGAAGACGGGCCAGCCCGCCACGGTGCGGCTGATCGCGCTGAACCAGCGCACCACGCCGGTGCTGGACGGCGTGGTCGACTACGTCTCGGCCGACAGCATGGCCGACGCCTCGGACGGCTCGCTGCGCGAGGTCTATGTGGCGCGGGTGACGCTGAGCCCCTCCGAGCTGCAGCGCGTACCGGGCTTCACCCCGACGCCGGGGATGCCGGCGGAGATCATGATCCAGACCGCCGAGCGCACCTTCGCGCAATACCTCGTCCGCCCGATAGCCGACAGCATGGCCCGCGCCTTCCGCGAGCAGTGACGGCGGTCGGGGCGCTCAGGGACGCCGTTCTGCAACGGGGATTCCCGGAGGTGCGCAACGCTGTCCGTCAGGGCCAGAAGTTCCTCGCGGTCCAACCATCAGCTTCCGCTGCATCTTGGGATCCCGGACTTGCCCGGGCCTCCCGGCACGTCGGGCTCGTTCACGTGGCCGATCGTCGAAGGTCGGGCGCTTGCTCTTCACCGGGCCGGACAAGATGGCGGAACCATGCTCGGGAGGGTCGAAACCGTCAATGCGCGCCGCTCGGATTTTGGAGGTGAGATCGCTGCGCTGAAAAGATAACCGTGGATGGAGCGATCACCACGAACAGGGGCAGTCTCTTGGAGAGATCTTTCCGGACGACAAGACTTCGTCGCTCAGGAAGCGCTTCTTTTCGCCGACCCGCAGGCAATGTGACGAGACCGGCGACAACCCCGTCATCGTCCGCAAACTGCGCCCTTCTCTTCGGCATCATGCGTCACCGAGAAGCCCGGCGTAGGCCTCGCCCTTCGCCGCCAGCTCCTCGTGGGCGCCGCTCTCCACCACTCGCCCGTCCTGCATGACCACGATCAGATCGGCATGGCGGATCGTCGAAAGCCGGTGCGCGATGGTGATCGTCGTGCGGCCCTTGGACATCACATCCAGCGCCCGCGACATCGCGCGTTCTGTCCGGGTGTCGAGCGCGCTTGTCGCTTCGTCCAGAAGCAGGATCGGCGGGTCGCGCAGAATGGTGCGGGCCAGCGCCAGACGCTGCTTCTCGCCGCCCGAGAACCGGAAGCCGCCTTCGCCGACCAAGGTTTCATAGCCCTCGGGCAGGGCCGAGATATGGTCGTGGATCTGCGCCACCTTCGCCGCCGCGATGATCTCGGCATCCGTGGCCTCGGGCTTGGCGAAGCGCAGGTTCTCGGCCACAGAGGCATGCAACAGATAGGGCTCCTGAGACACCACCCCCAGCATCTGCGACAGCGTCGCGAGGCTCAGGTCACGCAGGTCCACCCCGTCGAAGCGGATCGCGCCGGTCTCGACATCGCAAAGCCGCGCCAGCAGATAGCCGAGCGTCGTCTTGCCCGAGCCTGTTGGGCCGACGATGGCGACATGGCTGCCGGCGGGGATGGTCAGGCTCACATCATCGACCGCCCGGACAGATTGGCCGGCATAGGAGAAGCTGACATGGTCCAGCTGAACCCCGCCGCGCATGTCGGCGCGGGGGATGGTGATCGGGTCCGCGCGCTCAGTGATCTCGACCGGCTTGTCGAGATACTCGAAGATGCGGGCAAAGAGGGCGCGGGTCTTGCGGGCGTCGCGGCCGACCTCGAGCAGTTGCTCGAAGGGCCAGAGAAGCTGTTCCTGCAGCGCGATCATCGCGACGAGGGTGCCGATGCTGGCCGGATTGCCGCCCTGCATCAGCAGCCCGCCAGCAAGCAGCGTCAGGGCCGGCAGCGACGCCAGCGCAAAGCCGATCAGCGACCACTGCCATTCGGCCGCCGTATGCGACCGGACCTCCAGCTGCGCCAGATCGCGCGAAATGCGCGCGAAACGCTGCGTGAGCCAGGGACCGCGCCCCATGGTGCGGGCCAGGATGATGCCGGAGGCCGACAGCGTCTCCTGCACCGCCACCGACATGTCGGCGGCGCGGGCCTGCTGCTGGAAGGTCAGCGCCTCGCGCAGCCGGGCGACCCGCGCGCTGATCTGGACGGTCACCGGCACGATCAACAGGACGAACAGCGCCAGCCGCCAGTCCAGAATGACGATCGCCACCGCCGTCATCGCCACCGCGCTGAGCGAGCGGCCAAGCTCGTTCGCCGTTTCGGTCATCAGCGACTGCAGACCGGCAATGTCGCCCGCGATCCGCGCCTGCACCTCGCCGGTGCGGGTGCCGGTGAAGAACCGGAGCGACAGCGTCTGCAGATGGGTATAAAGCCGGACGCGCAGGTCATGCAGGATCGCCTGTCCGATGCGTGCGCTCAGGACGACCTGAAGCGCGCCGATCCCGGCCGAGGCCAGCGCCGCCGCGATCATGCCGCCGGCCAGCCAGACCAGCAATGACAGATCCTGCTGCGGCAAGGCGACGTCGATGATCGCGCGTAGAAGGAACGGCCCGGCCAACCCGATGGCCGAGGCCAGGATCATCAAACTCACCACCGCCGCGATCCGCCGTCGGTAGGGGGCGAACAGCCGCAGGACGCGCCGGATCGACACATGCCGCGCGGCCAGATCGTCGTAGTCGTCGGGAATGTCAGTCATCGGATTTTCCGGCAGACGCGGGGCGTTGCGGCAAGCGGATTTCCACCGTCAGGCCGGGGGATGTCTGCGGCACGATCCGGGCCTCGCCGCCATGGGCGCGGGCGATGGCGCGCACGATGGGCAGGCCGAGGCCCGAGCCGCCGAGGCTGCGCCCGCGCGACTCGTCCGCGCGCCAGAAACGGTCGAAGGCGCGGGCCTGGTTTTCTGCGGACAGGCCCGGCCCGGTGTCGGAGCAGCGGAACACCACCTCGTCGCCTTCGCTGCGGGTCTCGACATGCACGCAGCTTTGCGGCGCATAGCGGCGGCAGTTTTCCAGCACCGCGACGAAGGCCTGACGCAGCCGCGCCTGATCGGCGACCGTCTCGGCCGGGGCCAGCGAGCGGGTCAGGACGATCCCCGCCGCCGTCAGCTCGGCCTCCAGCCCGCTCACCGCGGCCCCGGCCGCATCGGCCAGATCGAGGCGGCCGGACTTCAGATCCAGCTGCCCGGCGGTGCCGAGCGCGAGCGTGCGCAGTTCCTCGACGATGGCCGAAAGGCTGTCAACATGCGCGATCAGCCTTTCGTAAAGCTGCGGCG
>NZ_PZKG01000114.1 GCF_003034985.1 Cereibacter changlensis JA139
AAACCCGAGGCGACGCCACTGTCACCAACTATGGCCAGCTGACCGGGAAGAACGGCATCGTGGTGGAAAGCGGCTTCACGACCGAAGAGACCACCGCGACATCGAGCATGATCGAAGGCGACGCGCGGGTGTCGAACGAGGGCACGATCACCGCGACATCGGACGCGATCCTGGTCGATGCCGAGCTCAACCTGGTGTCCAACTCCGGCACGGTGACCTCGACCGGCGGCGCGGCGGTCATCACCGGCGACGGCGATTCCTTCGTCGTCAATTTCGGCCGCCTGGCTGCAGCGACCGAGCAGGACATCGCGGTGAGCATGGGCTCGGGCGAGAACATCTTCGCGATGACGGATAGCTCCGAACTGGTCGGGCGTGTGGTGAACGACGGCACCGGCAACGCTCTGTTGCTGGGCGGCGCCGAGACGGGGGAGCTCGATCTCGGACAGGTCGCCGTGGACAGGAAATTCAGCGGCTTCGACACCCTCGCCAAGTCCGACAGCGGAACCTGGACCCTGACCGGGGGCGGCTCCAGCCTGACCGAGGTCTGGGTCGAGGACGGCACGCTGGTGTTCGAGGGCAGCATCGAAGCCGCCGCCGTCACGGTGGAGGGCGCGGAAAGCGTGCTGGCCGGCTCCGGCACGATCGGCAGCCTGGATCTCGGGGAGGGCGCGACGCTCAGCCCCGGCGTCGGGTCCATCGGCACCCTGTCGGTCGCCGGCGACACGCTGTTCCGGGAAGGCTCGATCTACGCCGTCGATCTGGTGACCGGGGGTGACAACGATCTGGTTTCGGCCACGGGCAGCGCCACCATCGAGACCGATGCGAAACTGGTGCTGGACATCACGCAGTCGGCTGCGCCCTTCGACATCACCGCGCGCTACACCGTGCTTTCGGCGGAGGCCGGGATCAGCGGACGCTTCGCCGAGATCGAGGAGGATTACGCCTTCCTCTCGGTCGAACAACTGCTTTCCCTCACTGAAACCGAGCTGGCGCTCGGCTTCACCCGCAGCCTCGGGACCGACGAGCAGCCGCTGGCCTTCTCCAGCATGGCGACCCGTCGCAATGCCAAGGCGGCCGCCGACGCCATCGACGGCATGGACGAGCAATCGGCGCTCTACGCGCGCGCCGTCGTCCTGACCGGCAGCGAAGCTCCGGGCGCTTTCGACCAGCTGACCGGCGAGATCCATCCCGACACGGCGGCGGCGATGCTCGACCGTAGCCGGCTGAGCCGCCAGATCGTTCTGGCCAGGCTGGACGACGCGGCGCAGCTCGGCTTCGGCGCCGATCTCAGCCTCTCAAGCAAGGGCGCCGCTGCTGCGCCGGCCGCCGCCGCCGACTGGGCCTTCTGGATGCAGGGCTTCGGCGGCTGGACCGATCACGAAGATGACGGCAATGCCCGCAAGGCCGACGCGTCCGGCGGCGGCATGCTGCTGGGGGCGGATCGCGATCTGGGCGACTGGCGGGTCGGTTTCGCCCTGGGCTATGGTTCCGACGACATCTCCTCGTCGCTTGCCCGGTCCGAGGCTAGCGTCGACAGCACCTATCTCGCCGCCTATGCCGGCCGCGATTTCGGCAAGGCGACGCTGAAGCTCGGCGCGATCCATGCGCTGCAGCAGGTGGACAGCTCGCGCAGCGTGAGCTTCGGCGGCGTCTCCGAGACGCTGACTGCGGATTACGATGCGACCACGACGCAGATCTTCACCGAGGGCGCCTGGCGCATGACCGCCCACGGGCTGGGGATCGAGCCCTTCGCCAACCTCGCCTATGTCGCGACGAAGACCGACGGCTTCTCGGAAACCGGCGGCCTCACGGCGCTGTCCGCCGGGTCGGAGACCCATGATCAGGTCACCAGCACCATCGGCGTCCGGATCGACCAGGACTTCACGATGGGCAGCACCCAGGGCCGGGCGCTGATCGGCCTCGGCTGGCGGCGGGCCTATGGCGATCTGGCGCAGGACAGCGCGCTGAACTTCGCCGGGTCGGAAGGGTTCGAGATCCTGAGCGCCGCGGCCGACCGCGACGCCCTGACACTCGATCTGGCGATGCGCTTCGACCTGAGCCCGACCGCGACCTTCTCGGTCGGATACAACGGCCTCTTCGGCGAGGACAGCACCGATCAGGCGGCGACCGCGCAGCTCGCCGTCCGCTTCTGACCTCAAATCCTCAGGGGGCGACGTTGGCCGCCCCCTGATTCTGAAGGCTTGGCCCGTGATCGGTATCGCGCGGGCAGCCTGTCGTCCTCACGGGGACGCCTGACCCTCTCAGTCCAGCTTGATCGCGTAACGCAGCTCGTCGGTGCGATAGAGGCTGTGGCGGATCTCCACCGTCCGGCCGAGGATGTCACGCGCCTTGCGGTCGACCTGCAGAAGCGGCGTCGGCCCCGGGAGCTGCAGCGCCTCGATGACATCGGGCGTTGACAGCACGGCGGCCATCGACTCCTCGGCGTGGAGGATGATGCAGCCATAGGCCTGCTGGTAGAGGACATAGAGCGCAGAGGGCAGGGGAGAGCGGCGCTCCAGCCCGGGAAACAGATCGCTCGACACCACCGATGTCTCCAGCACGCTCGGCACGTCGAGCAGCGATCGGGTGCGCCGGATCTCCGTCACCTGCTCGGGCGCGCCCTGCAGCACCTCCCGCTCCGCCTCCGTCGCCGGGCGCTGCAGGATTCGCTCCGAGGTCACCACCGGCGAGACCACCCGCCCGTCCTTCGGGCGCAGGCGGAAGAAGTTGAACAGCGACTTCTCCGGCGTGCGCGCCGTCACGAAGGTGCCGCGCCCCTGCTCGCGGCGCACGATCCCGTGTTGCTCCAGCATCATCAGCGCCTTGCGCGCCGTGCCCTGCGAAACCCCGGTGTCGAGCGCCAGCTGCGTCTCGCTGGGCAGCATGCCGCCGGGCAGGAGGTCGCCCGCCGCGATCCGGGCGATGATCGAGTCGATGACGGTCTGATAAAGCGGCGGCGCCATGCGGTCCTCTGGTGTTTCCAGACATTTAGCACCCCTGTGGGTGCCGCGCCAGCCGTTATACATTAAGTCTTGTATAAGAGTAGATGTATATGTTAGTCACGTTGTCGAGGAGTTCCAGTCAATCTGCGAAAGGGAGGGGTCATTGAGCATTCCGCAACTTCTGGTCCATGATCACGAGGACAACGTCGGCGTTGTCGTCGTCGAGGATCTGGCCGCCGGCACCGACATGCTGTGCGTCGTCACCGCCGACAATTCGGATTTCCGCCTGACGGCGAAGACCGACATTCCGATCGGTCACAAGGTAGCGCTGAAACCGCTGAAGGCGGGCGACACGGTCATCAAATACGGTGAGGATATCGGCAAGATGGTCGGCGACGCCGAGGTCGGCGGCCATGTCCATACCCACAACTGCAAGACGAAGAGGTGGTAAGCCATGGCACTTGATTTCAGCAACGCGACCGTGAAGGCTTGGCGCCGCGAGAATGGCCGCGTCGGGGTGCGCAACCACATCCTGATCCTGCCGGTGGACGATATCTCCAACGCCGCCTGCGAGGCGGTGGCCAACAATGTCAAGGGCACGCTGGCCCTGCCGCATGCCTATGGGCGGCTGCAGTTCGGCGAGGATCTCGACCTGCACTTCCGCACCATCATCGGCACCGGCGCCAACCCGAACGTGGCCGCCGTGGTGGTGATCGGCATCGAGCCGGAATGGACCAAGGTCATCGTCGACGGCATCGCCAAGACCGGCAAGCCCGTCACCGGCTTCTCCATCGAGCAGAAGGGCGATTTCGAGACGATCCGTCAGGCTAGCTGGAAGGCCAAGGAATACGTCCACTGGGCGACCGAGCTGCAGAAGGAGGATTGCCCGGTCAGCGATCTCTGGGTCTCGACCAAATGCGGCGAGAGCGACACGACCACCGGCCTGTCGTCCTGCCCGACCGTCGGCAACATGTATGACAAGCTGCTGCCGCACGGCATCTACGGCTGCTTCGGCGAAACCTCGGAGATCACCGGGGCCGAGCATATCTGCGAGACCCGCGCGGCTACGCCCGAGGCGGCGGCGAAGTTCAAGAAGATCTGGAAATCCTATCAGGACGACGTGATCGAGGCCTTCAAGACCTCGGACCTGTCGGACAGCCAGCCGACCAAGGGCAACATCCTCGGCGGTCTGACGACCATCGAGGAAAAGGCCTTGGGCAACCTCGAGAAGATCGGCAAGACCTCGACCTACATCGACGCGATCGGCCCGGCTGAATCGCCCGAGAAGGGGCCGGGGCTCTACTTCATGGACAGCTCTTCGGCGGCGGCGGAATGCGTCACGCTGATGGCGGCGGGTGGCTACGTGATCCACACCTTCCCGACCGGACAGGGCAATGTGGTCGGCAACCCGATCGTGCCGGTGATCAAGATCTCCGGCAACCCGCGCACGCTGCGCACCATGTCCGAGCATATCGACGTGGACGTGACCGGCGTGCTCACGCGCGAGATGACCATCGATCAGGCGGGCGACTCGCTGATCGAGATGATCATGCGCACCGCCAATGGCCGCCTGACCGCAGCCGAGGCCCTCGGTCACCGGGAATTCTCGATGACCAAGCTCTACCGCAGCGCCTGACGGCTGCCGCCTGCCGCGTTTTTGAGGAGGAGCGCGGCAGGCCTTCGGCATCCGACGGGATCAAACACTTCACGGGAGGAGAGAAAGATGATCGGACAAACGACACGGCGCCTGATCGGCGCAGCCGCACTGGCCCTGATGGGAACCGCCGGGGCGGCGCTTGCCTATCCGGACGGGCCGGTGACCTATGTCATCCCCTTCAACGCGGGTGGCGAAAGCGACGTGACCGCGCGCTACCAGCAGCAGCGCTTCCGCGATCTCACCGGGCAGGATCTGATCATCCAGTATCTTCCGGGCGCGGGCGGCGCGCAGGCCTGGTCCGGGCTGAACGGCATCAATGGCGACGGCCAGACCATCATGGGCACCAACCTGCCGCACATCGTGCTGCAGCCGATGCTGCAGGACCCGGGCTATGCCACCGAAGACATCACCAACGTCTACATGTTCCACTTCACCCCCGACGCGCTGATGGTCCGCAACGACAGCCCCTACCAGTCGGTGCAGGACGTGATCGACGCGGCGAAGGCCATGCCGGGCGGCGTCACCGCGGGCGGGTCGGCCACCAACTCGGCCAACCATGTCGCCAATCAGATCTTCATGAACGAGACCGGGGTCGAGACGACCTACATCCCCTATACCGGCACCGGCGCCACCGAGACGGCGCTCGTCGGCGGCGAGGTCGATGTGCTCTGGGGCTACACCACCGTCGCCGTGCGTCAGGAAGACTCCACCCGGGTTCTGGCGGTCGCCACCGAAGAGCGTCATCCGCTCTTCCCCGACGTGCCGACCTTCAAGGAACTGGGGATCGACATGGTGGGCGGCGCCTATCGCGGCATCGCTGTGCCGGCCTCGACCCCCGAAGAGGTGCGGACCGAGCTCTCCGACATCATCGGCAAGATCAACGGCGACCCGAGCTTCCGCGAGCAGATGGAGAAGGACGGCTACGCGCTGATCGACGTGCCCTATGCCGAGATGGACGCCTTCATGGCCGAACGGATCGAGGCCTACACGGCCATCGCCGAGCAGCTGCGCGCGCAGCAGTAAGCCGCCGATCCCGAGCAACCCGGCTCAGCCGCCGCGCGCCCTGCGCGCGACGGCCCCGGCGTGCGATGTCGCTAGCCAGAGGGGATGACCATGGCCGATGCAGCAAGTATCCTGTTCGAAGCGCTGAGCCCGATGAATTTGCTTCTGGCATTGCTGGGGGTTCTGGGGGGCGACGATCGTCGGAGCCCTGCCGGGGCTCTCGGCCACCATGGCCATCGCGGTGCTCGTCCCCTTCACCTTCGTGATGGACCCGGCGTCCGGGCTCATCATGCTGGGCGCGATCTATACCGGGGCGATCTACGGCGGCGCCTTCGCCGCGATCCTCGTGAACACGCCCGGCACGCCGAGCGCCATCGCCACCACCTTCGACGGCTATCCGATGGCCAAGCGCGGCGATGGCGACCTTGCGGTGACGCTGGCCACCATCGCCAGCGTCTTCGGCGGGCTGGTGGGGGCGATCCTGCTGATCACCCTCTCGCCCAAGCTCGCCACCCTGGCGCTGGCCTTCCAGTCGACGGAATACTTCTGGCTGGCGCTGCTGGGCCTGACGCTGATCGCCACGCTGTCGCAGGGCAATCTGGTGAAGGGGCTGATCGGCGGCATGTTCGGCATCTTCCTATCGATGATCGGCGTCGCCGTCATCGGCGGCGACGTGCGCTTCACCGCCGGGCTGCCCTCCATGCTCGGCGGCATCGACATCGTCGCGGCGTTGATCGGGCTCTACTGCCTGCCGGTGCTGATCGGCATGGTCGCGACCCCCGACCAGCATCTCGAGCCCGCCGAGGCGCGCGGCTTCCGGCTGTTCGAGGCGATCGGCATCTCGCTCAAGAACTGGTTCAACCTGATCCGCTCCTCGCTGATCGGCACGCTCGTCGGCATCCTGCCGGGCGCAGGGGGCTCCATCGCCTCGCTGATCGCCTATGCCGAGGCGAAGCGGGCCTCGAAAAATTCCGACAATTTCGGCAAGGGCGAGCCGGGCGGCATTCTGGCCACCGAAAGCTCGAACAACGCCACCGTCGGCGGCGGCTTCATTCCGACGTTGGTGCTGGGCATCCCCGGCACGCCGCCCGATGCGGTGATCATGGGCGCGCTGATGGTGCAGGGCATCCGGGTCGGGCCGTCGCTGTTCCAGTCGGGCGACGACACGGTCTATGTCTTCATGACCGGGCTGGTCGTCGCCACGCTCCTGATGCTGCCGGTGGGGCTGATCGTCGGGCGCTATGCCTTCCGCTTCATCACCAACGTGCCCAAGGCCATGCTGGTGCCGCTCATCGCCTTCATGACGATCATCGGCAGCTTCGCCATCCATGCCAATCCGCATGACGTGGTGGTCATGGTCGTGCTGGGCATCGTCGGTTGGGCCGCCGGCCGCGCGGGCTTCGGCGCCTCGCCGATCGTGCTGGGGCTGGTGCTGGGCCAGATCGCCGAGCAGGGCTTCATGCGGGCCTGGATGATCGGCGGCGCGCGGGGGGACTTCCTCGGCCAGCTCCTCGTAAACCGCCCGATCAGCTGGGGCATCCTCGCGCTGATCCTGCTGACCATGATGCTGCCGCTCTTCAGGATGCGGGCCGCCCGCCGCGCGGCCGCAGGCGAGATCGCCCGCGAGGGGGCTGTCGCCGGGCCGGTGCAGATCGACCGGGCCGGGCTGATCGGCTCCGCCGTCTTCCTCGCGCTCGCCGTCTGGATGCTGATCCAGGCCAGCGGGCTCAGCGTCATGGCCGCGGCCTTCCCCTATGCCATCGGCGCGGCGCTCGCGGTGCTGTCGCTCCTGCAGATCCTGCGCAGCCTGCGCGGGCAGGGCGGCACCAATGCCGAAGGCGGCAGCGCCGAGGGCACGGTGCGGGGGTTCGTCCTCGCGGCGACGATGCTGGGCTGGGCGGTGATCTTCCCGCATCTGGGGCTCTTCGCCACCTCGCTGATCGCCTGCGTCCTCCTGATGCTGACCGGCCAGTTCGGGCGGCTGACCATGCCGCGCCTCGCGGCCTATCTGGTCAGTCTCTTCGTGATGGTCACGCTCTTCTACGTCACGCTGGACAGGGTGCTGAACGTGCCGCTGCCTCCGGCTCTTCTGTTCTGAGAAAGGATCCGCATGTCGCGCATCGTCATCACCGAATTCATGGACGAGGCCGCCGTCGCGGACCTGTCCGAAGCCCATGACACGCTCTATCAGCCCGATCTGGTGGATCGGCGCGCCGATCTGATGGGGGCCCTCTCCGAGACCGAAGTTCTGGTCGTGCGCAACCGCACCCGCGTCGATGCAGATCTGCTCGCCGCAGCCCCCCGGCTGCAGGCGGTCGGACGGCTGGGCGTCGGTCTCGACAACATCGATCTCGCCGCCTGCAAGGCGCGCGGCATCACGGTCTGGCCCGCGACCGGCGCCAACGACCTCGCGGTGGCGGAATATGTCATCACCACCGCGATGATCCTCCTGCGCACCGCCTATCATGCCTCCGAGCGCGTCGCCGCCGGAGAGTGGCCGCGTCAGGATCTGATCGGCGCCGAGCTCTCGGGTCGGGTCATGGGCCTTCTGGGCTTCGGCTCCATCGCC
Source organism: Cereibacter changlensis JA139 (assembly GCF_003034985.1). Classification (GTDB taxonomy): domain Bacteria; phylum Pseudomonadota; class Alphaproteobacteria; order Rhodobacterales; family Rhodobacteraceae; genus Cereibacter; species Cereibacter changlensis. Next base: position 8,171 of record NZ_PZKG01000114.1, read on the forward strand.
CGCGAGGTGGCGAGCCGCGCGCAGGCCCTCGGCATGACTGTCATCGCGCATGATCCGCATCTGCCCGGCGACAACCCCGCCTGGGCCGCGGCCAGCTCCGTCTCCTTCGCGGATCTCCTTGCGCAGTCCGACGTGCTGAGCCTGCATATCCCGCTGACGCCGGAGACCCGGCACATCATCGACGCCAAGGCTCTGGAAGCGATGCGGCCTGACGCCGTCCTGATCAACGCGGCGCGCGGCGGTGTGGTCGACGAGTCGGCTCTGGCCGAAGCGCTCGGGCAGAGCCGACTGGCAGGCGCCGCGCTCGACGTCTTCGAGACCGAACCGCTGACGGCGGAGGCAGGGCAGAAGTTTACCGGCCTGCCGAACCTGATCCTGACCCCGCATGTCGCGGGCGTGACGGAAGAGTCGAACGTCCGCGTCAGCAGCCTGATCGCCGGCAAGGTGCTGGACCATCTGGCGGGGAGGGGCTGACCCATGGCGGTGATGACCACCGAAGCCGTCCATGAGCTGGTTCTGCAGACGCTCCTGCGCTGCAACACCGCCCCGGCCAATGCCGCCTCCGTCGCGCGGGCGCTGATCGCGGCCGAGCAGGTGGGGCAGGCGGGGCATGGCCTGCGCCGGGTGCCCTCCTATGCGGCGCAGGCGCTGAGCGGCAAGGTCGACGGCCATGCCGTGCCCACCGGCCACAGCCCGCGGCCGGGGGTCTTCGCGGTCGATGCAGCGCATGGCTTCGCCTATCCCGCGCTCGATCTGGCGGTGGACTGGCTGACAAAGGCCGCGCCGCAACAGGGCATCGCCGCCGCGGGCATCGCACGGTCGCATCACTGCGGCGTGGCCGGGGTGACGGTGGAGCGGCTGGCGGAGGCCGGTCTTGTCGCGCTCCTTTTCGCCAACACGCCCGCCGCCATGGCGCCCTGGGGCGGGCGCAAGGCGCTGTTCGGCACCGATCCCATCGCCTTCGCCGCACCGCGCAGCGGCGGGCGTCCGCCCGTCGTGGTGGATGTCTCGCTCTCCAAGGTCGCGCGCGGCAAGATCATGGCCGCCGAGCAGAAAGGAAGCGCGATCCCCGAAGGCTGGGCGTTCGACGCCGAGGGTCAGCCGACCACCGATCCCGTCGCTGCACTGGCGGGCACGATGATCCCGATGGGGGATGCCAAGGGCACGGCGCTTGCGCTGATGGTCGAACTTCTGGCCGCGGGGCTGATGGGCGCGAACTTCGGCCACGAGGCCTCCTCCTTCTTCGAGGCGAAGGGCGAGCCGCCAGGCGTTGGCCAACTCATCCTCGCGCTGGACCCGGATGCTTTCTCGGACCGGGCGCGCAGCCGGATTGACGATCTGGCCGGGGCGATCGAGGACGAGCCCGGCGCGCGGCTGCCGGGGGCGCGGCGCGGCACGCTGAAGCAGGCGGCGGCGGACAAAGGGCTCGACGTCGATGACGCGCTTCTGGCGCAGATCGATGCGCTCGGCCGCGGTCCGGGGGCCTGAGATGGCGCTGACCACGACAGCGCCGCGCATCGATACCGTCCGGCTGCGCGGGCTCTTCCCCGGCATCGCGGTCTCCGTGCTCGTGGCCGTGACCGCGCAGTTTTTGGCCGAGCATTACGGCGCCCCGGCCATGCTGATGGCGCTGCTTCTGGGCCTCGCGCTGAACTTCCTGGCCGAGCCGGGCACCCGCACGGTGACGGGGGTGGAGTTCTCGGCCAAGACCGTGCTGCGGATCGGCGTGGCGCTGCTGGGTGCGCGGATCTCGGTGCAGATGCTGGCCGATCTCGGTGGCCGGATGATCCTTCTGGTGATCGCGGGCGTCGTCGTCACCATCCTCTTTGCGCTGCTGGCGGCGCGGCTCTTCGGGCGGGGCTGGCGGCTTGCGCTGCTGACCGGCGGCTCGGTCGCGATCTGCGGCGCCTCCGCCGCGATGGCCATCGCCGCCGTGCTGCCGCGCACCGACAAGTCCGAGCGCAATCTGGCCTTCACCGTGCTGTCGGTGACGGTGCTCTCCACCGTCGCCATGGTGGTCTATCCGCCGCTGTCGAAGGCCTTAGACTTCACCCCGCTGGAATCCGCCGTCTTCCTCGGCGGCACGATCCACGACGTGGCGCAGGTGGTCGGCGCGGGCTTCTCGATCAGCCCGGAGGTTGGCGAGACGGCGACGCTGGTCAAGCTGATCCGCGTCTCGATGCTGGCGCCGGTGGTGCTGATCTTCTCGCTGGTGATCCGGGCGGGGGGGCTCGCCGATGCCGCGCCCGACGCCAGGCGCCCGCCGCTGCTGCCGGTCTTCGTCATGGGGTTTCTGGCGCTGGCGATCCTGAACTCGGCCGGGCTGATCCCCGGCGGCATCGCGGTGCTGGCCGAAAGCCTCAGCCGCTGGGCGCTCTTGGTCGCTATCGCGGCGGTGGGCATCAAGACTTCGCTCGCGCGCATGGTCGATGTCGGCGGCAGCGCCGTGGCGCTGATCGTTGCCGAGACGCTGGTGCTCGCCAGCTTCATCCTCATCGGCGTGCACATGCTCTCCTAGAACAAGGGTCCAGACGATGCGCATCATCGACATCCGCGAGGTGACCAGGCCGATCGCCTCGCCCATCCGCAACGCTTATATCGACTTCAGCAAGATGACGACCAGCCTCGTCGCCGTGGTGACCGATGTCATCCGCGACGGGCGCAGGGTGGTCGGCTACGGCTTCAATTCCAACGGTCGCTACGGGCAGGGCGGGCTGATCCGCGAACGCTTCCGCGACCGGATCCTCGAGGCCGCGCCGGAAAGCCTCCTGAACGACGCGGGCGACAACCTCGACCCGCATCGCGTCTGGGCGGCGATGATGGGCAACGAGAAGCCGGGCGGGCATGGCGAACGTTCGGTCGCGGTCGGCACCATCGACATGGCGGTTTGGGACGCGGTGGCCAAGATCGAGGAAAAGCCGTTGTTCCGCCATCTGGCCGATCTGCACCGGCGCAGCGCCGATCCGCGGGTCTTCGTCTATGCTGCGGGCGGCTACTACTACCCCGGCAAAGACAACGGCGCGCTCAGGGCCGAGATGCGGAGCTATCTCGACCGGGGCTACACAGTGGTCAAGATGAAGATCGGCGGCGCCCCGCTCGACGAGGACCGCGCGCGGATCGAGGCGGTGCTGGACGAGATCGGCAGCGAGGGACGGCTGGCCGTCGACGCCAACGGCCGTTTCGATCTGGAGACCGGCATCGCCTATGCGAAGATGCTGCGGGACTATCGGATCTTCTGGTACGAGGAGATCGGCGATCCGCTCGACTACGCGCTGCAGGCCGCGATGTCGGAATTCTACGATGCGCCGATGGCGACGGGCGAAAACCTCTTCTCGCATCAGGATGCGCGCAACCTCTTGCGTTACGGCGGCATGCGGCCCGACCGAGACTTCCTGCAGTTCGATTGCGCCCTGTCCTACGGGCTGGTCGAATATCTGCGCACCCTCGACGTGCTGCGCCAGTTCGGCTGGTCTCCCACCCGTTGCATTCCGCATGGCGGCCACCAGATGTCGCTGAACATCGCAGCCGGGCTGGGTCTGGGCGGCAACGAGAGCTACCCCGACCTGTTCCAGCCCTACGGCGGCTTTCCGGATGGCGTGGCGGTCGAGGACGGCCATATCACCATGCCCGATCTGCCGGGCATCGGCTTCGAGGGCAAGCGCGATCTGGCGCAGGAGATGCGGGCGCTGGCGGAGTAGGGCCGCCAGCGTCGCGCTGTCAGACCCGCTCCAGCGCCACCGCGATGCCCTGGCCGACGCCGATGCACATCGTCGACAGCGAGCGCCGGCCCTGCGACAGCGACAGTTCCAGCGCCGCTGTGCCGGTGATGCGCGCGCCGCTCATGCCCAAGGGATGGCCGAGCGCGATGGCGCCGCCGTTGATGTTCACGCGCGGGTCGTCGTCGGCGATGCCCAGGGCGCGCAGCGTGGCGAGGCCCTGCGAGGCGAAGGCCTCGTTCAGCTCGATCACGTCGAAGTCGACCTGCGTCAGCTTCAGCCGCGCCATCAGCCGTTCCGAGGCCGAGACCGGGCCGATGCCCATGATCCGCGGCGGAACCCCTGCCGACGCCCCGCCCAGCACCCGGGCGATCGGGGTCAGGCCATGCGCCCGGGCCGCCGCTTCCGAGGCGAGGATCAGCGCCGCCGCGCCGTCGTTCACGCCCGAGGCATTGCCCGCCGTCACGCTGCCGCCCTTGCGGAACGGCGTACCGAGCTTGGCCAGCGCCTCCAGCGTGGTCTCGCGCGGATGCTCGTCGCGCTCGACGAGGCGCGGGTCGCCCTTGCGCTGCGGGATGCTGACCGGGGTGATCTCGCGGGCGAGGCGGCCACTGGCCTGCGCCGCCGCGGCCTTGGCCTGCGAGCGCAGCGCGAAGGCATCCTGATCGGCGCGCGAGACCGAGAACTCCTCGGCCACGTTCTCGCCGGTCTCGGGCATGGAGTCGACGCCGTATTGCGCCTGCATCAGCGGGTTGACGAAGCGCCAGCCGATGGTGGTGTCGTGGATCTCGGCATGGCGCGAGAAGGCCGTCTCGGCCTTGGGCATCACGAAGGGCGCGCGCGACATGCTCTCGACGCCGCCGGCGATCATCAGATCGGCCTCGCCGGCCCGGATCGCCCGCGCCGCCAGGATCACCGCATCCATGCCGGAGCCGCAGAGCCGGTTGACGGTGGTGC
>NZ_PZKG01000115.1 GCF_003034985.1 Cereibacter changlensis JA139
GCCCTTCGTCGACGCGGCGATGCGCGAGATGTTCGTGACCGGGACGATGCACAACCGCGCCCGGCTGATCGCGGCGAGCTATCTGACCAAGCACCTGCTGACCGACTGGCGCGTCGGGCAGGCCTGGTTCGAGGAGTGCCTGATCGACTGGGACCCGGCCTCGAACGCGCTGGGCTGGCAATGGGTGGCGGGATCGGGGCCGGATGCCTCGCCCTATTTCCGCATCTTCAACCCGGCGACGCAGGCCGAGAAGTTCGACCCCGACGCCGCCTATCGCCACCGCTTCATCGCGGAGCTGGCGCGGCATCCGGGGCGCGAGGCGCTCGACTTCTTCGAGGCCGCGCCGCGGCGCTGGGGGCTCTCGCCCAAGGCGGCCTATCCCGCGCCGATGATCGGTCTCGCCGAGGGCCGTGACCGTGCGCTGGCGGCCTATGCCGCGAGAAACGCTTGAGAAACACCGGCGCTTTGCGCCAGAATGACCGAAACACCGGGGATCCCATGACCATCCTGACAAGCACCAAGGGCCAGAGCAACCTGCCCCGCTACTTCCACGCCGTCTTCGACGTGATGCAGCGGCTGGAGCATGGCCGCATCGACTTCGTGCTGGACGACGGGCGTCGTTTCCGGATCGAGGGCAAGCATCCCGGCCCGGTGGCGGATCTGGAGATCCACAACCCCGACCTCTTCGCCCGGCTGATCCGCGAGGGCGATCTGGGCTTTTCCGAAGCCTATCTCGAGGGCTGGTGGTCCACCTCGGACCTGCAGGCCTTCATGGATCTCGTGCATGTCGGCAACAACACCGTCTACGACGCCTTCCCGGGCATGCGTCTGGTGCGCGCCTTCGAGGGGCTGCGCCACTGGCTGCGCGGCAATTCGCGGCGGCAGGCCAAGAAGAACATCGCCAGCCACTACGATCTGGGCAATGCCTTCTACTCCCTCTGGCTCGACGAGAGCATGACCTATTCCTCGGCGCTGTTCCGCACCGGGCAGGAGAGCCTCGAGGGTGCGCAGCGGCTGAAATATGCCAGCATGGTCGACCAGATGGGCGCGCAGCCCGGAGATCATGTGCTTGAGATCGGCTGCGGCTGGGGCGGCTTTGCCGAATATGCGGCACGCGAACGCGGGCTGCGCGTGACCGGGCTCACCATCAGCCAGGCGCAATACGATTTCGCCGTGGCGCGGATCGCCGAGGCCGGGCTTTCGGACCGGGTGGAGATCAAGCTGCAGGATTACCGAGACGAGCGTGGCACCTATGACGGCATCGCCAGCATCGAGATGTTCGAGGCGGTGGGCGAGAAATACTGGCCGGTGTATTTCTCCACCCTGCGCGAGCGGCTGAAGCCGGGGGCCAAGGCGACGCTGCAGATCATCACCGTGCCGGACGCCCGCTGGCAGGTCTACAAGCGCGGCGTCGACTTCATCCAGAAATACATCTTCCCGGGCGGCATGCTGCCCTCGCCGGGGGCGCTGCGCAGCGAGGTGCAGCGGGCCGGGCTGCGCGTCGCCCACTCGATCGAGTTCGGCGACAGCTACAGCCTGACGCTGCGGCGCTGGCACGAGAGCTTCAACCAGCGCTGGGACGAGATAGCCCGGATGGGCTTCGACGACCGCTTTCGCCGCATGTGGAATTTCTACCTGACCTCTTGCGCCGGCGCCTTCCACGGCGGAAACTGCGACGTGACGCAGATCACGGTAACCCGCGCCGACTAGGCCTCCCGGACAGGACGACGATGCCGACAGCCGCAAAACTGTTCGCCGCCATGGCCTTCGCCGCGGCGGCCTATATCGCGGCGGGCATCTCCGCGACCGGCCTGCCGGAGGGCACTCCCACCGGGCTGCTGGGGCCGGTCTCGGCCGCATTGGGGCTGATCTGCGGCTGGCGGGTCAGCGGCGCGCTGGCCGGGCGCGGGCTGGCGGCGGCGATGGGGACGGGGGTGCGGACCTCGGCCACCATCGCCTTCTGGGCGCTCTTGGTGTTCTCGACCGCCCGGATGCTGCGCGATTCCACCCGGATGATCTATGACGGCCCGGTGGAGGCCCTGCAGGGCGTGTTCTCCTGGGGGGTGATCTATGGCCGGCTGCTGCTCGCGCCCGAGGTGCTGGCGGCGCTGGTGCTGGGCGGGATCGTCGGCGGCTGGCTGAGCGAATGGGCAAGCCAGAGGTGGCGCTGAACGACATGGAACAGGTTTTTCTTTACGGGCCGCTCCGCGACGACCGGCTGCGGGCGGTGGTGCTGGGCTGCGACCGGGCCGGCGCGCCCGCGCTTCTGGCCGATCACGCGCTGCTGGGCGAGGGGGCAGTGGCGGCGCTGGCCCCTCATCCCGATGGCTCGGTCGAGGGGCTGGCGCTTGCGCTGGAGGCGGGCCTGCTGGAGCGGCTCGACTTCTACCAGCGGGTCTGCGGGCTGGAGCCGATGACGGTTGGCCCGGGGCGCAGCTGGGGCGGCGGCGAGGGGCCGCTCTGGGATGCCTTGGCCTGGGGTGAGGTCTGGGCGGCGACGGTGCGCGCAACGGCTGGCGACGTGATGCGGCTGTTCGGCCGGGCGGAGGTCGCGGCGGTGCGGGTGCGTTACCCGCTGATGCTGGTGCGCGGCGGAAGCCGGGCCCGGGCCGAGCGCGAGGCCGGGGCGACCGCGGTGCGGCGCGCGGCGGCGGAGGGCGACCTGCGCATCGCCTCGCAGCGCCAGCCCTATGCGCGCTTCTTCGCGGTGGAAGAATACGACATCGCCTTCCGCCAGTTCGGCGGCGGCCACAGCGAGACGGTGACGCGGGCGGTGTTCCTGTCGGGCGACGCGGTGACGGTGCTACCCTACGACCCGGTGCGCGACCGGGTGCTGCTGGTCGAGCAGTTCCGCCCCGGCCCCTTCGCCCGCGGTGACCGGCAGCCCTGGCTTCTGGAGGCCATCGCCGGGCGGATCGACGCCGGCGAGACGCCGGAGGCCGCGGCGCGGCGCGAGGCGGTGGAGGAGGCGGGGCTGACCTTGGGAGCGCTGCTGCCGGTCGGCAATTACTACCCCTCGCCGGCGGCCAAGGCGGAGTATCTCTATTCCTACCTCGCGCTCTGCGACCTGCCCGACGATGCGGCAGGGGTGTTCGGCCTTGAGGGCGAGGCCGAGGACATCCGTGGCCATCTCGTCGGCTTCGACGCGCTGATGCAGCTGATGGCCAGCGGCGAGATCTGCAACGCGCCCCTGATGCTCAGCGTGCTCTGGCTGCAGCGCGAGCGGGCGGCGCTGCGGGCCGGGGCAGCCTGACCCGACACCGTCAGCCGGGTGGCGGTCATCGGCCTGTTCCGCCGCATGTTCTTGAGTTCCCCCGCGGGCGCTTCTACACAGAAGGGCAAAGCTCGGAGGACGCACCCATGCGGGTATTCAAGGACCTGGCCGAAACGATCGGCAACACGCCCCTCATCCGGTTGCGGAAGGCGTCGGAGATGACCGGCTGCGAGATCCTCGGCAAATGCGAGTTTCTCAACCCCGGCCAGTCGGTCAAGGACCGCGCGGCGCTCCACATCATCCGCGACGCGGTGGCCAGGGGCCTGCTGAAGCCCGGCGGCACCATCGTCGAGGGCACGGCCGGCAACACCGGAATCGGTCTGGCGCTGGTCGGCGCCTCGATGGGCTTCCGCACGGTGATCGTGATCCCTGAGACGCAGAGCCAGGAAAAGAAGGACATGCTGCGCCTCGCCGGGGCGCATCTGGTGCAGGTGCCCGCCGCGCCCTACAAGAACCCCAACAACTACGTCCGCTACTCCGGCCGCCTGGCCGAGGCGCTTGCGCGGACCGAGCCGAACGGCGCGATCTGGGCCAACCAGTTCGACAACGTGGCCAACCGCCAGGCGCATATCGACACCACCGGGCCTGAGGTCTGGGAACAGACCGGCGGCAAGGTCGACGGCTTCATCTGCGCCGTGGGCACCGGCGGCACGCTGGCCGGCATGGGCATGGCGCTTCAGCCCAAGGGCGTGAAGATCGGCCTCGCCGATCCCGAAGGCTCGGCGCTGCATGCCTTCTACACCGAGGGCAAGCTCGAGGCGCCCGGCAACTCGATCACCGAGGGCATCGGCCAGGGCCGCATCACCGCCAACCTCGAGGGCTTTACCCCCGACTTCAGCTATCGCATCCCCGACACCGAGGCGCTGCCGCTGGTCTTCGAGATGCTGACCGAGGAGGGGCTCTGCCTCGGCGGCTCGTCCGGCGTCAACATCGCCGGCGCGATCCGCATGGCGCAGGAGATGGGCCCGGGCCACACCATCGTGACCATCCTCTGCGACTACGGCAACCGCTACCAGTCCAAGCTGTTCAACCCGGCCTTCCTCAAGGAAAAGGGCCTGCCGGCGCCGCGTTGGCTCGATGAGGCCCCGCAGGCCATTCCGGCGGTGTTCGAGGACGCATGACCCCCCGCCGCGTCGCCGGCGGGATGGGCCGGCTGGCCGCCCTGCTGATGCTGTCGCTGTGGCTGGCCTTCGCCGCCGCACCGCTGGCCCATGCCCAGCTGGCCTCCGGTCCGGCGGTGACCACCGACGCGCTGGAGCCGCCGGACTACAAATCCTACGAGCGCACCGCAGCCCGCGCCGAGAAGATGATCGAAGACCGGACGATCGTCACCCCGGCGCTGGAGAAGATGCGCGGCTATCTGGTGGAGTGGCGGGCGACGCTGCTGGCGGCGCAGGGCATCAACGCGACGCGGATCACCACCATCCGCCAGCAGATCGACGCGCTGGGGCCGGCCCCGGCGGACGGCGCCACCGAGGACGCCGAGATCGCCGCGCGGCGCAAGACGCTGACGGCGCAGCTCGCCGAACTGCAGGCCCCGGTGATCGCCGCGCAGGAGGCGCATCGCCGCGCCGACGGGCTGATCGGCGAGATCGACCGGGTGCTGCGCGAACGCCAGGCGGCGGAGCTCTTGCAGCTCTGGCCGACGCCCCTGAACCCGGCGAACTGGACGGCGGCGGCCTCCGCGCTGTCCGCTGTGGCGGTCGAGGTCTTCGAGGAGACCGAGCAGCGCGCCGGCACCGAGGCGGCCCGCGACCAGACCGGCGACAACCTGCCGCTGATCGCGGTGCTGACGGTGGTCGGCATGGCGCTTCTGTGGCGCGGTCGCCGGCTGATGGAGGCGCTGAGCACGCGGCTGCAGGAGCATGCCTCGGTGCGCAGCGGCAAGGTCTGGGCGCTGCTGGTCTCGATCGGCCAGATCGTGCTGCCGGTGGCGGGGATCGTGGCGCTGAGCCAGGCCATCACCCTGACCGGCATGACCGGCCCGCGCGGCACCGCCCTCGTGGAGGTTCTGCCCGCCCTCGGTTTCTTCATGTTCTCCGCCAACTGGATGTCGCTGCGGGTTTTCCCCAAGGCCGACAGTCAGGACGCACCGCTGAAGCTCTCGGCCGAGCGGCGCAAGGAGGGCCGGTTCTACATCGTCACCTTCGGCTGGATGATCGCGCTCGACGCGCTGCGACTCACCGCGCTGAACCCGGCGGAATCGGACAATGCCGCCACCTCGGTGCTGGTCTTCCCGGTGCTGACGGTGGCGGGGGTGCTGCTGGCGCGCATCGGCCAGCTCTGCCTCGTGCACATGCGCAACGACACCGAGGCGGACGAGCCGACCACCTACCGCAACCGGCTGATCGGCCTGCTGGGCCGCGCGGCCATCGCCATCGGCGTGATCGGCCCGGTGCTGGCGGCGATCGGCTATGTCTCGGCGGCGACGGCGCTGGTCTATCCGGCGGCGGTGTCGATGGGGCTGTTCGGCCTGCTCTTCGTGCTGCAGACGCTGATCGGCGATCTCTACACCCTCGCCACCCGGCGCGAGGACAGCCGCGACGCGCTCCTGCCGGTGCTGGTCGGCTTCCTCCTGATCCTCGCCATGACGCCGCTCTTCGCGCTGGTCTGGGGCGCGCGGCTCTCCGACCTCACGGAGATGTGGACCCGGTTCAGCGAGGGCTTCCAGCTCGGCACCACCCGGGTCTCGCCATCGAACTTCCTGTTCTTCCTCGTGCTCTTCGCCATCGGCTACGGCGTCACCCGGATGTTCCAGGGCGCGCTGAAGATGTCGATCTTGCCCAAGACCCGGGTGGATCTCGGCGGCCAGCGCTCGATCGTCGCCGGGGTCGGCTACATCGGCATCTTCCTCTCGGCGCTGATCGCCATCAAGTCGGCCGGCATCGATCTCTCGGGCCTCGCCATCGTCGCCGGCGCCCTGTCGGTCGGCATCGGTTTCGGCCTGCAGAACATCGTGTCCAACTTCGTCTCGGGCATCATCCTGCTGATCGAGCGCCCGGTGTCGGAGGGCGACTGGGTCGAGGTCGGGACGACCCAAGGCATCGTCAAGTCGATCTCGGTGCGCTCCACCCGGATCCAGACCTTCGACCGCACCGACGTGATCGTGCCCAACACCGATTTCGTCGCCGGTCGGGTGACCAACTGGACCCGCTTCAACCTGCTTGGCCGGCTGATCGTGCCGGTGACCGTGCCCTTCACCTCCGACAGCCGGCTGGTGGAGAAGATCCTGCGCGACATCGCCGAGGCCCAGCCGCTGGCGCTGCTGAACCCGCCCCCGGTCGTCGCCTTCGTCGGCTTCGGCGGCGAGACGATGATGTTCGAGATCCGGGTGATCCTGCGCGACGTGAACTTCTCGCTGCAGGTGAAATCCGAGATCAACCACCAGATCGCCGAGCGCTTCGCCGCCGCCGGCATCGCCTTCTCCAACGCCCACCGCGACTACCTGGCGCGGGTCGCCGGCGAGGCCGAGGCCGCCCGCCTGGCCGAGGAGGAGCAGGCCGAGGCCATGGCGGCGCTGCGCGAGGGCTTCCTGCTGCAGGGCCTGCCATCCCCCGAGGCCGCCAAGCGCTCCCCCGACACAGACGCGAAGGATACCACCGGATGACCCGACTGCTGTTCCGCGAAGACGCCTATCTGCGCGAGGCCGACGCCACGGTTCTCGGCCATACCGCCGAGGGCGGCATCCTGGTCGACGCCTCGATCTTCTACGCCACCGGCGGCGGCCAACCCGGCGACTCCGGCTGTCTGCTCTGGGAGGGCAGGCGGCTGCCGATCGCCACCACGCTGAAGCACGGCGCCGAGGTGGCGCTGGTGCCGGCCGAGCCGCTGGAGATGCCGCCGGTGGGCGGCACGGTGCGCCAGGTGCTGGACTGGGACCGCCGCCACCGTCACATGCGCATGCATACCGCGCTGCATCTCCTGTCGGTGGTGATCCCGCTACCGGTCACCGGCGGCCAGATCGGCGCCGAGCGCGGCCGGCTTGACTTCGACATGCCCGAGCCGCCCGAGGACCTCGCGGCGCTGGACGAGGCGCTGAACGCGCTGATCGACAGCGACCTGCCGGTGACCGAGAGCTGGATCACCGACGAGGAGCTGCTGGCCAATCCCGGTCTGGTGAAGACCATGTCGGTGATGCCGCCGACGGGGCAGGGCCGGGTGCGCCTGGTGCGGATCGGCGAAGGGGCGGGCCAGATCGACCTGCAGCCCTGCGGCGGCACCCATGTCGCCCGCACCAGCGAGATCGGCCAGGTGGAGATCGCCAAGATCGAGAAGAAGGGCCGCCAGAACCGCCGCGTGAGCCTGACGCTGCTGGGGTAGGGGCCGATGCGGGGACCCCGCCTGCCGTCCTCTGCGGGCGGGCGCTGCCCGGAGCGGGGACTGGATGCGCGTGTTGACCGGGCTTCGCCAGAGAGCCCCAACCGCTTGAGGTGCGCCCGACCGACGCAGCGCCGCGCCTCCGCCGCAAGCCACCATAGCGAGACACCGGCAGGCGACCCGCCCCCCGGAAGCGCTCCGCCGACACAACGCGCACAGCCCTCCGATTTCCCCTCCCGCCCCCTTGCCGCCCTCTGCGACCCGCGCTAAACAGCCGGCAACGGAGCGGTGGCCGAGTGGTCGAAGGCGCACGCCTGGAAAGTGTGTAGGCGGGGAACCGTCTCGAGGGTTCGAATCCCTCTCGCTCCGCCACTTACCCTCGCCAAAGCGTTCTCCCGATCCGGCGGTTGCCGGATTTTTCGCTGTGCCTGAGGGTTGTGCGGGAGGAGCTGACAGCCGCCCCAGCACCCAGAGAGTGAATGCATCCTCTCGGCGGACCATGCTCCTGACCTGCGAAACGGACCACTTACGGTTCAGAGCCATGTGGGGCGGAAAGCCTCCACTCGTCGCGCGTAGTGCTTCTGCAGGACGCTTGGCGGATAAGTCATGGTCTGCAAGCTGAGCAAGAGCCGGTGTGCGGCACGCTATGGCCCGGGTTCCACGATGTAATTCCCCGGCTGGCGGGCGACCTTGGCCTCAACGGCGGAGCACTTGCCGTCTCGCTCGGCTGCACTCTTCAAGACGCTGTCCGATCTGCGCCTGCGCCGGTTCATGCCAGCGGAGGGCGCGATTAGGTCTGGTCAGATAGGCTTGCAGGACCACGACTATCCCGCGCCGGAAATCTGGAACAAGGTCCCCGTTGGAGACGAACGGCAAAATCCGCAGTTGGTAGGCCCGGAGGGACTCGAACCCTTGAGGTGTATAATAAAAACAATGACTTAGAGAATTTCTGGCACGTGATCGGGCGGCAATTCTGGCACATCTTACGTAGCGTCATCACATGAAGCGAAGGCCCCGCCGGGGTGCCGGCAGGGCCTCGATTCGACAGTCCTAGAAGAACGGCGTCGCGTTGCGGAGCGATGCGGAGCGCAGAATCAGAAGTTAGAGGAGGAGGTCGAGGTCACCGAGAATCCCGGCTTCCTCGGCGGCGGTCAGGTGCGCGCCGGGGTGGGCGACACCCTCGCGCCGGTGCTTGGCTTCCATCCTCTTGATGAACTCGGCGGCGGTCGTGACGGGCTCGGGCTCAGCGGGCCGGACATGCTCGGGCCAGATGCCCCCGATTTCGCCCAGAATGGTTTTAACATAGCTCGGCCGGTCCAACTCGCACGGCGTGGGCTTCACCAGCTCGGCGACAAGCTGGTCGTAGACGGAGGTGAGAAGGTAGTGGTCGATCATGGGGTTGCTCCTGCTGTTGGCGGAGCATGAATCGCATAAGCGGAATCCGATTTGCAAGAGGCAAAATCGCGTAAGCCATTGATTTATATAAGTAAGCGCTAACTTGCGGGGCCGGTGGTCTCGGTGGTGATGCCGGGAACCTGCACCGCGACGCCAGCGATCCCGCCGCCCGGCTGCGCTGCCGATGCAGGACTCGCGGAGCGGGCCGTGTGGGGGCTGTTGCGGGTTTCCCGGTCATCGGGTGCCCGAAGAGGCCTGCCGGACTCACAGGGCCGGTCTGGAGCTTCTGCGCGGGATTTACCCGCGGGGTCGCCGGGGCGGTGGTCGTCGCGGCTTTGGAGGTGGTGGCGGCTCTGGACCGCGCGGGGGTGGTGCTGATCGGCTTGGCGAGCCGAACGAGGTCGTTCGAGACGAAGGTCAGGCGGTCGCCCTTGAGGGTCTTCGTGGTCTGGCGCTGATCCTTCAGGCAGTAGTCGGCCCAGCCGTCAGCGCCGGAGATCGCGTCGAGCTTGAGCTGTCGCGAACCAGCGCGCCCCGCGATCTCGCCGCCCGCCCGCATCAGCGCCCGCTTCAGAGCGTCAGGTGCTGCGATCCCGGCGACGACAGCGCCGTGCAGGTGAACCTTCCCGCCGGGCGCGACCTCGACTGCCAGCGCATAGGGGAGGCCGGACAACCCGACCTTCGCCAGCTCGCGGTTCAGGTAGCCGGAGAACAGACGGAGCGGATCGTCAGAGGCGACGAGGGCTTTCTCGCGGGCCGGTGACAGGTTCAAGGTCAGAGCGAGCCCATCATGCCCAGCGGCTGCCCGGACGGCTGCCCGGAACTTCTGCGCGCTGGTCATGCTGCGCCAAGCCGGAAGAGGGGCGAGCACGGGCGCGACCTTGATCTTCGACGTGGTGCTGGTGCGGGTGGTGGAGCTGGTGATCGCCGGAGAGATGGTCGAGGCGAAGTTGCGCTTCGCGAGGTCGATCAGCGCCCGCATGGAAGCGCGCGGATCGTGGGCGGGCAGCGAGGTCGAGGTGGGTAGCGGGGCGAGGTCCAGATCAGCGAACAGGCGATCCAGCTCGGCGGCGTCTGCGTCTGCGTCGGAGGAGGAGCTGGGGGAGTGTGCGGAGGAGGAGCCGGTGGTGGTGGTGGTGGTGGTGGTGGTGGTGGTGGGGTGGGAGAGGGGAAGAGAAGCCCTAACTGCACAACCCTCTTCCGGGGTGGGGCTAACCATCTGAGAAAGCGAGCGAATAGCGACGATCTCGGCAGGATTTTTTGCAGCAATTTTGCACGGAGCCGTTGCAGCAAAAATGTCTTCGAATGTGCGATCCAGCTCTGCCAGCGCCAGCTTGTCAGCACCGCTCAGGGTCGTGGGCTCAGGGGTGGCAAGATCGTCGAAGTCGCGCAGAAGATCGTCGAGGAGCTTCGCCTCGTCCGCTCGGCGCTTGATCGCCTGCTTGACTGTCTGATGGATGGCGTGGTATTTGAGAGACACCTTGAAGGCCCCGATGTAAGTCAACTACGTGGTCGTTAGAAAGCCCGGCGTTCGCAGCGCCGGGCTTTCACCTTTCAGAGGCTAATTTCGCCTCAGCTTCGATCAGTTTCGCCAGATCAGTCGCCACATCACGCGAGAACGTCTTTGTGACGCCGCCGAATGCCGGGACAGTCACCTTGATCCCGCTGCCCTTCCGGGCAACCGCGAACTTGTGCGTCATGTCGATGGTCGTCTTCGCCTCATAGCCCAGCGTGAACTCGATGATTGTTTTTGCGAGGCATTCTGCCCCTTCGGGCGTCAGGCGCAGCGGAGCGCCGCCGTCGAAGGCGATAACCACGGCGGGGGCGCTGTGCTTGATCTCGATCCCGGGAAGCGTTTTCTCGATGGTCCCGCGCTCGATCTCCTGCCGGACTAGATGGCCAATGGTGTCGCTGATCGACAGGCCGCCCAGAGCCTCGGCAATGCGCTTGATCTGGCCCAAGCGCTCGCTCGGGAGTTGGAGAGTAGGGTTCTGGATACGTGCCATGCCGGTAGGTCCAATGAAGTGCGTTGGACCTACCTACCACTATAGCACAAATCATGCAACATGATTGTTGCGTAACTGCCACACTGTTACCCGGTGCGGTTCAACATCGCGCCGGGCCGCATCTGTCGGCCAAGCTCGGCCCGCACAAGCGCGCGCATCGCTTCCTCGGTCTCGCGCCCGATCCGCTTCGCCAGATCGGCGTTCTGCTCGTCGGTGCCGCCGGTGGCGTTTACGTTGATCGTCGGCGAGAGGGTGATCGCCGAGGCGCTGCCAGACTCAGCAGGGCGGGCGAGGGCGGGCATCTTGCCGCCGGGGCCACCAGTGACCAGCCCGCCGCCGGAGTAGCCCCTCAGGGCCGTCTGGTGGAGTCCGTGAAGGTTCTGCACCCCGATGCGGGCGACGGCTTTCTTACTAACGACGAACTCGCCGCGATGCACCACGCCCGCAGGCTCGTAGGTGCCGCCGTGGCCGGTGTAGCCGCCAGCCGCGAAGCCGCCGCCCAGGAAGGCCATGACGCTGCCCAGCATGGAATCCCCGGCACCGCCCGCGCCGCTCAGCATCGACATGAGGCGCTTCTGAAGCGCCATCTTCATCATCTCCACCAGCAACTGCCCGACGGCCTCCTTCGCGCTGGTCGCTCCGGTCAGAACGCCGGTGAAGACATCGGTCAGCGCCTGCGCGCCCCGCTTCCCCGCATCCTCGATGTTCTTGATCCGCTCGGCTGCCCGCTCGGCGCTGTCGCCCGCCGTGACGTAGCTCTGCGCGAGCTGGTCGATCTCGGCTTCGAGCTGGGGCGTGATCGCCTTGCCCTCGCGCTGAGCAGCGGTCAGCAGGTCGGCCCGCTGGCGTGCGTATTCCAACATGTCGGCATAGCGCCGCCCGGTCGAGGCCGCGCTGGTCAGCGCCTGCTCCTCCGCCGCCAACGCTGCCGTCTCTTCGCGGATCGCCGTCACGGCGCGCTGGTATTCGTCGGCAGTGCGCGCGCCGCCGCCCGCCCGGCCTGTTCCCGTTCCGGGGGTTGCGGGCGTGGTCGGGGGCGGGGTCCAGATATCGGCCTTCGGCTTCCACCGCCCCTCGGTGCGGCTGGTGAGAACGGCGATGATCTCGTTCTCTTCCGCGTCCAGCTCGCGAAGCCGCTGTTCGACCACCGCCTTCGCCCGCGCGCCGTTCCGGCCTCCGGGCGCGTTCTGAAGGATCGCCGCCTGTTCGGCCTTCTCGCGCATGATCTCGCCCTGCCGGGTCTGAAGGGTCGTGTCCTGCTGGTTCTGGAACTCGCGGAAGCCGTCGAGAAAATCCGACAGCGAGGCGGCTGCCGAGACAATGGCGGACTTCAGCGCGGTCCCGACCGTCGAGGCGATCGCGTTGAACTGCCGATCGACCTCGGCGGCCTTGGCGATCAACTCGTCGTCCATCACCACGCCCAGCTCGCTCGCCCGGTCGATGGTGCGTCTGATCCCGGCCTCGCCCTGCGCCAGCAGCTCGACGAAGCGCTCGCCGCCGGAGCCGCCGAACAACTCGTCGGCGATGCGAATTTGCGCGGCCTTGTCGAGCTGTTCGAGCCGCCCCATGATCTCCAACATCAGCGCGCTAGGGTCTTTCAGCTTCTCCGCCAGCTCGCTGGTGCTGTAGCCCAGACGCTGAAAGGCTTCGGCAGCGGAGCCGCCGCCGGTGACGACAAACTCGTCGGCCCTGAGATTCAGCTCTTTGAAGCCATCGACCAGGCTGTCGACGCCGATGCGGTTCTGCTCGGCCACGAAGCGCCACTCCTGAAACGCCTTGGCGCTCATCCCGGCCCGCTTGGCCTCGTCGCCGATCTCGGCCACCCCCCG
>NZ_PZKG01000116.1 GCF_003034985.1 Cereibacter changlensis JA139
ATCTCAGGATTGGAGTAACGGCCCGCGTTGGTCGGCCCCATGCCCGTATCGGCATCGTAGGTCGCGACCAGCGATTTCAGCGGCGAGGACATGTCGCCCGAGGATGCGCCCCAGCCTGCCAGGTACATCGGGAATTCCAGCGCATTGCGGCGCGAGAAGAACTGGCTCGCCGTGCTGGCGTCGACCTGGATCTGGATGCCCACGCGGGCCAGCATCTGCGCCACGGCTTGCGCGACCTGTTCGTCGTTGATGTAGCGGTCGTTCGGCGTGCCCAGCACAAGCGTGAAGCCGTCGGGATAGCCCGCCTCGGCCAGCAGTTCCTTGGCCCGCTCCGGGTCATAGGCATCCACCGCCCGGCCAGAGGTTCCGAACATCGGCGGCGGCAGCAGTTCGCCCGCCGCTTCGGCATAGCCGCCCATGATGCGTTCGGTGATGGCCTCGCGGTTGATCGAGATCGAGATCGCCTCGCGCACCCGCGGATCTAGCAGCGGATTGCCCTCGACCCCGCCGATGCCCGGCGCCTCTTCTTGCTGCAGCATGTGCAGGTAGATCACACGGTTCGACAAAGCATCCACCACGGTGAAGCCGGCCTGTTCGACACGCGGAATATCCTGAATGGGGGGCGACTCGATCAGGTCAACATCGCCCGCCAGCAGTGCCGCGACGCGCGGCCCGTCGCTGGTGATCGGGCGCATCACGACCCGCTCCCAGGCGGGCGTGCCGCCCCAATAGTCGTCGAACCGCGTCACCACCGTCTCGGCGCCACGCGTATAGCTTTCCAACCGGTAGGGTCCGGTGCCGACGGCGAGTTCGGGCGCATTGAAGGCGGGCGCCTGCGGCACGTCGCCCATGCCCTCGCAGGCGCCATCGGGGCCGAAGGTCACGGTCTCTTCCGCGCCGAGCGCGTCGGCCGAGAGGATCGCAAGGCTCCAGAGTTCCGTCGGCAACAGCGGGTTGGTGGCCTTGGTGCGGATGAGAAGCGTGTGGTCATCCTCGGCCACCACATCGGCGAAGCCGCCGGTAAAGATCGTATAGGCCGACGGCGAATTTTGGACGAGCGGCACGCGGCAGAAGGAATAGACCACGTCCCGGGCGGCGAAATCGCTGCCATTGTGGAATTTCACACCTTCGCGCAGCTTGAAACGCCAGGTCGTGTCATCGACCGCCTCCCAGCTTTCAGCGAGACCGGGGGTCACTTTCTGCACGGCGTCCTGCGTGGTCAGCGCTTCGAAGATGTTCTTTGACACCTGGATGTTGGTCGACAGCTGATGAAACTGCGGGTCCATCGACGTCGCTTCGGATTTGAGCCCGATCGTCAATTGTTGCGCGGCCAGGGGAACGGCAGTCGTCAGCAAAAAGCCCGCCACCAAGGGCAGGGTCAGCGTTTTCATGAGAGTGTCCTTCCTGTTGAGAGGTTGATGCGCTTCGCCCCAGAGTTGTTCTCCGGTGGCGCGAACTACCTTGGCGATCAGAGTATTATTCGATATTCAGATGTCAACGCAGAAAAGTAATGCGTTTTTAGCATAGGGCGCCATGACCCACAGCATAGACCCGGCAGAGGACCGCCGCTCTGGCATCACCTTGCGAGAGTTGGAAGTACTGCAACATCTGATCCAACTCGGCACGGCGATGAACGTGGCGCGCCGGCTCGGCATCTCGCAGTCGGCGGTCAGCCGACGCTTGGCGCAGCTGGAAGATCGCTTGGGTTTTCAGCTGTTTGACCGCGTGAACGGGCGCCTCGCCCCGACGCTTGCGGCCCTATCGATCAACGAACAGTTAACCCCGGTCTTCGAGACGCTGGCGCGGATCGCAAACCCCGCGCGCCCTGCGCAAGAGAGCCATACCGGCACCCTGTCCATCGTGGCCCCGCCCACCATCGCGCATCGCTTCCTGCCCAAGCGGATCGCGGCCTTTGCCAAGCGCAATCCCGATCTGCAGATCACCTTCGACATTCTCGCGAGCGACAGCCTGCTCACCGGGGTGGCCGAGGCACGATTCGACATCGGTCTGAGTGACAGCAATATCGCACATGAGGGCATCACATCGGAGCTTTTGCTCGAAACGCAGGCAATCTGTGTTCTGCCGCCCGGCCACCACCTCGCCAGCTTCGAGGTGATTCGGCCTGCGGACCTGCATGATGAACCCTTCATCGCCCTCTCCCGCCGCCATTCGAGCCGCGCCGCGATCGACCGATTGTTCGAGAAGGAAGGCCTGCGCCTGAAGCGGGTCATCGAAACCTCGACCAATGTGGCCGTGATCGAATTCGTGCGGGAAGGCTTGGGCGTTTCGCTGCTCAATCCCTTTCCGCTCGTGCATCAGATCGGCAAGAGCGTGGTGATGCGGCCGTTCCTGCCAGCCATCCGCTACAGAACCCATGCCCTCTTGCCCTCTGGCGCCGCACCCTCGGCGGCGACGCAGGCCTTCATGACCTCGCTCTTCGACAGTCTCGACCGCAGCGCCTATCCCGCGGCCGTGGCATGAGCCACGCGACTGACAGCGTCTCGGGGATCGTTACGGCGTAGTTGCAGAACTCTGACCTCGGAGGATTCGCAGGAGGCCAGCCTGTTGAAGATGGAGGACCAGGAGTGGCGACGCCGGATTTCACGACACTGTGCCGGCGTGAGAACGGCGGTGCAAGAGTCGGCCACGGTAGCGGCGGGATGAGCCTGCTGCGGGCGGCGTAAAAGTCGTCCACCTTTTCCCTTTCTGGCGACAGGGAGGGTGGGAGGATTTTCACCGTGGACCTGTATCGGAAGGTTCGGCTGGCCTGTGCTGAGGGCACGAGCCAGCGCAAGGCGGCTCTCCATTTCAACATCTCGCGCGACAGCGTGGCCAAGATGATGGCGTTTCCGGTTCCGCCCGGATCCCGGCGGACTGCCCCCGTGAAGCGGCCGAAGCTGGATGCTCTCACCGGGATCATCGACGGCTGGCTGGAAGGCGATCGCGAGATTCATCGCAAGCAGCGCCACACGGCGAAGCGGGTGTTCGAGCGGCTGCGCGACGAGCACGGGTTCACCGGCGGCTACACGATCGTGAAGGACTACATGCGGGAGCACGAGCGGCGCCGCCGCGAGATGTTCGTGCCTCTGACGCATCCGCCGGGCCACGCCCAGGCCGACTTCGGCGAGGGGGTAGTCGTCATAGGCGGGGCCGAGCAAAAGCCGCACTTATTCGTCTTCGACCTGCCGCACAGCGATGCATGTTTCGTGCGTGCCTATCCTGCGGCGACAGCGGAAGCCTGGGTTGACGGCCACGTCCACGCCTTCGCGTTCTTCGGCAAGGCGCCCGCGTCGGTCCTCTACGACAATGACCGCTGCCTGGTCGCGAAGATCCTGCCGGACGGAACGCGACAGCGAGCCACGCTTTTCAGCGGGTTCCTGTCGCATTACCTGTTCCGCGACCGCTATGGACGTCCGGGCAAAGGCAATGACAAGGGCAACGCGGAAGGGCTAGTCGGCTACTCCCGCCGCAACTTCATGGCGCCGGTCCCGCGGTTCGCGACGTGGGAGGAGTTCAACGCCTGTCTGGAGGAGCAGTGCCGCCGGCGCCAAGCGGATGTCCTGCGCGGCCAATCCGAGACGATCGGCCAACGGCTCGCGCGAGATCTGGCCGCGATGGCCGATCTGCCGGCCGCGCAGTTCGACGCCTGCGATCAGACCACCGGACGCGTCAGCTCCCAAGCGCTGGTGCGTTACAAGACCAACGATTACTCGGCGCCGGTCGCTTACGGCCACCATGACGTCTGGATCAGGGGCCATGTCGGCGCGGTCGTGATCGGCTGCGGCGGCGAGGTCATCGCACGGCATCCCCGCTGCTACGACCGTGAGGACATGGTCTTTGATCCGCTGCATTACCTTCCGCTCATCGAGCGTAAGCTCAACGTCCTGGATCAGGCAGCGCCGTTGTAGATCAGCGTCCCGTCATTGACGATGCTGCCGGAGTTCTCGCCGTTGCCACCAAGTTTGCCTGTAGCGCCGCCATTGCCCAGCTGGACCGAAGTGCCTCGGAGATGCTGCCGCTGCCGGAATTGCTGTTCTCGCCGGTCAGGATGCAGCTGCCTCCACCCGTGAAGAAGATCGTTCGCGCGAACTGATCGAAAATCACGGAAGAGCGACACTGCACCGGATGGCGATCAGCCGGGCCGCGCTCGCCGCACCCTGCGGCGAGACCTGCCTGAACGCGCCCGAACGGCCGCAAACCCGGCTTTGCACATCTAACCCATAGGGAGGCGTTCACATCATCAACGTCTCGCGGCGGTCCCGCCCTGCCACTTCGGCCTGCGCCCGCAATGGGCTTCGCCACGTCGGCCCGAGCCTCCGGCTGGCGGCCCCTGCACGGCGCGTTCCTGTTGCTCGGCAGACGCGGCCGGAGCCGGGCCCGGAAACTTTCCCTTGCACGCAGTATCTGATATATTTAGTCAGGATTTGTCCAGCGCATCGCCAGCGACGCTTCCTCAACCTTTCCGGACGCCTGGATGACCGAGCCTGTCCATCTTGCCTGCCTCTATATCAGCGAGCGGCCCGAGCTGCGCCGCTTCCTGTGGCGGATGACCGGCAGCGTCTCGATGGCCGAGGAGTTGGTGCAGGATGCCTTCCTGCGGCTGCTGGAGCGGGGCGACCGCGCCGATCCGGTGCGCAACCCGCGGGCCTATCTGCGCCGTTCGGCGCGCAACCTGGCGCTCAACGCGCTGCAAGCGCAGCGTCGGCAGGAGCCGGTCGCCGAGGTCCCCGAACTGGCCGACCCGGCCCCGGCGGTGGTCGACCGGATGATCTCGCGCCAGGAGCTGCTCGCGGTGATGCGGGCGATCGCCGGCCTGCCGCCGCGCCGGCGCGAGGTCTTCGTGCTGTCGCGGGTCGACAACCGCAGCTATGACGAGATCGCCGAACGTCTCGGCATCTCGCGCAACACCGTCATGGTGCAGATCGTGCGGGCGCTGTCCGACCTGCGCAAGGCGCTGGAGGGCTGAACCATGGCGTCGGCGGATGACGAAGCGCTGGAATGGCTGGTGCGGCTGAACGACACCCGGCTGGACGAAGCGACGGAGCGGGACTTCGCGCAGTGGCTGGCGCAGCCCGGCCATGCCGAGGAATGGCGCAAGGCCGAGGCCTTCTGGCGGCGGCTGCAGCCGGCGACGACCGAGATCCGCCGCCGCCGCCACATCACCCGGCGCGCCGCGCTCGCCACCGGCGCTGCGGCGCTGCTGCCCGGCGGCTTCTGGCTGTCGCGTCCCGGCCGCTTCGCCGAGCACCGCACCGCGGCGGGCGAGACGCGGCAGCTGCTGCTGGCGGACGGCAGCCGGGTCGATCTCGCCGCCGGCTCGGCCCTGTCCACCGCCTTCGACCCGATGCAGCGCGCGCTCACCCTGCATGTCGGCGAGGCCTTCTTCCAGGTCGCCGCCGATCCCGCGCGGCCCTTCGTGGTGACGGCGGGGCATGGCGAGGTGACCGCGCTCGGCACCGCCTTCAACATCCGGCTCACCACCCGGGGCGCCGATGTGACGGTCACCGAGCATGCGGTCCTCGCCCGCAGCGGCTCGGGCGAGGCGCGGGTCTTCGCCGGGCAGCGGCTGAGCTACGATGCCGTCGGGCTGCACGGCACGGAGCCGGCGGATGCCGAAAGCGCCACGGCCTGGCGGCGCGGCGTGCTGGTGTTCGAGGCGGCGTCGCTGGGTGAGGTGATGGATGTACTGGCCCGCAACGCCGGCTGGCGGGTGATGATCAGCGAGGCCGCGCGGCGCGTGCCGGTCACCGCGATCTTCAACCTGGCGCAGCTGGACCAGGCGCCGGAGATCCTTGCCCGCACCCTGCCGGTGCGCGTCACCCGCGCGCCGGGCGGCATCGTCATCCTGCGCGCGCGCTAAGCCGGAGATTTTTTCAGCGGCGGCGTAATTACCCCCGCCCGCGGGGCTGTCTTGTCTCTGTAGCCGATCAGAATGGGGAAGACGGGATGCAGGGAATGAGGGGCGGACTGACCGCGCTTGTCGCGGTGGCGGGGCTCGCGGCCGGAGGGGCCCAGGCCCAGGACGCGCAGCGGATCGACATCCCGGCGCAGCCCCTGTCGGCGGCGGTGCTGCAGCTCGGCCGCTCCACCGGGGTGCAGGTGGTGGTGGACGAGCGGCTGATGGCCGGTCGGCGGAGCGTGGCGGTACGCGGGGTGATGACGCCGCAGCAGGCGCTGCGGATCATGCTGGGCGAAAGCGGGCTGCAACCGGGTCAGGTCGACGAGACCCTGACGATGCGGCCCGAAGCCTCGGTCGCCGCCGAGGGAACGACCCTGCTCGGCGCGATCGTGGTCGAGACCGAGGACGCCTTCGGCCATGTCGCCGGGCTGGTGGCACATTCCAGCGGCGCCGGCACCAAGACCGGGGCCGCGCTGCGCGACGTGCCGCAGGCCGTTAACGTGGTCACCGCCGATCAGGCGCGGGCGCAGGGCGCGCTCTCGGTGGTCTCGGTGCTGTCCTACACGCCGGGCGTGGTCGGCCAGTATGGCGACACCGATATCCGGCATGACTGGCTCACCATCCGCGGCTTCCGCCCCGACCGCTATGCCGACGGGCTGCGGCAGAATTTCGGCGCGCGCGGCTATTCCCAGCCCCGCGCCGAGCCCTTCGGGCTGGAGCGGACCGAGGTGCTGAAGGGCCCGGCCTCGGTGCTATACGGTCAGGCGACGCCGGGCGGCATCGTCAACGTGGTCTCCAAGCGCCCGGTGGATCGGGAGGTGCGCGAGGTCGACCTGTCCTACGGCTCTTATGACCGCAAGCAGATCGGTCTGGACCTCGGCGGGCGGGTGGCCGGGAGCGGCGACCTGCTCTACCGCTTCGTCGCCGTGGCCCGCGATGGCGACACCGAATATGACCATGTCAGCGAACGCAGGGTCTATGTCGCGCCGTCGCTGACCTGGAAGGTCGACGACAGCCTGACCGTCACGGCCTTCGCCGAGTATCAGGACATCGACTCGCCCGGCGGCGGCGGCGCGCCGGCGCTGCCCGCCAGCGGCACGCTCTACGAGGATCCGCGCGGCGAGCTGCCGCGCTCCACCTTCGTCGGTGTGCCGGGCTACGACCATTTCGAGAACACCCACAGTCAGGCGGGTTTCAAGCTGGAGAAGAAGCTCGGCCCGAACTGGACGCTGAACCAGGCGCTGCGCTATAGCGACATCGAGGTGGACACCCAGCGCGTGCAGCTTTATTGCGCCGCGCCCGCATGCGGCCCGACCCAGGCGGTTCGCTACGCCTGGGCCTTTCCCGAAACGTCGGAGCTCTGGTCCTTCGACGCCAACCTGAACGGCAAGCTCCGCACTGGTGCGGTGGAGCATGACCTGCTCTTCGGGCTCGACGCCTCGCGCGAACGCAGCCATTTCGACGAGACCCAGCTGAGCTATGTGCAGATGGGTTGGGACGTTTTCAACCCGACGCCGGTCTCCGGCAGTGTCAGCCGCCCGCCGGTGAATTTGAGCATCGACCAGACCAGAAAGCAGGTCGGGATCTATGCCCAGGACCAGATGACCTGGGGCCAGGCGGTGTTTTCGGCCGGGCTGCGCTATGACCGGGCCGAGACGCGGACCCGCACCGTCTCGGACTCCAGCGACCTGACGGTGGATCAGGAGGATGACAAGCTGACCGGCCGGCTGGGCGCCGTCTATCACCTCGCCAACGGCTTCTCGCCTTACCTTGGCTATTCGACCTCCTTCTACCCAGCGGGCGGCACCGACCGGAACGGCGCGACCTTCCGGCCGACCACGGCGGATCAGTTCGAGATCGGCCTGCGCTACGCCCCAGAGGGCCAGCCGGTCATGGTCACCCTTTCGGCCTTCGATCTCACCCAGCAGAACGTGCTGACGCCGGACCCGGCCAACACCAGCTTCAACACCCAGACCGGCGAGGTGCGGGTGCGCGGGCTGGAGCTGGAGGCCAAGGCCGAGCTGGCGAGCGGGCTGCAGCTGGTCGGGTCCTGGACCCACAACGACGCCGAGATCACCGAGGACAGCCGCTACGAGGGCAATCGCCCGGTCTATGTGCCGCGCACCCAGGCCGGGCTCTGGCTGGACTATACGGTTCAGTCCGACAACGCCTGGGGCGGGCTCAGCCTCGGCGGCGGCGCGCGCTATGTCGGTCAGACCTATGGCGACAACGCCAATGCCTTCAGCGTGCCCTCCTTCACCTTGGTCGACGCGGCGATCCGCTATGATCTGGCCGCCTTCGGCTACGAGGGCACGAAGATCAGCCTGAACGTCACCAACCTCGCGGATCGCAAATATGTCGCGAGCTGCCTCAGCGCCTCGGGCTGCTACTGGGGGCCGGGCCGGGCGGTGACCGCCAGCCTGAACCACAGATGGTAGCAGGGCTGGCGCTGTCCCGGCGGCAGGTCGTCGCCGGGGCGGCGGCCGTGCTGTGGGGCGGGGCGGCCCGTGCGGCATCCCGCGGGGCGGCTACCGATCGGATCGTGGCGCTGGACTGGGCGCTGGCGGAAACGCTGGTCGCGCTCGGTGTGGCCCCGCTGGCCGTGGCCGAAGCGCCGCTCTATGCGCGGCGGGTGGTCGAGCCGGCATTGCCGGCCGGGACGCGCGACATCGGCCTGCGCAGCTGGCCCAACCTCGAGGCGCTGCGCGCCCTGCAGCCGGATCTGATCCTCGCCATGGCGGGCTATGGCATAGCCCCCGCCCGGCTGGAGCGGATCGCGCCGGTGCGGGCCTTTCCGCTCTATTCCGAGGCGCGGCGCCCGCTGGATCTGGCGCGGCAGGCGGTGCGCGACCTAGGCGGGCTCACAGGACGAGGGGCGCAGGCGGCGGAGCTTCTGGACCGACTCGACGCGGCCCTCGCCGGGCCGCGGCTCGACGACCGTCCGCTGCTGATCGTGAAATTCGCCGACGACCGGCTGCTCGATGTCTTCGGCGCGGGCAGCCTGTTCCATGACGTCCTCCGTCCGCTGGGCGCCACGAACGCCTGGACCGGTCCGACCAATGCCTGGGGCTTCGCCTCGACCGGGCTGGAGGCGCTGGCCGGCCATCCCGAAGCGCGGCTGGTCATCATCGAACCCGCGCCGCCGCCGCGGCTGGCCGACAGCCCGCTCTGGCGGGCGCTGCCTCAGGTGCGGGCCGGGCGGGTCACGCTGCTGCCGCCGGTCTGGGTCTTCGGCGGTGTGCCCTCGGCGCTGCGCTTCGCCCGCCTGCTGGGGGCCGCATGATCCGGCTGCCGCTCTGGCCCGGCCTCGCGGCGGCGGGCGCCATCCTGCTGGCGGTGGGTCTGACCCTCGCCAGTATCTCCGCGGCCCGGGATCCCGCAGGCGGCCTGCCGCCCGACTTCGCCGCACAGTGGATCACGCTTTCGCTGCTGCCGCGGATCTGGGTGGCGCTGCTGTCGGGCGGGGCCCTCGGCCTGTCCGCGCTGGTCTTCCAGCAGGTGCTGCGCAACCCGCTGGCCGAGCCCGCAACGCTGGGCGTGCTCTCCGGCGCGCAGCTCGGGATCACGCTGGCGACGATGGCGGCGGTCAGTCTCGATCCGGCTCTGCGCGAACTCGTCGGGCTGGCGGGAGGGCTGGCGGCGCTGGGGCTGGTGATCCTGCTGGCCGGGCGCAATGCCGCCGGGCCGGCGCTGCTGGTGGCGGGGCTGGTGGTGAGCCTCGTCGCCGGCTCGGTCTTCGTGCTGCTGGCGCTGTTCCAGCAGGAGCAATTGCGCGCGGTCTTCGTCTGGGCCAGCGGCAACCTGGCGCAGAACGGGTCGGGCGACGCCCGGGCGCTGGCGCTGCGGCTGGCGCTGCTGGCACCGCTGTTGCTGCTGCTGCTGCGGGGGCTGGCGCTCTTCGCGCTGTCCGACGCCGGAGTCCGCGGCCTTGGCGGCAATGTCGTCGCGCTGCGGCTGCTGGCCTTGGGGCTCGCCACCCTGCTGGCGACGATGGTCACGGCGCGGGTCGGGGTGATCGGCTTCGTCGGGCTGGCGGCCCCGCTGATCGCCGCCGGGCTTGGCGCGGGCAGCCTGAGGGCGCGCCTGCTTCTGACGCCCGTCGCCGGCGCCGTGCTCTTGCTGCTGGCCGACGGCGTGGCGCAGGGGCTGGGCCGGTTGTTCTCGGGCCGGGTGACGACGGTCCTGCCGACCGGTGTCCTGACCCCGGTGCTGGGAGCGGTGATCCTGCTGGCGCTGCTCTGGCTGCGGCGCATCCCCGACCGGCCGGGGCAGGCGCTGGCGACGCGGCGCCGTCATCCGCCGCGGGCGGTGGCGCTGGCGCTGCTGGTCCTGCTGGCGGCGGTGATTTTCTCGCTGTGCGAAACGCTGCATCTGCCGGGGCTTTCGCCCGCCGAGCTTTGGCAGGGCCGCTGGCCGCGGGTGCTGAGCGCCGTCTCGGCCGGGGTGATGCTGGCGCTGGCCGGGGTGGTGATCCAGGCGACCACCGGCAATCCACTGGCCAGCCCCGAGAGCCTCGGCCTCAGTCCCGGCGCGGGGCTGGGCATCGTCGCCGGGCTCTTCGCCGGCGGGGCGGCCGGGCTGCTGACCGGGGCGGTGGCCGGGGCGTTGCTGGCTTTCCTTCTGGTGATGCTGATCGCCGCCCGCAACCGCTTCGCGCCCGGCCCGCTGCTGCTTGCCGGGGTCGCCATCGGCACCTTCGCCGCAGCGATGATCTCGCTGGTGATCGCCAGCGGCGACCCGCGCGCCGTGATCGTGCTGGCCTGGAGCATGGGGCCGACCTATCGCGCCGAACCTGCCGGGGCGGTCACAGGCGCGGTCGCGGCGCTTGCGGGTCTCATGCTTTTCCCGCTGCTGCTGCGCTGGCTGCGCATCCTGCCGCTGGGCGCGGCGCAGGCCCGCGCGCTGGGGGCAAGGCCCGCCGTCGCCCGCGCCGTGCTGATGGTCTATGTCGCGGTGCTGACCGGCTTCGCCACGCTGGCCGTCGGGCCGATCAGCTTCGCCGGGCTGATGGCGCCGCATCTGGCCCGGGTGTTCGGCGCCGCCGGCCCCGGGTGGCAGGGGGTCTGCGCCGCGGCCTGGGCGGCGACGCTGCTGGTCGCCGCCGATCTGGCCGGGCGGCTGATCTGGTTTCCCTACGAGATCCCTGCTGGCGTGCTCGCCTCGCTGCTGGGCGCTCCCCTGTTCCTCTGGCTGATCGGACGACGCCGATGACCCTGTTTTCCTGCACCGGAGTTGAACGTCACGCCGAGGGGCGGCGTCTTCTCGGCCCTCTCGACCTGACGATCGAGCCCGGCCGCATCACCGGCATTCTCGGGCACAACGGCTCCGGCAAGTCGACGCTGCTGAAGCTGCTGGCCCGGCAGGAGGCGCCGGACGCCGGGGCTGTCCTGTTCCAGGAGCGCGCCCTTGCGCAGTGGGACCAGCGGGAGCTGGCGCGCCGGCTGGCCTGGCTGCCGCAGACACCCGCGGCCGCCCCCGGCATGACCCTGCGCGAGCTGGTGGCGCTCGGCCGCTATCCCTGGCACGGGCTGCTGGGCCGGCGCGGCGCCGCGGATCGGGCCGCCTGCGCCGAGGCGATGGCGCTGACCGGCACCGAGGCGCTTGCCGATCGCCAGGTCGACACTCTGTCCGGCGGCGAGCGGCAGCGCGGCTGGATCGCCATGCTGCTGGCGCAGGGCGCCGAGGCGCTGCTGCTGGACGAGCCGATCTCGGCGCTGGATGTCGCGCATCAGATCGAGGTGATGGGCCTGCTGCGTCGGCTGAACCGGACCCGGGGCATCTCCGTCCTCATGGTGCTGCATGACCTCAACCTCGCCTCCGGCTGGTGCGACGAGGCCGTGGCCCTGCGCGCTGGCAGGCTGGTGGCGCATGGCCCCATGGCCGAACTGCTGGTCCCCGCCGTCCTGCAAAGGCTCTACGGTCTGGAGATGGACGTCATTCCGCACCGCAGGCGAACTCTGGTCATGCCCGAAGCCTTCTTTGCAGCGCGACCTGACGAGGTGGAGGGCTGACGCACTGACAGAATGCGGCCGGAGCGATTGCCGGGATGTGAGCGGTCGGCCCGGCTCTACGCCCCCTGATGGGCCTTCTGCAAAGCCTCGAGCCTCTGTCTCTGGGTCCCTTCGGCGTCAAAATTCCCCGGGGAAAGCCAGGCCTCGTAGGCGGGTTTCAGGCTGGCCCAGTCCCTGTCGGTCATGGCGAACCAGGCCGTGTCGCGGTTCAACCCCTTCACGACCATGTGCTGGCGGAACAGCCCCTCATGGCGGAAACCGAACCGGAGCGCGGCCCGCTTGGAGGGCAGGTTGTCGTCGTTGCATTTCCACTCGAGGCGGCGGTAGCCGAGATCGTCGAACAGATGCCGCGCGAAGAGATAGAGCGCCTCGGTCGCCGCCGGTCTGCGCGCCATCAGCGGACCCCAGTAGATGTTGCCGATCTCGGCCACGCCGTTCGCCGGATCGATGCGCATGAGGGTCTGGCGTCCGGCCGCCTTGCCGGAGGCGCGGTCGATCACTGCATAAAACAGCGGATCGGTGCTTTGCGCCGATCGTTCCACCCATGCCCGGAAAGAAGCCCGGTCGGTCGGCGGCTCGTCGAACAGCCAGCGGAACCGCGCCTCGGCATCCGGAACCGCCGAGGCGTCGAACAGGCCCTCCGCATGGCGGTCCGGATCCAGCCGTTCCAGCCTGACGAAGCGCCCCTCAAGCTGTTTCACCTCCGGCCGCGGCCGCGCCGTCCAGTGCTGCATATCTTCCTCCCCTGTCACGCCGCCGGTCATGGGTTTCGCCGGCGTGATGTCGCCCGCTGCTGCAACTGGTCGAGCGCATCGGCATGGTCGCGGCCCCAGCCATAGACCAACTCGACCAGCCCGACGAAGCGCGCGCCGAGCGGCGTCAGCCGATACTCGACCGCGGGA
>NZ_PZKG01000117.1 GCF_003034985.1 Cereibacter changlensis JA139
CGTCCATCGACTGCATGACTGTCGGCGCGACGCCGGTCGCCACCTCGCCCGAAAGCTGCGACAGGGTCGCCGCCAGCTCGTCGCCGCTCTGGGTGGCGGCGAGGATGGCGAAGCTGGTCGGCAGCTCGCCGCCATCGGCGACATAGTCGGACAGCGCGCCTGCGACCGCGCTCTCGTTGTCGGAGAACGCACCCTCCTCCGGCGTCGGATCGAATTCGGCCGCGGCGAGGGTGCAGACCTCGATGGTGTTGGTGTCCAGCGTCACCGCGCCGTTGCGCGCCAGCACCGCGCCGCAATTCACCGTGGCCGAGGTGTTCATGGTGATGCTGTCCAGCGCGAGGATCTGGCCGACCAGAGCCGCTGTGGTGTTGATCGTCGCCGAGGTGCCAACCCGGAAGAACACGTTGCCGCCCTGCGCCTCGTTGGTCAGCACGATCCGCGAGGCGCTGCCGGCGGTCAGCGTGGTGCCAATGTTGATGATGAACAGCGCATCCGGATCGCCGCCGCCATCCAGCGTCAGGGTCTCGCCCCCGGCGAGGTTGGCCGAGGTGGCGTAGTTGTAGACACCGGCTACCAGTGTCCGGTTGCCCAGGGCCTGCCCGGTCAGGTCACCCATCGCGGAGGTGGGGCGGGCCGCCAGTACGTTGTAGAGCGTGGCGAGATCGTTCTTGATGCGGCCGGCGACCGCGTCGGTGAGGTAGATCGCGTTCCCCGGTCCGCTCAGGGTGACCTCGGTATTGCCGGTGAAGGAGGTGCCGGGGCTTAGGGCGATGTTGCCAGTGATCGTGGTCGGGCCGGTGTTGGTGATCGTCGCGCCGGAGACGACGGCGAAGCTGATCAGATCCTGCGCGGCGCTGGCGCCGGCAAGGGTGCAGCCGAGCGGGAGCGCGGCGACGGCGGCGCGGAGGGACAGGCGAAGGCGCTGGGACATGGTCTACCTATGCTTTGCGGGAAACGGGGATCGTTCGACGCAAGCGGGCGTTCCACTTAACGAAGTTAGTACACGCCTTGGTTGAAGACAGGGGCTGGCGGAAATAAGTCCGCGTTCGTGGGATGTGTCTCATTTGCGCGACAGGGTGGGCTTCAGGCGAAACCGCACAACCTCTGGCTGCGGCACCGCGCCGCCCGGACAGGGACGGGCGCCGCCACCGCCCCGGCTCTTCGGAACCCTGCGCCTCCTCCACCGTTCACGTACCGCCGGCGCTTTGCCTTCCTCCCGGTCCAGCCACCCAAGGATGACGCCTTGCGATCATCCATGAGGAAATATCGTCATGATCACAAATTTGTCTTGAAGGAATGATCCGATTCGCTCATGCTGGCAGCGGGAGGAGTACAGACGTGAGCGATCAGCAACGCCAGCGGACGATTGTCCAGATTCTCGAGGAACGGCCCTTCGTGTCGGTCAAGGATCTGACCGCGGCTGTCGGCGTGTCCGCGGCCACCATCCGGCGCGACATCGAGAAGCTGAGCGGCGCGGGCCTGGCGCAGAAGGTGCATGGCGGCATCGCCGCGCTGACCAACGGCACGGGGCGGACCCCGGTGGCCCTGCCCTTCATCCTGAACCGCGACCTCGCCGTGGAAGCCAAGCAGAGCATCGCCCGCAAGGCCGGAGAACTGGTGCGCGACGGCAGTCTGATCATCATCCACGGCGGCTCGACCTGCTTCCACTTCGGCACGCATATCGCCAACCGCAACGTGCGGGTCTTCACCAACTCGATGCCGCTTGCCGCCTATCTGGCCGAGCATGGCACCTGCCAGCTGAAGGTCGGCGGCGGCGACCTGCATCGCGAGCCGGGCATCCTCTACGAGCCGGCGCGGGGCGACGATCCGTTCTACGCCTCGCAGTTCTTCGTCAGCGCCCTCGGCGTCAGTTCCGAGGGGCTGCTGGAATCGCACCCGCTGCTGGTGCGCTTCATCAACGACATGGTCGATCTCGCTAATGAGATCATCGTGCTGGTCGACAGCCGCAAGTTTTCCGAACGCCCCCCCACCGTCGCCCTGCCGCTGCACCGGGTCACCCGGCTGATCACCGATGACGGGCTCAGCGACAAGGATGCCCGGATGCTGGCGGAACGCGGCGTCGAAGTTCTCATCGCAAGGAGCGCTGCATGACGAAGCCAATGCTGGAGATGCGGTCGATCTCGAAGACCTTCGGAGCGATCCGGGCGCTGCGGGATGTCTCGCTGACGGTGATGCCCGGCGAGGTCCATGCGCTGATGGGCGAGAACGGCGCCGGGAAATCGACGCTGATGAAGATCCTCTCGGGCGCCTATGTGCCCGACGGGGGCGGCGAGATCCTGGTGGACGGCCAGCCGATGCAGACCGGCCGCCCCAAGGAGGCCCGCGCCCGCGGCATCGCCGTGATCTATCAGGAACTGTCGCTCGCCCCCAACCTGACCGTGGCCGAGAACCTGTTCCTCGGGGAAGAACGCGCCAGGGCCGGCATCGTCAACCGCCGCCAGATGTTGCGCGAGACCGAGCCGATCCTGCAGCGGCTCGGCGTGACCTTCAGCCCCAGCACCCTTGTCGGCTCGCTGTCGATGGGCGAGCGCCAGCTGGTCGAGGTGGCCCGCGCCCTCGGCGCGAAGGCCCGGGTCATCGTGATGGACGAGCCCACCACCTCGCTCTCCAGCCGCGAGACGGAGAAGCTGTTCGACGTGATCGCCGACCTCAAGGCGCAGGGCATCGCCATCGTCTACATCAGCCACCGGATGGAAGAGATCTACCGCCTCTCCGACCGCTGCTCCGTGCTGCGCGACGGCGCCTATGTCGGCACGCTGGAACGCGACGAACTGTCGGCCGCCAAGCTGGTGTCGATGATGGTGGGTCGCGATCTCAGCACCTTCTACAAGAAGGAACACAAGGCCGCCGCCACCGGCGAAAGCGTGCTGCGCGTGGAGAACATGAGCGACGGCCGCCTCGTGCGGGCCTGCAGCTTCGAGGTGCGGCGCGGCGAGGTGCTGGGCATATCGGGCCTCGTCGGCTCGGGGCGCACCGAGCTCGCGCGGCTGATCTACGGAGCGGACAAGGCGACATCCGGCCGGGTGCTGCTCGAGGGCCGCGAGGTGACGCCGAAATCGCCGCGCGACGCGCTGAGCCACGGGATCGTCTACCTGACCGAGGACCGCAAGGGGCTCGGCCTGTTCCTCGACATGACGATCTCGGAGAACATCAACATCTGCGTCATGGAGCGCGACGCCTCTGGCGGGCTGACCAACTTCCGCCGGGCGGCGCAGCGGGCGCGTGACGCGATGGCATCGCTGGCGGTGAAGGCCCCTTCGTCGCAGCTGACCGTGGGCGCGCTGTCGGGCGGCAACCAGCAGAAGGTGCTGCTCGCCCGCCTCTTGGAGCTGGAGCCCAAGGTGATCATCCTCGACGAGCCGACGCGCGGCGTCGACGTGGGCGCGAAATCCGAGATCTACCGCCTGATCGACGCGCTGGCCGAACGAGGCATGGCGATCGTCATGATCTCCAGCGAGCTGCCGGAGATCATCGGCGTGGCCGACCGAGTCATCGTGATGCGCGAAGGCCGCATCTCGGGCGAGGTCACCGCCACCCCTGAGAAACCCATCACGCAAGAGGCGGTCATGGTGCTTTCGACAGGCGCCGCCCCAGAGAGATCGCCCGAAACATCCCCGGCCGCGGCCCGCGCAGAATGAATGGTGAGGAGAACGCCAGATGACCGACACGCCCGACCAGACCGCGCTTGAACGGCGCGCCCGGATGCGCACCATGATCCGCGCGCTCGGCATGCTGCCGGTGCTCATCCTGCTCGCCATCGGCTTCGAGCTGATCAGCGGGCGCTTCATGTCCGCCAACAACCTGTCGATCGTGATGCAGCAGGCCTCAATCAACATCGTGCTGGCGGCAGGCATGACCTATGTGATCCTCACCGGGGGCATCGACCTCTCGGTCGGCTCGATCCTGTCGGCGGCGGCGATGGCGGCGCTGATCGTCTCGCTCTCGCCGGAATGGGGCATGGCGGGCATCCCTGCCGGCCTTCTGGTCGGGCTGCTGTTCGGCCTGTTCAACGGCGGGCTCATCGCCTTCGTCGGCTTGCCACCCTTCATCGTGACGCTCGGATCGCTGACGGCGGTCCGAGGGGTCGCGCGGCTGATGGGCGCGGACACCACCGTGTTCAACGCCGACCTGCCCTTCGCCGCCATGGGCAACGCCACGCTCTTCGGCATCCCGTGGCTGGCGATCATCGCGCTCATGGTCATCGTCGCCTCCTGGTTCATCCTGCGCCGCACCGTGCTCGGCACCTGGATCTACGCCGTGGGCGGCAACCACGAGGCGGCTCGACTGACCGGCATCAAGGTCTGGCTGGTGCTGCTCTTCGTCTATGCCATGTCGGGCTTCCTCGCCGGTCTCGGCGGCGTCATGTCGGCCTCGCGGCTCTATGCCGCCAACGGGTTGCAGCTGGGTCAGGCCTACGAGCTCGACGCCATCGCCGCCGTGATCCTCGGCGGCACCAGCTTCGTCGGCGGCGTCGGCTCGATCTGGGGCACGCTGATCGGCGCGCTCATCATCGCTGTGCTGTCGAACGGGCTGATCCTCAGCGGCGTCTCCGACATCTGGCAGTTCATCATCAAGGGCCTCGTCATCATCGTCGCCGTGTCGCTCGACCGGCTGCGGCTGCAGGGCGGCGCCCGCACCTGATCACCATCGCATCAACCGGGAGGAATACCATGCGAACCACCTCGAAACTTCTCTGCACCGCCGCGGCCATGCTGGCCATGAGCGGCGCCGCCAGCGCCCAGGAGCTCCAGCGCATCGGCATCTCGGTCGGCCTTCTGGGCAACCCGTTCTTCGTCGCCACCATCAAGGGCATCGAGGACCGCGCCAAGGAGATCAACCCGAACGTCGAAGTGACCTCGGTCTCGGCCGACTACGACCTGAACAAGCAGTCGTCGCAGATCGACAGCTTCATCGCCGC
The DNA here is from genome assembly GCF_003034985.1 of Cereibacter changlensis JA139. Classification (GTDB taxonomy): domain Bacteria; phylum Pseudomonadota; class Alphaproteobacteria; order Rhodobacterales; family Rhodobacteraceae; genus Cereibacter; species Cereibacter changlensis. The sequence continues at coordinate 4,940 of NZ_PZKG01000117.1, forward strand.
CGGCATGGACATCATCATGCTGAACGCGGTTGACGCCGAGGCCATCGCCCCCGCCGTGGCCCGCGCCAAGGCCGCCGGCGTCACCGTCGCCGCCTTCGACGTGTCGGCCCCCGGCGCCGATGTCACCGTGATGACCGACAACGTCGACGCCGGCCGCAAGGCCTGCCAGTACATCGTCGACGCGCTCGACGGCACCGGCGACGTGATCATCATCAACGGCCCGCAATCCTCGTCGATCCGCGACCGCGTCCAGGGCTGCCAGGAAGTGTTCAGCGCCAACGAGGGCATCAACGTGCTCTCCGACGATCAGAACGGCCAGGGCTCGCGCGATGGCGGCCTGAACGTGATGCAGAGCCTCCTGACGCGCTTCGACAAGATCGACGGCGTCTTCGCGATCAACGACCCGACGGCGATCGGCGCCCAGCTCGCCGCGCGCCAGCTCGGCCGCAGCGAGTTCATCATCACCGGCGTCGACGGCGCTCCGGACATTGAGGAAGCGCTGAAGGACCCGAACGCGCTGATCAAGGCCTCGGCCTCGCAGGACCCCTATGTCATGGCAGGTCAGGCGCTGCAGATGGGCTACGAGATGTTCCAGGGCAAGACGCCGGAGAACCCCACCGTCCTGCTCGAGCCGCAGCTGATCACCGCCGACACCTTGGGTGATTACCAGGGCTGGACCGCGGTCCGCTAAAGAAGCCGGGGTGGCGCGATACATCGCGCCGCCCCTTCCGCAAAGGGAATGACATGTCGCTGGATGACTTGAAACAGGCGGTGCTCGAGGCCAACCTCGCCACCGTGCGCAACGGGCTGGTGATCGCCACCTTCGGCAATGCGAGCGCCATCGACCGCGCCTCGGGCCAGGTCGTGATCAAGCCCAGCGGCGTGCCTTATGACCGGATGACCGCCGACTGCATGGTGGTCAGCGATCTCGACGGCCGCGTGCTCGACAACCGGATGCGTCCCTCCTCCGATCTCGACACCCATCTTGTGCTCTACCGCGCCTTTCCCGGCGTCGGCGCGGTGATCCACACCCATTCCACTTTCGCCACCATCCTGGCGCAATGCCTCTGCCCGATCCCGCCGATGGGCACCACCCATGCCGACTATTTCCACGGCACCATTCCGGTGACCCGCCACCTGACGCCGGAGGAGATCACCTCGGATTACGTCCGCGCCACCGGCGAGGTGATCGTCGAGACCTTCCGGGATCTCGACCCCGACACGATCCCCGCGGTGCTGGTGGCTGGCCACGGCCCCTTCGTCTGGGGCCAGACCCCGGAGGAGGCGGTGATGAACGCCACCATCCTCGAAGAGGTCGCCAAATTCGCCTGGCACGGCATGATGCTGCGCCCCGGCGCGCCGCAGATCCCGGCGGCGCTGCTCGACCGGCATTTCCTGCGCAAGCACGGGGCGGGCGCAACCTACGGACAACCGACATGACCCTTGTTGCCGGCGCCGACTTCGGCACGCTCAGCGTGCGCGTCACCATCATGGACACTGACGACGGCCGCACGGTCGGCTCCGCGGCGGCCCCCTACCCGCTGAAGCGCAGCGCCGAAGACCCGCTTCTGGGCCAGCAGGCCCATGACGACCACATGCGCGCCCTCACCGAAGCGATGCGCGCGGCCATCGCCGCGGCAGGCATCGACGGCCACGACATTGCGGCCTTCGCCGCCGACACCACCGGCTCCAGCGTCGTGGTGGTGGATGCGGCGCTGCAGCCGCTCGACGACTACTATCTCTGGTGCGACCACCGAGCGCATGGCGAGGCGGCGGAGATCACCGCCCTTGCCCGGGCCGAGGGGCTGGAGGCGATCGACTGGTGCGGCGGGGTTTATTCGCATGAATGGGGCTATGCCAAGCTGCTGCATTTCCTGCGCCATAACCCCGAGAAACGCGACCGCGTCGCCACGGCGCTCGAGCATTGCGACATGGTGGCGGCGACGCTCTGCGGCATCACCGAGATCAAGGCCCTGCCGCGCAGCGTCTGCGCCATGGGCCACAAGTGGATGTGGTCGCCGCGCTGGGGCGGGCTTCCGCCGCAGGACTTCCTCAGCCGGGTCGATCCGCTGCTGGACGGCATCAACGACAAGCTCGCCGGGCGGTTCGGCGACTCGACCGAGATCGCCGGGCATCTGTCGGCGGATTGGGCCGAGCGCATGGGGCTGCGGGCCGGCATCCCGATCCCCTTCGGCGCCTTCGACGCCCATTGGGACGCCATCGGCAGCGGCTGCCGCATCGGCGACGTGGTGAACGTGGTCGGCACCTCGACCTGCATCATCGCCGTGGGCGACCCGGCGACAACCCCCGTCCCCGGCATCTGCGGCGCCGTTCCCGGCAGCGTCATCCCCGGCGCCATGGGGATCGAGGCCGGCCAATCCGCCACCGGCGACCTCTTCGAGGCCATCGCCCGCCGCGCCGGCTCCGACGTGGCCAGCCTCAGCCGCGAGATCGTTGGCCACGGCCCCGGCTCCACCGGCCTCTTGCGGCTGGTCTGGGACAACGGCGACCGCACTGTGCTGGTCCGCTCCGACTTGGGCGGCGTCACGCTGGGCTGGGATCTGGCGCATACCGCCGCCGACGAGCTGCACGCTGCCATCGAGGGCATGGCGATGCATGTCCGGCTGATCATCGAGCGGATGGGCGAAGGCGGTCTGTCCTTCCGGCGCGTCATCAACGCCGGCGGCATCCCGCAGAAGAACCGGGTGCTGAACCAGGTCTATGCCGACGTGATGGGGGTCGAGGTGCACGTGCCCGCCTCCTCGCCGGTCGGCGTCGGCGCCTGCATCTTCGCCGCCATCGCGGCGGGGGCCTTCCCGGACATCGCCAGCGCACAAGCCCGGCTCTGCCCGCAGACCGAGGTGTTCCGGCCCAACCCCGCGGCGCATGCCGTCTACGAGCGGCTCTACGCGCTGTTCACCAAGGTCTACCACGGCCTCGGCGGGACCGGCAGCTGCGAGCTCGGCGCCGTGCTGCCGGAACTGCGCCGGTTCCGGCTGGGCCAAGTGCACTGAGCCTCAGCCAACCGTCAGCTCCGACAGCAGCATGCCGAGCGGCGAGGCGGGATCGGCGAGCGACAGCACGATGCTCAGGTGATTGAGCCCCGGCTCCTCGCGCAGCCGGTGCGGCAGGCCCCGCGCCTGCAGCAGCCGGGCGAAGCCTTGGGCCTGATCGTGGAATGGCGCGGTTTCCCCCGACCCGCGGGTGACGATCCGCATTGGCCCGGGGGCCTGCTCGGCGCCCAGCGGCGACCAGACCGTGGCCTCCTGCATGGTCATCGCCGCCTCGTCCCGCAAAAAGCTCCCCGGGATGCCGGAGAGGTCGTAGAGCCCGCTGACCATCATCAGCCCGCGCAGTGAGGGCAGGTCGGGGGCCGTCTCCTCCGGCCCCCGCGCCGCGAGATAGCTCGCCAGATGGGCCCCAGCCGAATGACCGCTGGCGCTGAACCGGGCCGGGTCGGCCCCGAGCTCCGGCGCCAGCGCGACGAGATGCCGCGCAGCCGCCCGGACCTGCGCCACGATCGGCCCCAGCCGCGTCCCCGGCATCAGGTCATAGCTGGCGATGGCGGCGATGCCGCCCGCCGCCAACACCGGGGCCGCGACCAAATGGTGATCGGCCTTCGAACCCGAGCGCCAGTAGCCGCCGTGCAGGAACAGGTGCAGCGGCGCGCCCTTCGCCGGGTTGGGCGGCAACAGGATGTCCATCCGCTGCCGCGGCGAAGGGCCGTAGGCGAGATCGGCCCGCAGCTCCACCTTCGCCGCGAACACGCGCGAGCGGGCGGCGGTCTCGGCCATCAGCGCGTCGAAATCCGGGATGAAGTCCCGGTTGCGGTAGAGATCCTGCGGCATGGTTTCCCCTAGAACTGCACGGCGAAATACTTCGGCTCGAGGAATTCGAGGATGCCGGTCACCCCGCCCTCGCGCCCGAGCCCGCTTTGCTTCACCCCGCCGAAAGGGGCGGCCGGGTCGGACATCAGACCGCGGTTGATCGCCACCATCCCGCTCTCGATGCCCTTGCCGACGCGCAGCGCGCGGGCAAGGTCGCGCGAATAGACATAGGCGGCAAGCCCGTATTCGGTGTCATTGGCCAGCCGGATCGCCTCGGCCTCGGTCTCGAAGCGGTAGACCGGGGCCACCGGGCCGAAGATCTCCTCATGGGCGATCTCGGCCTCCACCGGCACGTTCTCAAGCACCGTCGGCGGGTAGAAGTATCCCGGCCCCGGCAGAGGCGTGCCGCCGGTCGTTACCCGCGCGCCGCGCGCCACCGCCTGCGACACCAGCCGGTCGATCTTGGCGACCGCCTTCGCGGTGATCATCGGCCCGACCTGCGTCTCGGCGGCGCTCCCCGGCCCGATCCGCAGCGCCGCCATGCGCTGGGTCAGCCCGGCGACGAAGGCGTCGTGGATGCCCGACTGGACGTAGAAGCGGTTCGCCGCTGTGCAGGCCTCGCCGGCGTTGCGCATCTTGGCGATCATCGCGCCGTCCAGCGCCGCCTCCAGGTCGGCGTCGTCGAAGACGAGGAAGGGCGCGTTGCCGCCGAGTTCCATCGAGCAGGAGACCACCTTCTTCGCCGCCTCGGCCAGCAGTGTGCGCCCGACGCCGGTCGAGCCGGTGAAGGACAGCTTTCGCACCCGCGGATCGGCCAGCATGGCGTTGACCACCGCGCCGGGCTGGGTGGTGGTCAACACGTTCACCACCCCCGGCGGCACCCCGGCCTCGGCCCCGAGCCGCGCCATGGCGTAGGCGGTCAGCGGCGTCTCGGAGGCGGGCTTCAGGATGACCGTGCAGCCCGCCGCCAGCGCCGGGCCGATCTTGCGGGTCGCCATGGCGGCGGGGAAGTTCCACGGGGTGATCAGCACGGCGATGCCGATCGGATCATGGTCGACGAGGATGTGATGCGCGCCTGAGGGCGTGTGGCGGAACTCGCCCGGCACGCGCACGGCCTCCTCGGCATACCAGCGGAAGAACTCGGCGGCATAGGCCACCTCGCCGCGCGCATCGGGCAACGCCTTGCCGTTCTCCGGCGAGATCAGCCGGGCGAGATCCTCGGCATGCTCGGTCATCAGGACGAACCAGCGCCGCAGGATCTCGGCCCGCGCCCGGGGCGGCGTCGCGGCCCAGCCGGCGGCGGCGGCCTCGGCCGCATCGACCGCGCGCATCGCGTCGCCGATCGAGGCGTCCGGCACCTCGGCCAGAACCTCTCCCGTCGAGGGGTCCAGCACCGGAATGCCGCCGCCGGGCAGCCAGTCGCCGCCGATGTAGAGCCCCTGCGCATGCAGGGCCGGGTTGGCGAAGCCGGCGGTGCGGGGAGAGTCGAGGGTCATCTGCTGTCCTTCCGGTTAGTGGGTCAGGCCGCGATCGCCGCGGAACGCGGCCCGCAGCAGTCGGGTCATGCCGGCCCGGTCGATCGGCCGGGGGTTGTTCTGGATCAGCCGCTCGATGCCGCAGGCCTGTTCGGCCACGCCGTCGATCTGGTCCTCGGCAAGGCCGAGCGCCGCCAGCGTCGGCGGGATGCCGATGCGGTCGAACAGGGCGGCGATGGCGGGGATCACCGCTTCGGCCGAGCCAAGCCCGGTCACCGCGGCGATCTGCGCCAGATCCTCGCCGATCATCGGCCGGTTCCAGTCCATCACATAGGGCATCAGGCAGGCGACCCCGGCCCCGTGCGCGGTATGGGTCAAGGCCCCCACCGGATACTGGATCGCATGGGCCGCCGCCGTGCCGGCGACGCCGAAGGCCAGACCGGCATAGGTGGCGCCCTGCATCACCTGCGCCCTGGCTTCGGCGTTTGTCCCGTCGGCGCAGACCTTCTCCAGCCCCTGCCAGAGCAGCGAGATGGCCAGCAGCGCGAACTGGTCCGAGAGGGCGTTCTTGCCGATGAACACCCGCTCCTGCGTCAGCTCGGCGGTCAAAGGCCGGCGGATCGCCGTCAGCGCCTCGATCGCATGGGTCATCGCGTCGGCCCCGGCGATGGCGGTGAGGCCGGGCGGGCAGGTCAGCGTGAGGTCCGGATCGCAGAGCGCGACGGTCGGGATCAGATGCGGGCTGGAGATGCCGACCTTCAGGCTGCGCCCGGAATCCGACAGCACCGCGACCGGCGTCACCTCGGACCCGGTGCCGGCGGTGGTCGGCACTGCGATGAGCGGCAGGATCGGCCCGGGCACCTTCAGCTCGCCGTAATAGTCCTGCGGCTGGCCACCGTGCGACAGCAGGAGCGCCATGCATTTGGCCATGTCGAGACAGGAGCCGCCCCCGACCGCGATCACCAGATCGGGCGCGAAGCCGCGCGCGGCCTCGGCGGCGGCGATGGCGCTCTCCACCGGCACATCCGGCAGCGTTCCCGCCTCGATGCGCAGCGCCAGCCCCCTGCCCCGCAGGTCATCGAGCATCGCGGCGAAATCTGCATCCTCCGCCAGCCGCGCGTCGGTCACGACCAGCGCCCGCTGCCCGAGCCGCGCGGCCACTGCGCCCAGGGCCCGGCGCTGGCCCGCGCCGAAGATGATCTCGCGCGGGGCTCGGATCGTGCCGAAATGTTCCATGGTCTCTCTGTTCCTTCAGGCTGCGTTCGGGGCGGGAGGCAGGGTCGGCCCGGGCTGCGGATAGATCATATATCGGATCGTATATGATATTGTGTTTGACATTCGATATCGTATTTGCGAACCCTCTGCTTGTGTCAAGTCGAAGATGTGAGGATGCGGTGATAGGAACGGCAGCAGAGCGAGCAGGCTCCAGAGCGACTTCGGTGCGTCCGGCCAGCGTGGTGGACGCGGTCTATGACCATGTCTACGAGCAGCTGATGGCGCTGGACATCGCCCCCGGCGCGCGGATCCCGATCGACGTGATCGCCCGCGAACTGGACGTGTCGCAGACCCCGGTGCGCGAGGCGATGTCGCGGCTGGAGCGCGAGGGGCTGGTGCGCAAGGCGCATCTGATCGGCTATTCCGCCGCGCCGCAGCTGACCCGCAAGCAGTTCGACGACCTCTACACCTTCCGCCTGCTGCTGGAACCAGAATGCGCCCGGCTCGCGGTCGTGAACATGACGCCCGACTCGCTGCGCCTGCTGGAGGAGGCCGCCGCCGACATGGAGCATGGCGAGACCCCGGTGGACCGCACCAGCCGCTATTCCCGCTTCGCCCGGGCCGATGCGCATTTCCACGACGCCATCCTGCGCATCGCTGGCAACGAGGTGATCCGCGCCACCCTGTTCAACCAGCATGTCCACCTGCATCTGTTCCGGCTGATGTTCCACACCCGCGTCACCCAGGAAGCGCTGGAGGAGCATGACAACCTGCTTGCCGCCTTCCGCGCCGGCGACGCGATGGCGGCGGAAGCGGCGATGCGCGAGCATATCCTGCGCTCGCGGGACCGGCTCTTGGCGGCCTTCGACTGATGATGGCCAAGGCGCTGCCCCTCTCCGCCACCCCGGCGCAGGCGGCTGCTCCCGCCCTGCAGGCGGTGGGGCTGGCCAAGGCCTATGGCCCTATCACCGTGCTGTCGGATGTGTCGATCGACATCCACGCCGGCGAGATCCACGCCATCATCGGCGAGAACGGCGCCGGCAAGTCGACGCTGATGAAGAGCCTCTCGGGCCATGTCGCGCCGACCGGCGGCCAGCTGTCGATGGGCGGGCGGCCGGTCAGCTTCGCCAGCGCCGCCGCCGCCGAGGCCGCCGGGGTGGTGCTGGTGCATCAGGAGATCCTGCTGGCGCATGACCTGACCGTCGCCGAGAACCTGTTCCTCGGCCGCGAGCTGACCCGCGGCCTGATGGTCGACGACCGGGCGATGAACCGGCGCGCGGCCGAGATCCTGGCCTCGGTCGGCGCGCTCTGCCATCCGCGCGACC
>NZ_PZKG01000118.1 GCF_003034985.1 Cereibacter changlensis JA139
GATGCGATCCTCGCCGAGACCGGGCTGTCCGACAAGGCCGACAGCTATCCCGCGGCGCTGTCGGGTGGCCAGCAGCAGCGCGTCGGCATCGGCCGGGCGATGGCGCTGGACGCGGCGCTGATGCTGTTCGACGAACCGACCTCGGCGCTCGACCCCGAATGGGTGGGCGAGGTGCTGGACCTGATGCGGCGCGTGGCGGAGCGGCGGCAGACCATGCTGATCGTGACGCATGAGATGCAGTTCGCCCGCGAGATCGCCGACCGGGTGATCTTCATGGAGGGCGGCCGCATCGTCGAACAGGGCGCGCCGGCGCAGCTCTTCGACAGCCCGCAGGACGACCGCACCCGCAGCTTCCTGCGCCGGGTCACCGGCGCAGGCGCGCGCTGAGGCCTTGCGCCGCGCCGGCCCGAGCGGCTAAGCCGGGGGCAACCCCGGAGCCGCGATGAAGCCTGCCGCGAAGCACCGCCCTCTCAACGCCCTGCCCCGCCTGCTGGTCGGCCGCCACCGGTCCGCCGGCAGCGACCTCGCGCTGGCCACGGTGCTGGCGGCGATCGCCGGGGCGGCCAATGCCGGCGGCTTCTTCGCGCTGGGGCAATACACCTCGCACATGACCGGGCACCTGTCGCAGCTGGCCGACAACCTCGCGCTGCTGAACTGGATCGTGGTGCTGACCAGCCTCATGGCCATCGGCGCCTTCATCACCGGCGCGGCCTTCAGCACGGCGCTGATCAACTGGGCCCGGTCGCAGCACCGCCGCCGCCAATACGCCCTGCCGCTGGCGATCCAGGGGCTGCTGATGATCTGCTTCTCCTGGGGCGGGATCTTCTCCACCGCGCCGGGGCGGCTCTTCGCACTGGCCTGTCTCTGCTTCATCATGGGGATGCAGAACGCCACGATCACCAAGATCTCCGGCGCGCGCATCCGCACCACCCATGCCACCGGCATGATCACCGACATCGGCATCGAGCTCGGGCGAGGCGCCTTCGGTCTCGCCAGCGGCCGGGCGGAGCTGCGGTGGGACCGGCGGAAGCTGGCGATCCTGCTGCGGCTGGTGCTGGCCTTCCTGCTCGGCGGGCTGGTGGGGGCGCTCGGCTACGGGCAGTTCGGCTTCTTCTTCTCGCTGCCGCTGGCGGCGGCGCTGCTGGGCCTGTCGCTGCCGACGCTGCTGGCCCGGCGGCGCGGGGGCGGGACATGAGGTCGCGGCCGGCAGAAAAGAACATCGCCGAGGCCGCGGGAGGATTTCCCGAACCCTGTCGGGGTTTGCCCGGCAAGGGGTGAACATCGCGCCGGCTTCGCGGCCGATGCCGGAATATCGTTCCGCAGTCGGCCGCGCATCGCCGGGCCGGCGCGCTTGAATCCGGGCGCGGCAAGGGCTTACTGACGCTTCCCAGACAGGAATCAGACATGTCCATTTCCGTTCGCCAGATGGTCAAGCGCTTCGGCAGGACCGAGGTGCTGCGCGGCATCGACCTTACCGTGGAAAAGGGCGAGCTGGTGGCGCTGCTCGGCCCTTCGGGCTCGGGCAAGACCACGCTGCTGAAGATCCTCGCCGGGCTGGAATGGCCCGACAGCGGCGCGCTGGAGGTCGAGGGCCAGGACTGGCTGAAACTGGAGGCGCAGCAGCGCCGCACCGGCTTCGTCTTCCAGCATTACGCGCTGTTCCCGCATATGACGGTGCGCGACAACCTGGCCTTCGGCCTGACCGTGCGCCCCAAGGCCGAGCGGCCGTCGAAGGCGCAGATCGCCGACAAGGTCGCGGAACTCCTCGAGTTCCTGCAGATCACCCCGCTTGCCGACCGCTTTCCGGCGGCGCTCTCCGGTGGCCAGCGGCAGCGCGTGGCGCTGGGGCGGGCGCTGGCGATCGAGCCGAAGCTGCTGCTGCTCGACGAGCCCTTCGGCGCGCTCGACGCCTCGATCCGCCGCGACCTGCGCCGCTGGCTGCGCCAGGTGCATGAGGCGACCGGCTCCACCACCATCCTCGTCACCCATGACCAGGAGGAGGCCGCCGAACTGGCCGACCGCGTCGTGGTGATGGGCGAGGGCCGGATCGAGCAGATCGGCAGCGTCGACCACCTGCACGACTACCCGGCCAACCCCTTCGTCGCCCGCTTCACCGGCGCCACGGTGGAGCTGCCGGTGACGCTGCATGCCGGAAGGGCCGAGCGCGCCGGCTGGGATCTGACCCGGCTCGACCGCGTGGCCCTGCCCGATGGCGCGGCCACCCTGTTCCTGCGCCCGGCCGAGATCACCCCGGTCGCCGACCCCGCCGGCGGCTGCCGCGTCAGCGAAAGCGTCAGCACCGGCCGCAGCCTGCGCCTGCGCTTCGCCGATCCCGCCGGGGCCGAGGTCGAGGCCGAGATCCCGCGCGGCGGCCCGGCCACCGCCCGCCTCGTGCCCGGCGCCGCCGTCACCCTGCGTCCCGAAGCCGGACGCCTGTTTCCCGCAGCCCGCAGCGCCCAGGCGCCCGCGGCTGTCCCGACCCCGCTCAAGGAGAGAAGCCGATGAAGACGACCCTTCTGCACGGCGTGGCGCTGGCCTTCGGCCTCGCCGCAGCCAGCCCCGCCCTGGCGCAGGACAAGATCCTGAACGTCAGCTACGACATCGCCCGCGAGCTCTTCGAGGCGCTGAACCCGGTCTTCGCCGAACATTGGCAGGAGACCACCGGCCGCACGGTGACCATCGACCAGAGCCACGGCGGCTCGTCGCGCCAGGCCCGCGCCATCCTTGAAGGCCTGCCGGCGGATGTGGTGACCTTCAACCAGGAAACCGACGTAGACGTGCTGGCAGAGGGCGGCCTGCTGCCCGAGGACTGGCGCGCCAAGCTGCCGAACGGCGCCTCGCCCTATTACTCGCTGCCCGCCTTCCTCGTCCGCAAGGACAACCCCAAGGGCATCGAGGACTGGGACGATCTCGCCCGCGAGGATGTCGCGGCGGTCTTCCCCAATCCCAAGACCAGCGGCAATGCGCGCTACACCTATCTCGCCGCCTATGCCTATGCGCTGGACCAGAACGGCGGCAATGAGGAGGAGGCGCAGGCCTTCGTCAAGGCGATCTTCGACAACGTGCCGGTATTCGACACCGGCGGCCGCGCCGCGACCCAGACCTTCGCCGAGCGCGGCATCGGCGACGTGCTGGTGACCTTCGAGGCCGAGACCGGCGGCATCGCCCAGGCCTATGCCGACCAGGGCTTCGTGCGGGTCACCCCCTCGCTCAGCCTGTTCGCGGCCTTCCCGGCGGCGGTGGTGACCGAGGTGGCCGAGAAGAACGGCTCGACCGAGGTGGCCACGGCCTATCTCGAATGGCTCTACTCGCCCGAGGCGCAGGAGATCCTGGCGCAGAACTTCAACCGGGTGCATGACGCCGAGGTCGCCGCGAGACATGCCGCCGACTTCCCCGAGGTGCGGCTGGTGACGGTGGACGAGGTGTTCGGCGGCTGGGACGCGGTGCGCGAAGAGCACCTCGCAGATGGCGGCATCCTCGACCAGGTCTTCGTCAACAGATGACCGTCGCCGTCGCCAGAGTGCGGGCCAAGCGCGTGCTGCCGGGGTTCACCCTGAGCCTCGGCACCACGCTGGTCTATCTTGCGGTGATCGTGCTGATCCCGGTGGTCGCGCTTGTCCTGAAAGGGGCAGAGATCGGCCCCGCCGGGTTCTGGGCGATCATCTCCTCGCCCCGCGCCCTGGCGGCCTTCCGCGTGACCTTCACCGCGGCGGCCATCGCCACGCTGATCAATGCGCTCTACGGCCTGCTGATGGCCTGGGTGCTGGTGCGCTACGACTTCCCCGGCAAGCGGATCCTCGATGCGCTGATGGACATCCCCTTCGCCCTGCCGACCGCCGTCGCCGGCCTGTCGCTGACCGCGCTCTACGGCCCCACCGGCTGGTTCGGCGCGCCGCTCGAGGCGGGCGGCGTCAAGGTGGTCTACACCCTCGCCGGCATCGCGCTGGCCATGGCCTTCACCTCGATCCCCTTCGTGGTCCGCACCGTGCAGCCGGTGCTGGAAGACCTCGACCCGGCGATGGAGCAGGCGGCGCTGACGTTGGGGGCCAAGCCCTTCACCATCTTCCGCCGGGTGATCTTCCCCTCGATCCTGCCCGCTTGGCTGGCCGGCTGCACCATCGCGCTCGCCCGCTCGCTGGGCGAGTTCGGCGCGGTGGTCTTCATCGCCGGCAACCTGCCGTTCAACACCGAGATCGCGGCGCTGCTCGCCTTCATCCGGCTGGAGGAATACGACTACACCGGCGCCTCGGCCATTGCGCTGGCGCTCTTGCTGGCGGCGCTCGTGCTGCTCGCCGTGTCCAACCTCCTGCAATCATGGGCGATGCGCCACAAGGGAGCCGCGCGATGACCCACAGCCGCAATCCCCTCCTGCCGCGCCTGCTGATCGCGCTGGCCGTCGGGCTGACCCTGATCCTCGTGGTGGCCCCGCTGGCCTATATCTTCGCCCGCGCCCTGCAGGAGGGCTGGCGGGTCTATGCCCAGAACATCCTCGACCCGGCGACGCTGCACGCGATCTGGCTCACCACCCTCGTCGCGCTGATCGTGGTGCCGGTGAACCTCGTCTTCGGCATCGCCGCCGCCTGGGCCATCGCCAAGCACCGTTTTCCCGGCCGCGGCGTGCTGATGACGGTGATCGAGATCCCCTTCTCGATCTCGCCGATCATCGCCGGCATCTGCTACCTGCTGCTCTACGGCCGGCAGGGGCTGCTCGGCCCCTGGCTGGCCGAGCATGACCTGCAGGTGATGTTCGCCCTGCCCGGCATCGTGCTGGTGACGCTCTTCGTCACCGCGCCCTTCGTCGCCCGCGAGGTGCTGCCGCTGATGCAGGCGCAGGGATCGGAACAGGAGCAGGCGGCGGTGACGCTGGGCGCCTCGGGCTGGCAGATCTTCCGCCGGGTGACCCTGCCCAACATCCGCTGGGCGCTGCTCTACGGCGTGGTGCTCTGCACCGCCCGGGCGGTGGGCGAGTTCGGCGGCGTCTCGGTGGTCTCGGGCAACATCCGCGGCCAGACCAACACGCTGCCGCTGCATATCGAGCTGTTGTTCAACGACCTGAACACCTCGGGCGCCTTCGCCGCCGCCTCCACCCTCACCCTCTTGGCGCTGGTCGCCCTGGTGCTGAAGGCGCTGCTGGAGGGCCGTAAGGAGGGGTGAGGCAGGACGCCAGGCTAGGCGCCCGCCTTCCCCCGCACCATCCCCACCAGCCGCAGGCAGACCCGCGTCGCCGCCGCCATGTCCTGCACGCTGATCCATTCCAGCGGCCCGTGGATCTCCTGCATGCCGGTGAAGACGTTCGGCGTCGGCACGCCCATCTCGGTCAGCCGCGAGCCATCCGTGCCGCCGCGGATCGGCACCGAGACCGGCTCGATCCCCTCGGCGCGGCAGGCCTCGCGGGCGAGCTCGACCGGGGTCATGTCCTGCTCCAGCCAGTAGCGCATGTTGCGGTATTGCGGGCGGATCTCGCAGACCACCGTGGCGCGCGGCTCGGTCGCTTGCACCGCGTCGCAGACCTGTCGCAGCAGCGCGCCCTTGGCGGCCAGCCCCTCGCGCTCGAAGTCGCGCAGGATCAGCTTCACCGTTGCCTCCGCCGCCGTGCCGCCCATCTCGTAGACATGCAGGAAGCCGTCGCGGTCGTCGGTCGTCTCGGGCGTCATGGTCGCCTGCGGCAGCGTCGCCACCAGCTTCGCCGCCAGATGCAGCGCGTTCACCAGCTTGCCCTTGGCGATACCCGGATGCACCGAGACCCCGGTGATGGTCACCACCGCCCCGTCGGCCGAGAAGCTCTCGTATTCGATCTCGCCCACCCGGCCGCCGTCGAGCGTATAGGCGAAATCCGCCCCCAGATCCTCCGGCAGCCGCGGATCGACGCCGCGCCCGATCTCCTCGTCCGGGGTGAAGGCCAGTCGGATCGCGCCATGCGGCAGTTCGGGATGCGCCAGCAGATGCCGCGCCGCGGTCATCAGGATCGCCACCCCCGCCTTGTCATCGGCGCCGAGCAGCGTCGTGCCGCTGGCGGTGACGATATCATGCCCCAGCTTCTCGCCAAGATAGGGCGAGACCTCGGGCGACAGCACCAGCGCCGGCGCATCGGCAAAGCCGATCGGCCCGCCGTTGTAGCCGCGATGCACCACCGGCTTCACCCCGGCTGCGCGATAGGCGGGCGCGGTGTCGACATGCGCCAGCATCCCCACCACCGGCAGGCCCTCGACCGTGGCCGGGATCGTCGCCAGCACCGTGCCATATTCGGTGATCCGCACCTCCGCCGCGCCGATCCCGGTCAGCTCCTCGGCCAGAAGCCGCGCCATGTCGAGCTGGATCGCCGTGCTCGGCTGGCTGGCCGAGGTCTCGTCGCTCTGGCTGTCGAGGACGGTGTAGCGCAGCAGGCGCTCTTCGAGTTCGGCGGTGAAATCGGTCATTGGTGCCTCCGGGGTCTTTCCCCGATCAGCGCCGTTCACACCGCGAGTGTCAAGCCGACCAGCCCAGAAAGGCCAGTGCGATCAGCCCGTAGCGCGCGGCCTTGCCCAGCGTGACGAGGAGGAGGAACAGCCGCAGATCGGTGCGGAAGATGCCCGCGACCACGGTCAACGGGTCGCCCACCACCGGCACCCAGGCCAGCAGCAGCGTCGCCACCCCGAAACGCCGGTACCAGCCCTCGGCCCGCGCCAACGCCGCGGGCGAGACCGGAAACCAGCGCCGGTCGCGCACCGAGGCGATGCCGCGCCCGAGAAACCAGTTCACCGTGGAGCCCGCCACATTCCCCGCCGTCGCCACCAGCACCAGAAGCCAGGGTTCTCCCTGCCCTGCCGCCAGCAGCCCCAGCAGCGCCGCCTCAGACGAACCGGGCAGCAGCGTGGCCGAGGCCAGCGCGCTAAGGCACAAGAGCCCGTAGGCGGCGAGATCGCCCATTCAGCGCGCCCGCAGCTGCGCCAGCATCCGCTGCGCCCTGAGCAGTGCCGTCAGCGCCGTGCCGCCGACGATCAGCCAAAGCGCCAGTGCCAAGACATCGCCCTGCCCGCGCCACAAGGGCTCCAGCACCGCCAGCACGGCGGCCAGCGTCACCGCCGCCATGCGCTGCGGCTTGGCCATCGGGCCGGAATAATCGGCAGGCAGCCCGCAGGCGCGGCCCAGCTCGCGGACATAGGCCGTCAGCACCGCCAGCGCGCCCGCTGCCCAGCCGAGGGCAGGCAGACCCGCCGCCAGCCCGAGCCCGACGAGGATCAGAAGATCCGCCACCCGGTCGGGAAACTCGTTCCAGAAGGCACCATCCGCCGTCTGCCGCCCCGCCTCGATCGCCACCAGCCCGTCCATCAGGTTGCAGAGGAGCCGCAGCTGACACCCCAGCGCCGCCAGCAGCAGCAGCGCCACCCGCGCCGCGCCCTCGCTATGCGCCACGCCCCAGAAGGCCGCGCCCGCCAGCGCCGCCGCCGCCATGCTCGCCATCGAGATCTGGTTCGGCGTCACCGAGGTCGCCGCCAGCTTCCGCGTCAGCCAGCGCGCCCAGCCGGTGTCGCGGCTGGCAAGGGGACGGCGGTCGGTCTTGCCGGTCATTGCGGGGTCTCCATCCGGGGGGTCATGTCCACCAGTAGCGCGTCAGGTGATAGAAGATCGGCGCCGAGAAGATCACCGAATCCAGCCGGTCGATGAAGCCGCCATGCCCGGCGATCAGGTGGCCCCAGTCCTTCACCTTGCGGTCGCGCTTGATGGCCGACATCACCAGCCCGCCAAAGAACCCCATCAGCACGATGACCAACGACATCCCCGCCGCCTGCAACGCGGTGAAGGGCGTGAGCCACGAGAGCCCCGCCCCGATCAGCATGGCGCTCAAGGCGCCGCCCAGGAACCCCTCCCAGGTCTTCGAGGGCGAGAGCCGCGGCGCGATCCTGTGGCGGCCCAGGAGCTTGCCCCAGACATATTGCATCACGTCGCTGCCCTGCACCACGACGACGAGAAAGGCGATCAGCAGCACGTTGCGGCCCGCATAGCCCGGGATCTCCAGCCACAAGAGCGCCGGGACATGCGAGATGCAGAAGACGCAGACCATCAGCGCCCATTGCACCTCGGCGACCCGCACCAGATAGCGCTCGGTATCGCCCAGCACGGCGGCGAGGATCGGCATCAAGAGGAAGCCATAGACCGGGATGAAGATCGACCAGAGCCCGTACCAGCCGGTCCAGACCAGCCAGTATTGCAACGGGGTGATGAGGAAGAAGGCCACCACCAGCGCCCAGTGATCGCCGCGCCGCGTGTCGGTCAGCGTCACGAACTCGCGCAGCGCGGCAAAGGAGCAGAGCCCGAAGAGCAGCGTGACCCCGGTCTTGCCCGCCAAGAGTGCCACCGCCATCAGCGCGATCATCACCCACCACGCCTTGATCCTCGCGTTGAGGTTCTCGATCACCGCATTGCCGCCTTCGGGCGACAGCCGCCGCTCCAGCACGAAGCCGATGGCAGAGGCCAGCACCAGCACCAAGCCGAGCCCCGCCAGCAGCCAGGCCAGATCGCTGTGGGCCGAGGTCATGCGGTCTCTCCATGCTTGGGCGACAGCGCCAGCAGCGCCGCCTGCGCCCGGTCGACGAAGGCCTGCTTCGGCTCCTCCGGCTCCAGATGCAGCGGCGCGCCGAAGGTCACGGTGCAGATCAGCGGGATCGGGATGATCCCGCCCTTCGGCATCACCCGGTTCAGGTTGTCGATCCAGACCGGCACCAGATCGACCCCGGGCCTCGCCTTCGCCAGATGGTAGAGCCCGCTCTTGAACGGCAGCAGCGGCGCCTCGGTCATGTTGCGTGTGCCTTCGGGAAAGACGATCAGCGAGGCGCCCGCATCCAGCGCCAGGGCCATCTCGGTCACCGGATCGGCGCTGCGGGTGGCGGGGTTGCGGTCGATCAGCACCGCGTCGAAGAGCTCGCGCCCGATGAAGCGGCGCAGGCGCGAGGCCAGCCAGTAGTCCGCCCCGGCGACAGGCCGCGTCACCTGCCGCAGCCGGGGCGGCAGAACTGTCCAGATCAGGACGAAATCGCCGTGGCTGGCGTGATTGGCGAAATAAACCCGCTGCACCGGCTCCGGCGCGATGCCCTGGAAGATGCCGCGCACCGCGGTGATCGCATGGGCCAGAAGCACGATCGCGGCGCGCATCGCGCCCGCCGCCGCCCGTCGCATCCCGCCCGCAGGTCCCGGCATGGCCCCTCCCCCCTCGTCCGCCGAGATAGACCAGAGCCCGCAGCGCCGCGCAAGCGCCTCAGCCGGGCGACGCGATCAGCACTGCGCGGAAATCGTTGACATTGGTCAGCGTCGGCCCGGTGATCACCTGATCCCCCAGCGCCGCGAAGAAGCCATGCGCGTCATTCGCCGCAAGCGCCGCCGCCGGGTCGCGCCCCAGCGCCTGCGCGCGGGCGAGCGTTTCCGGCCCGATCACCGCCCCCGCCACCTCCGCCGCGCCATCCACCCCGTCGGTGTCGCAGGCAATCGCATGGATGCCCGCCGCGCCCTCCAGCGCCACGGCAAGCGCCAGGCAGAACTCCGCATTCGGCCCGCCCACCCCATCGCCGCGCCGCGTCACCGTCAGCTCGCCGCCCGACAGCAGCAGCACCGGCCGGTCGCCGGGTCGCAGTTCGGCCGCGATCCGCGAGGCCTCCGCCGCCTGCACCGCCGCCACCTCGCGCGCCTCGCCCTCCAAGGCATCGCCCAACAGCCGCACCTCGCAGCCCTCCGCCTCGGCCAGCGCCGCGGCGGCGGCCAGCGACTGCGCCGGGGCGGCATAGATCCGGTTCTCCACCCGCGCCAGCCGCGCATCGTCCGGCCGCACCACCCCGGTCGGCCGCGCCAGCGCCGCCTGCACCGAGTCGGGCGCCGCCACCTGCCAGCGTTCCAGCACCGCCCGCGCCTCCTCGGCCGTCGACGCATCGCCCACCGTCGGCCCCGAGCCGATGAAGGCCGGGTCATCCCCCGGCACGTCCGAGATCATCAGGCACAGCATCCGCGCCGGATGCGCCGCCGCCGCCAGTTGCCCGCCCTTCACGCGGCTCAGATGCTTGCGCAGCGTGTTCATCCGGTCGATCGGCGCGCCCGAGGCCAACAGCGCCGCGTTCACCGCCCGCTTCTCCTCCAGCGTCACGCCTTCAGCCGGCGCCACCAGCAGCGCCGAAGCCCCGCCCGAGATCAACGCCAGCACGAAATCCCCCTCGCCGAGGCTTTCCAGCAGCGCCAGCATCCGCGCCGTCGCCGCCTGCCCCGCCGCATCCGGCACCGGATGCGCCGCCTCGACGATCTCGATTCCTTGGCAAGGGCGGGCATAGCCGTAGCGGGTGATCACCAGCCCCTCGCAAGGCCCCCAGACCGCCTCCACCGCCTCGGCCATCCGGGCGCTGGCCTTGCCGGCGCCGATGACGACCACCCGGCCCGCCGGACGCTCCGGCAGGTGATCCGCCAGCGAGCGCATCGGGTCGGCCACCTCGACCGCCCGGTCGAAAAGCCGCCGCAACAGGCTCTCCGCCGCTTTGCCGCTGGTGCTGTCTGCTGCCGTGCTGCCGATCATCCGCTCATCCCGTCGCTGCGTCACGCCCTCGCGGGGCGCCGGGGGATTTGAGCAAGCCCGCGCGGCAATGGAAAGCCCGAAACGCGATTTCGCGCCATGCCGGGGATTCGCAGCGCAAAGCGACGCGCCCGCGCACAGCGGCGGCGGATTTGACCCAGCGATATCATGTAAATGGTACCGATGCCCCGGCTCGAACGGGGGACCCCTAGATCCACAATCTAGTGCTCTAACCAACTGAGCTACATCGGCACTTGAGGCGCGATTTACCGCCGCTTCCCCGGGATTGCAAGAGCATGATTTGCATGGGCTCGGCTAAAGCACGATCTCCCACTCCTGCTCCACCACCTCGCAGCCGAAGGCATGGGTCGGATGCGAGGTCACCAGCGTGAAGCCGACGGAGAGATAAAGCGCCGCGGCGGCGCGGTCGCTTGCATGGGTCCAGAGTTCCATCCGCCGGTAACCCTTCTCGCGGGCATAGGCCATGCAGGCCTGCAGGAGCTCGCGGCCGATCCCGCGGCCGCGCATGTCGGGATCGAGGAAGAACAGGCGGATCTTGGCGATCTCGTCAGTCAGCCGGACGCAAAAGATCGAGCCGATCCGCCGCCCGTCCTTCCAGGCGATGAAGGCGCGCTCCCGCGACGGGTCGCGGCTGCGGATGAAGCGCGCCAGCACATCGGCCACCAGCGCCTCGAAGCTGATGTCGAAGCCCTCCTCCGCGGCGTAGACCTCGGCATGGCGGGCGATGATCCAGCCCGCGTCGCCAATCGCCAGATCCCGCAGCTCGACCCCGGATGCGGTGCGCATGATGGCTCCCCCTGAGTCATCAGACGGCATTCCCGGCCACGGATCAAGTCAAGATGCCTTGCCACATGGCCCATTCGGCGCTACCCCGCCCCCACAGCCAGCGGAGACGGACCATGGGCATCGACAAGCAGAGCGACAGCGTGACCAACCTTCAGATCGGGCCGACCACGCTCGGGATGGTGCGGATCTATATCGAGGGCGACGGGATCGACATCCCGCTGGATTTCGAACCGGAAGAGGCCGAGGAGATCGCGGAAGAGCTGCGCGCCGCCGCCGAGCGCGCCCGCGCCATGGGAGCCGCGCCGGCCAAGGGGCCTAAGGGCCGAAAGTAAACCCGGGATCGCGCAGCCCGTGCAGGCGCGCGGCGGCATGGCGGGCAAAGCCATGCGTCAGCGCCTTGCGCCGCGCGGGCGGCAAGCGCCCCTCCGGCCCCATGCGCAGGATCTCGGCGTCATAGCTGTCGGCGATCATCAGCCCGGTGCCGTCCGGCAGGAGATCGGTCGGAAACTCGGCATCCACCGCCCAGAAGAAGCGGTCGCACCACTCCAGATACCCCTGCCACTTGCGGTCGGTCAGATAGTCGGTGCGGCTCGACTTGCACTCCACCACCCAGATCTCGCCGCGCGGCCCCAGCGCCATCACATCGACGCGCAGTCCCGGCGCGGGGACCAGTTCCAGCACGCTGACGAAATCATGCCCGCGCAGATGCCGGCACACCCCCCGCGCCAGCCGCTGACCGGGGGTGAGGCCCGCGATGCCATCGGGCGGAAGGGTCGGAGCGGGTTGCATGGGAAGATAATGAACGAAGGGTGAACGGATGTCCAGCCCGGCTCGCGCCCCGCGCCCGCGGCCGGAGGTGGTCAGCCGCTTCCGGCGCCGCGCCATCCAACCGCGGCGAAATACGGCGCGAAGGACGCCAGCCCCTTGCCCCGCCGGGCTTCGGCCCCTAGATTGAGCAGTGGCGGGTTCTGCCCCTCTCGTGTGAAGCCCTTTTCCAGTGGCCGATAAGCATCTCCGAGGGAGCTGGCTCTGTCAGGGTCCTGGCCCTGGTATCTGGCGACCAACCTGAACACTCAGGCTCTCGGGAAATTCACGCTTCCACGGCTGCCGCGGATCCCGCCACTTCCTCCCCCTCGCATTCTGGCGTCGCCCCTCCGGGGGTTCTCCGGCGCGCCGGTCTTCGCGCTTTGCATAAAAATGCGCCGGCCTTCGGGCGTGAAAAAAGGGGCGGTGGGTTCAACCGGTCAGCGCAACGGCTCGTTCGAAGGTATCAGCCGGCGTCTGGAAGCCAAGGGTTTTCCGTGGCCGCGTATT
>NZ_PZKG01000119.1 GCF_003034985.1 Cereibacter changlensis JA139
AGGTGGTGGAGCGGGCGCCAGACTCCGGCCTCGTCGTCGATGTGAGCGAGGCGCTGGTCGCCGTGCTGGCCGCGGGCGGGGGCATCGGCATCGCCGCGACCTTCCTTGCCCGGCCCCATGTGGAGCGCGGCGCCCTCGTCCCGGTCCTGGCCGATTTCGCCGTCGAGCGGCACAATGTCACCGCCCTCTGGCCGGAAAGCCGCCGCGCCAACCCGGCGGTGCGGGCCTGCCTCGACTTCCTGCAGGAGGTCTTCGGGAAGGATGCGCAAGAGTGAATTTCCGCCCGCGCCGGCTGGGTCGCCGGCGCGACCACCGTCCCGGCGGATCAAGCTCCCACCAGAAACCCGCGCAGCCGGTCTTCCAGCGCCGGCCGCCCGGCCACCTTGGTCTCGCATTCCCAGACCGTGAGCACCTCCCACCCGGCGCCCTCAAGCGCGGCGAGATTGGCCGCATCGCGCGCGGCGTTGCGGCCGATCTTCGCCCGCCAGTAATCGCCATTGGTCTTCGGCTGCCGCGCGCCGCGGGCGCAGCCGTGGCCGTGCCAGAAGCAGCCGTTGACCATGACGATCTTGCGGCGACCGGTGAAGACCAGATCGGGCGTGCCGGGCAGATCCTTGCGATGCAGCCGGAAGCGGCAGCCAAGCCCATGCGCCAGCCGGCGCACGATCATCTCCGGCGCCGTATCCTTGGCCTTGACCGCCCGCATCGTGGCGCTGCGGACAGGATCCGTCGTCATCGCCTCCACCGCCGGTTCCGGTCTCCGCTCGTTTCCAATTCGTTAACACTTAGACCCCGGCCCGCCAGCCGCAAGACCCGGCGCCCGCGTCCGGGCAGCCCGGCGACATCAAGGAGGCTGCACCCCGGCAAGCACGTTGACCTGTGCGAGATCCTTCCCGCCCATCCTGTCGCGAGAGCCATCACGCCCTTCCGGATGCGGAGCGGACCCCGGGACCTCTTGCCTCAGGCTCCACCCATCCAGAGCCGATGCCTCACGCGTAGGGCGGCCGCAGCGCCGTGAGGGTGGCCTGGTAATGCTCCGCCAGCAGCCGGCACACCAGCTCGGTGTCACGCGCCAGCACCGCGTCGAGGATCGCCTGGTGCTCGGGGTTCGCGCCCTCGCGGCGGGCCTTGCTCGAATGGATGTTCATCGAGATGTTCCGGTAGCGCACCGCCTGGTCCATCATGCCGGAGCAGAAATCCAGCAGCCAGCTCGACCCGCAGCGGCTCAGCAGCAGCATGTGGAACTCCTTGTGCCGCTGGTCCCATTCCTCGGAATGGGTCCGCCCGTGGTCGGGCTGCAGCTGGCGCGAACTGCGCGCCAGCCGGTGGAAGCTGAGCACCAGCTCCTCCTCCCAGGCGTCATCCGCATGGGCGATCGAGTCGGACAGCGCCTTGGTCTCGGCCCAGATCCGGGTGCGCACCAGCGCCTCCAGGTCGTCGAGGTCGAGCGGCGCGACGAAGAAGCCGCGCTGGTTGCGGCGGGTGACCAGCCCTTCGGCCGACAGCCGGTTCAGCGCCTCGCGCACCGGCACCGCGCCGATGCCGTAACGGTCCGAGACCATCTCGATCTGCAGCTTCTCGTCGGGCATGAGCAGGCCGAGCAGGATGTCGCGCCGGATCAGGTCATGGACCTTCTCCGACAGGCTGCGCAGATCGATCGAAGGACGGTCCACCTTGTTCACCCCAAACCGCCCGCCCGCTCTTCCTTGTTCCAGAACACGATCCGCCGCTGTGCCCATACGACGGTGAAGTAGAGCAGAAGGCCCAGGAGACTCAAGTAGAGGATCAGCGCGAAGACCCGCGGCGTGTCCATCTGGCTGGCCGACTGGCGGATCAGCGCGCCGAAGCCCTTGCCGCCGCCGAGGAACTCGCCGGTGATCGCCCCGGCCATGACGCCCACCGCCGCGATCTTCAGCCCGGTGAACATGTAGGGCAGACCGATCGGCAGCTTCAGCCTGAGCAGGGTCTGCATCCGCGTCGCCCCCATCGCCTTGAACAGCATCCGCTCGCTCTCGCTCGCCGCATAGAGCCCCGCCGCGGTGGAGACGACAATCGGGAAGGTGGCGATGAAGGCGGCCAGCGCCACCTTCGACGAGATGCCGAAGCCGAGCCAGGCGATGAACAGCGGCGCGAAGGCGACCTTGGGCATGGTGTCGATCGCCACCAGATAGGGAAGCACGGCCCTTTCGCCGAACTTGGTCTCGCCGACCAGCACGCCCAGCAGGAAGCCGATGCCCAGCGCGATCAGGAAGGCCCAGAACACGGTCTGGGTCGTCGTCCACAGCGCTTCCAGCATGTAGCCGCCGGTAAAGAGGTTGCGGCCGACGAAGATCAGGTCGGCCAGCGTCTCGCCCGGGCTCGGCAGGATGATGGGCGAGACCCAGCCCATCCGGGTGACCAGATCCCAGATCCCCACCGCCACCACGAAAAGCAGGCCCATCGCCAGCCAGCGCGGCATCGAGTCGATCAGGCTCACCTCCTCGACCCAGACGGTGTCGCCCTCGCCGGCGTCGATATGCTGCGTCGCATCGGTCATTCGGCGGCCTCCCTGTCCAGCAGTCCCCGGATATGCGCAACGATCGCGCCGAATTTCGGGGTATTGATCATTTCCAGCGTGCGCGGGCGCGGCAGGTCGATCTCGACCTCCTCCATCACCCGCCCGGGCCGCGCCCGCATCACCACGATGCGGTCCGACAGGATCACCGCCTCGGCCAGCGAATGGGTGACGAGGAAGGCGGTGGCCTTCGTCTCGCGGCAGATCCGCTGCAGCTCCATGTTCATGAAGTCGCGCGTCAGCTCGTCCAGCGCCGAGAACGGCTCGTCGAGCAGCAGCACCGCCGGCTCGGCGATCAGCATCCGGCAGATCGAGGCGCGCTGCGCCATGCCGCCGGACAACTCGCCCGGGTAGACATGGGCGAAGTCGCCCAGCCCCACCAGCGTCAGCAGGTCGAGCGCCTTCTGCATCGCGGCCTTCGCCGCCGCCTTTCCCTCGCGGATCTCGATGGGCAGGACGATGTTCTCGATCGTGGTCTTCCAGGGCAGCAGCGTCGCCTGCTGGAACATGATGCCGATGTCGGAGCGCGGGCCCTGCACGGGCCTGCCCTCCAGCATCACGCGGCCCCTGGTGGGCGGCGAAAGCCCTGCCATGATCTTCAGCAATGTCGACTTCCCGCAGCCCGACGACCCGATGACCGAGACGAACTCACCCTCGCGGAGGGTGAGCGTCACGTCGTCGAGCGCAACGAGCCGGTTGCGGGCATAGGTCTTCGACAGGCCGGAGATCTCGTAGACGGGCCGCGCCGGAGTGGATGTGGCGCCGACGGCTGCGGGACAGGGCTTTGCCATGGTCATCAGGCGTTCCAGCCGGCGACGAACTCGTTGGTATAGACGCTGGACAGGTCTTCCAGCGGCTGCTCCAGCGCGCCCGAGGCGACCGCGGCGTCATGGATCATCTGCCAGTGCTCCGGCGGCTGATAGCCATAGCCCTCGGCGATGAAGGCCTCGGTCGGGGTCATCCGGTCGATGGCCAGCTTCAGCAGGCCCGAGGCGAAGGCCTTGTCCTCGCCCTCCTGCGGGTTGCCGGCGGCGCAATGCGCCAGCGCCGCGTCGTGGTTCGCCGGGTCGGAGGCGAATTTCATGCCCCGCACCAGCGCCCGGCCGAATTTCGGCGCGAGATCCGGCGTCGCCGCCATCTGGCTTTCCAGCATCGCGATGCCATTGCCGAAGAAGCCGAGGTATTTCTCCGGCGTGATCTCGCGCAGCGTCAGGCCGCGGGCGCTGAGGATCGCCGAGTCCGAGATGGCCCCGGCATAGGAGCCGACCTCGTCGCGCAGGAAGGCCACCGCCGCCGTGCCGCCGTCACCCACCGGCAGGAAGGTGTAGTCGGTCCCCTCGACCATGCCGAGATCGGTGAGGATGGCCTTGGTGAAGGACACCTCCGCCCCGTCCGCCGTGCCGACGCCGATCACCGTGCCCTTCAGCTCGGACGGCTCCTGCACCGGGCTCTCCTCCTTCACCAGAAGGCCGAAGACCGATTTCGGGAACAGGTTGTAGATGAACTTCACATCCACCCCGCGGGCCCGCGCCCCCAGCACCGGCCCCGGACCGGGCGCGCCGATCTGCGCCTGGCCGGAGGCCATGGCCTGCAGCACCGCCGAGGAGCCGTCGATCGCCTCCAGCGTCGGCTCCAGACCCTCCTCGCCGAAATAGCCTTCGCCCACGGCCACCCAATAGGGCAGCCAGGTCAGCGCCGAGGGGTTCGGCACCGCGAAGGTGATGGCCGTCTGCGCCCGGATGAGGCCCGGCCGGCCGATGACAAAGCTGGCGGCGCCCGCGGCGGCCAGCCCGCCGAACACGCGGCGCGAGATTCCCGTTCTTCCCGTCATGTCTTCTCTCCTCCCGTTGAGAAGCCCGCCGGTTTTCCTCCCCCGTCGGTGCTCCTGTCATCACGCTATATGATTCGTGGCAGATTTACAAAAAAATATATGATGTACGGAAAATATAACTTGGAATATCCGTTTCACAGTGAAAGATAGACCGAAGGACCGGCGTCCGATCCGAGGAATCGCGCCGGTCGTCATCTGGAGGAGGACGTCCATGGCCTATGCCTTTACCCCGCCCGAACAGGCGTATCTCGACATCACCGGCAGCGAGGAGAAGTTTCCCGTCCGCCGGATCTACTGCATCGGCAAGAACTACACCGCGCATGTGATCGAGATGGGCGGCGACGCCGACCGCGACCCGCCGGTGATCTTCCAGAAGCCGAATGACGCGGTGGTGCGCAACGGCGGCGAGATCGACTACCCGGTCTTCACCGGCAACTTCCATTACGAGGGCGAGATGGTCGTGGTGCTGAAGTCGGGCGGCCACAACATCCCCGTGTCGGAAGCGGCCTCGCATATCTTCGGCTATGCCTGCGGCCTCGACATGACCCGGCGCGACCACCAGGCCAACGCCATGGCGAACGGCCTGCCCTGGGAGGTGACCAAGGCCTTCGACCAGTCGGCCCCGATCGGCCCGGTGACCCGGATCGAGGACTGCGGCGAGCTGACCTCCGGCCGGATCACCCTCTCGGTCGATGGCGAGGTGCGGCAGGACGCCGACATGTCCTGGATGATCTGGAAGACCGACGAGATCATCTCGAAACTCTCGGAACAGTACCGGCTGATGCCGGGCGACGTCATCATGACCGGCACGCCGGCGGGCGTCGGCGCCGTGGTTTCGGGCAACGAGCTGGTGGTGCATGTCGACGGGCTGCAGGACCTGAAGGTGCGCGTCGGAAACCCGGCGGGCTGAGCATGTTCGCCCGCCTCGCCGCCCTCGGCTCGGCCACGCTCGGCGAGGCCTGGCCGGGGGCGCGGATCCTCGCGGATCCGCCCCGCCCGCTCGCGCCGGAGATGGCGCTGGCCGGGCGGGCCCTGCCGCTGTCCTGCCGCCCCGGCGACAACCTCGCCCTGCACCGGGCCATCGCCGCGGCGGAGCCCGGCGACGTGCTGGTGCTGGACTATGGCGGCGACTGCGGCACCGGCCCCTTCGGCGAGATCATGGCGCTGGCCTGCCAGCTGCGCGGCATCGCCGGCCTCGTGACCGACGGGGCGGTGCGCGACAGCCGGCAGATCGTCGGACTGGGCCTGCCGGTCTTCGCCCGCGGCCTCGCCATCCGCGGCACGACCAAGACGGACACGGGCCGGGTCGGCGCGGCGGTGACGCTCGGCGGGACCGAGATCCGCCCGGGCGACATCATCGTCGCCGACGCCGACGGCATCGTGGTCCTCCCCGCCGCCGAGGCCGGGGCAGCCCTCGCCGCCGCCGAGGCCCGCGCCGAAAAGGAAGCCGGCATCATCGCCCGGCTGCGGGCCGGCGAGACGACATTGCAGATCATGGGGCTGGAACAGCAGGAGCATCGGACGTGAGCGACACCATCGGGATTGCCGGCGCCGGCCGGATGGGCAGCGCCTTCGCGCGCCGTCTTGTGGAGGCCGGCCGCGAGGTCAGGATCTGGAACCGCAGCCCCGGGCGCTGCGCCGCCGCCGTCTCGGCCGGGGCCGGACAGGCCGCCGACCTCGCGGATCTCGCCCGCTGCGACATCCTCCTGCTCTCGCTGACCGACGCCGCCGCCGTGAACGAGGTGACGGAGCAGCTGCTGCAGGCCGGCGTCGCCGGCAAGCTGGTGATCGACCTCTCCACCCTGCTGCCCGCCGACAGCGAGGCGATCGCCGCGCGGGTGACCGCCGGCGGCGCCGATTTCGTCGACTGCCCGGTCGGCGGCACCGTGGCCCCGGCGCTGAAGGGCCAACTCCTCGGCATGGCCGGCGGCACCGAGGCCGCCGTGGCCCGCGCCCGGCCGGTGCTCGACCTCCTTTGCCGGCGGGTAGAGCATCTCGGCCCGGCCGGCGCCGGGTCGCGGATGAAGCTGGCGCTGAACCTGCCGCTGGCGCTCTACTGGCAGGCGCTGGGCGAGGCGCTGGCGCTGCTCGGCGGCTCTGGCATCGCCCCGGAGACCGCGATCAGCCTGATGGCCGACAGTTCCGCCGGGCCGACGGTGCTGCGGAACCGGGCGCAGGTGGTGCTCGACACGCTGGCCGGGGCGGACCAGCCCGGCACATTCGACATCGCCGGGCTCGCCAAGGATCTGCGCCTCGCCCTTGCCCTCGGGCAAGCGGAGGGGCTGGACCTGCCGGTGAGCCGCACCACCGAGCAGCGCTACGCCGCCGCCCTTTCGGAGGGGCTGGGCGGCTTCGACGGGGCCAGCCTCAGCCGCCGGGCTGCCGGATGAGCCTCGCCGATCCCCTCATGCTCTTCGCCGTCCTCGCCATCGCCGGGGCCGCCATCGGCCTCCTCGCCGGGCTCTTCGGCATCGGCGGCGGCGCCATCTCTGTCCCCGTGTTCTTCGAGGTGTTCCAGCTGCTCGGCCACGGCCCCGAACTGGCCATGCCGCTGGCGGTCGGCACCTCGCTCGCCGTGATCATCCCCACCTCGATCAACTCGGTGCGCGGCCATTACCTGCGCGGCACCGTCGACATGGACCTGCTGCGAAGCTGGGCGGCGCCGGTGCTGGCGGGCGTGCTGCTCGGCTCGCTGATCGCCCGCTATGCCGAGCCCTGGGTGTTCCAGCTGGTCTTCGTGGTGGTGGCCAGCGTGAACGCCGCCAAGCTGCTGAGCGGCGGCAAGGGCTGGCGGCTGGCCGACCAGCTGCCGGGGAAGCTGGCGCTGCGTATCTACGGCGCGGTGATCGGCCTCGTCTCGGCGCTGATGGGCATTGGCGGCGGCGCGGTGTCGAACCTGGTGATGACGCTGCACGGCGTGCCGATCCACCGGGCGATCTCCACCTCGGCCGGGGTCGGCGTGCTGATCGCCATCCCCGGCACGCTGGGCTACATGGCGGCCGGCTGGGGCCGGCCCGACCTGCCGGCCGACGCCATAGGCTTCGTCTCGCTGGCGACCTTCGCCCTGACGATCCCCACCGCGCTGCTGACCACCCGGCTCGGGGTGCGGCTGGCGCATGGCCTGTCGCGCCGGGCGCTGGAGACCGCCTTCGGCCTGTTCCTGATTGCCGTCTCGCTGCGCTTCCTCTGGGATCTCGCCAGCTAGCCGCGCCGTCGTCGCGCCTCGGCGCCCCAGAGCGCCAGCCCGACGCCGCCGAGGATGCCTGCCGAGCAGAGCGCGAGGCGCAGGGTCAGCGGCTCGGCGATGAACAGCACCCCGCCCGCCGCCGCCAGCGCCGGAACCGTCAGTTGGACATAGGCCGCCGCGCTGCGCCCGAGCCGGGGCAGCACGCCGTACCAGATGGCATAACCGAGCCCCGAGGCCAGCGCCCCCGAAGCGACGGCGTAGAGCCCGCCCGCGAGGGTCGCGCCTTCGGTCAGCATCCCCGCCAGGATCAGCAGCAGGGCGAGCGGCAGGCAGCGCAGGAAATTGCCGGCGGTATCGACCAGCGGCGCGGTCGAGCCGCGCCCGATCAGGGTGAAGGCCGCCCAGGCCAGCCCCGCCAGCACCATCAGCAGCGCGCCGAAGGGTTCGGGCGCGGTCAGCCCCGGCATCAACAGCAGCGCGAGGAACAGGATCGCCAGCGCGAAGCCCGCGGCTTCCAGCCCGCCGGGCCGGTCGCCCTGCCGGATCGCCCAGCCCAGCATGCCGATCTGCACCGAGGCGAAGAGCAGAAGCGCCCCCGTCCCCGCGCCGAGCTGCAGATAGGCGAAGGAGAAGGCGATGGCATAGACGCAGAGCGAGACCGCCCCGCCCAGACTGCCGCCGATCCGCCCCACCCGCGGCGCGGCGCCCCGAAGCGCCAGCAGGAGGCCCAGCACCAGCGCCCCCGAGGCGAGCCGCACCCCGGTGTAGGTGACCGCATCGGCCTCGCCCTGCGCCAGGGCAAGCCGGTTGAGCACGGAATTCGCCGCGAAGGCCAGCATCGCCACCGCCGTCAGCAGCGCGACCCCGGGCGCCGAAGATCCTGTCACGTCGCTCCCCCCATGCCGCCTTGGATGGCGCTAGCAGATGGGTGGCGAGCGGGCAAGCCGGGCAATCGGAGCGGCGTCGGCCGGACAGGACGCCGGGCTCGGCGCAGCCCGAGACCATGGTGACGGCCCCGGTCTTCAAAGCGGGATGCAGCGGGCAGATGCTGACGGCGGGTTCCGTGGGTCAGGAAGCGATCAAGACCAAGACGCGCCAAAGACGCGCCGTGCGCGGGGGCCATAGGCGCTCCGCCCACCGGGAAGCCCTCCCCGCTCCAGGCTGACGATCCGCCCCCGGCGCCGGGAGGCCGCGCGAGCAGCTGCCGCAGCGCGACCGACAAGGTCATGGCTGCGAGAAACAGATCGGAGCCGAGGCCTATGACCTGCAGGCCCTGCGGGGCACGACCGCGGCCGAGCTGACGACGCCGGGGTGCAGCAACGATCTGATCATGGCCATGACCGGACACAGACCAGCGCCATGGTCGCGATATGCCGGTCCTGCGCGGCAGAAGGCTCGCGCAACCGAGGCACAGGGAAGGCGAGAACCAACGAAGTCCGAATCGTGAATGGCGGAACGCGTGAAAAGCGGACTTGCGCGACCTCCAGAATCACCTTATCAGGCAACGCGTTGGCGGGTTGGCGGAGAGGTTACGCAGCGGATTGCAAATCCGTGAAGACCGGTTCGATTCCGGTACCCGCCTCCATTTCATTCTAAATCAACAACTTAGCTGCTTGGCTCTCACGTGTGACACATAGTGGAACACACGAACCATGAAGCTGTCAGCCTACCTAAGTCTATCTCGCCACGGCGTCTTCTACTTCCGTTGGCCGCTGCCCCATACGGACAGCACTTGCCGACCTACAATCAAGATTTCACTGCGCACGCGCTGTCCTGTGAGGGCTGGTACTCTGGCGCGACATCTTGCATCCTGCGGACTTATCACACGGGATAACAAAGAGTTGGCACGACTGAGGCAAGACAGGTTGCGGGAGCTAGTGCGGACCTACTTCCATAAGCAACTCGACCAGTATGTAGAATGGATCAACAATCGCGGCCTCTCCTCTGTAGCAGTGGAGGATGCCCGGAGCGAGATGTTGGATCATCAAGACCATCTCGACAGCGAACGACCGACGACCATGTATCTGCCCGTGGAGCGCTTCAAACGGAAGATGGGCGTAACAGATGAGGAGTGGATCGACAGCCTCCCGAATGCCATTACTGAACTTCGGAAAGGGCGTCGGGAACTCCTTAGGCTCGTCTTGGAGGCTGCTGAACGCGGCGACGGATATTCCTTCGGGGAGCCAGCCGCAACGCCTCCAGCGCCTTCGGCAGCGCCTGAACCCACTTCATCGCGCCTCTCAGAAGCCATCGCTGATTTCATGGCGGAGCATTCCAGACAGTGGCCCGAGAAAACATCTGGTCAGTACCAGTCGTACTTGGCTATTCTCGTAGAACACTTCGGGCCAGATTGCCGCCTCGCCGCCATGACGAAGCATGACGCAGCCGAGGTCAAGAAGATACTGCAACTCCTCCCAGCCAGTCGGAACACCAAGCCAGCATTGAAAGGCTTACCGCTGGCAGAAGCAATCAAGGTTACCGGGCATAAGACGATCTCGCCCAAGACCATCAACAGCCACATAGCTTTGTACAGGCGCTTCTTTATCTGGGCAGAGCGCCACGGCCATACGACGCACATCATCTTCGATGGTATGAAAGTTCCGAGAGCTAAGAGCGCACCTACAGACCGCAAGCCTTTTTCGGCGGAGCAAAGCCGCCAGATTTATGCGGAGTTGACCACCAACGGCGCGGGCTTGGTTAGACGGGACAGCCACAAGTGGGGTGCATTGCTAGGAATGTTTACAGGCGCTCGACTGAACGAGATATGCCAACTGGACATTGCAGACGTTCAGCAGGAGCAAGGCATCTGGTTTTTGAACATCACAGACGAGGGCGACAACAACAAAAGCGTCAAGGCAAACGCCAGTCGACGCAAGGTTCCACTGCACCCGGATCTAGTACGACTTGGGTTTCTTGCCTTCGTCGAACAGCGCAAGAACGGAACGCGACTATTCCCGGACTTCAGTTTCAGTAAGAATGGGGGGTATGGGCGAAACTTGGGCAGGTGGTTCAATGAGAGTTTTCTACCGCGCTTGAACATGAAGCAGCAGGCTCTCGTATTTCACAGCTACCGACACACGATGGTAACGCGGCTCGGACAAGCGGACGTACCACAGCCCATTGTTCAGTGCATAGTCGGCCATGCCCGCGAAGGTGTTACGCAGGAAGTGTATATGCGCGACGGCTATCGGATGGCACAGTTGCGTGACGCGATCGAGAAGTTCACGGTCTAAAGGTCAAGCCTCGCCCCGAGCCGATAACGGGAGGCAACTGCTCCGGCAGCTTAGAGCATGACTTGCTATCAAGCTGCCGATTAACTCACCATTCAACTTCCTGACACTTTGCCGCGTCAAGTTCGGAACACCCGCCCGCGCAGTTGCGGCCCGAAGCCGTACCGCCAGCCCCGCACCACTCCGGCGCATATCCTCGGCAGCGCCATACAAGCCGGAAGGCGGGGCAGCGAAGGCAGAGTGAACTGCCCGCCCGAACCCACTGCGCGGATCACAGAGCGTATCGAGTTCATCCGCATCAAGCTGCATGAGGCTATTCGGGCTGAGCCGGAGCCAGATCATTAGGGTAGCGGCTGTATGCTGGACCGTGCCGACCGGGAACATCAGGCAGAAGGCTTGCAGATCGTCGGCAGACCAGCAGGCGCGGGGCTGGGCGACCGTCCCAAGGGTTTTGCGGGCAAGCCCTCGGCTCAAGCCCAAAGGCCCTGTACGGCCCGCGTTTCGCGCGACCAGCCGGAGCACCTGTAGCCGCCGGGCCTGCACAAAGCCGTTCACCACGCCCGCGCCGCAGATGAAGTCTACATGTGTGCTGGTGAGTTCATCCAGGTGCAGCCAGCCTGCGCCGCTGCTGATATCATCGGCCAGCCTCCGGTTAGATGCCGCCATGCTGAACTGTCGTCCGATCTGTTGCATAGCTTCTTTCCATTGCAGCACGGCATGGCTGAGCGTTCCGGGTGTCCGCTGAAAGCTCAGATAGCTTGTACCATTCCGGCCAGCCATTTGCTTGACGTACGGGAGCTTAGTATTGCTGTTGCTGATAACTGACATAGTATCCCTGAGCCTGCACTTAATGTACAGCAGCCCGGCGCAGTCTAACTAAACAACACTTCTCAGGTGCTGATAGCTGACTGCGCCGCGTAATCGGTAGCCATCCCGAAGGAGGCATCCGGGTGAAGTGTCAGCGACCACCGGCGTTTTATTGGTATGGCATGGAGATTATAACAGCACAAGCTATTTTATCATCAAAGGATGAGAAACTGAAGTCTGGCTAATCGAGAATGGCCCGGATGGTGTATATCTTGTGGCTCTACTCAATGGCAACTCAGCGCTCTATCAGCCATACTCGACATGTTTAAACCGCCTCGCCTCCACTTGTATAATGAGCGTCACTGCAACTGTTCAACCGATGTAGATATTGCTGCGGCCTACTGAGTATGAACCACTATATAGCTTGCCGTGTTACAGTTAGTGATACCAAGTTATCCCGGAATGACGTTGTATAGGTTAGCGAGTAGTATACCATCCTGCTTCGCAGAAGATGGGAAGGTCGAACAGATACAGTAATCCAAGCATACGGTCTAATAGATACCATGCTTCGTCACTTCGTTCCTCAGAACATGGATGCCTGCAACAGATACTGTGCTTCACAGAAGTAAACATCCGGGCTTACTGCCGTATATATACCCTGTCTCACTCCTGTATCTGATGCTGTACTAGCCTGTATCAGAGCCTGATAGGGTAGCTGTCTCATAAGCTGTC
>NZ_PZKG01000120.1 GCF_003034985.1 Cereibacter changlensis JA139
TCCCGAACTGGAGCCGATGGCCATCGGCCGCAACTTCCTCGTGAAGATCAATGCCAATATCGGCAATTCCGCCGTGACCTCCTCCATGGCCGAAGAGGTCGAAAAGATGGTCTGGGCGATCCGCTGGGGCGCGGATACGGTGATGGACCTGTCGACCGGCCGCAACATACACAACATCCGCGACTGGATCATCCGCAACGCGCCGGTGCCGATCGGCACCGTGCCGCTCTATCAGGCGCTGGAAAAGGTGGGTGGCGTTGCCGAGGATCTCTCCTGGGAGATCTTCCGCGACACGCTGATCGAGCAGGCCGAACAGGGCGTGGATTACTTCACCATCCATGCCGGCCTGCGGCTGCGGCACATTCCGCTGACGGTGGACCGGGTCACCGGCATCGTCAGCCGGGGCGGTTCGATCATGGCCAAGTGGTGCCTGCATCATCACCGCGAGAGCTTCCTCCACGAGCATTTCGAGGACATCTGCCAGATCATGCGCGCCTATGACGTATCGTTCTCGCTGGGCGACGGGCTGCGGCCCGGCTCGGTCGCCGACGCGAACGACGCGGCACAGTTCGCGGAACTGGAGACGCTGGGCGAGCTGACGCGGATCGCCTGGCAACATGACTGCCAGGTGATGATCGAAGGCCCCGGCCATGTGCCGATGCACAAGATCAGGGAAAACATGGACAAGCAGCTGGAGGTTTGCGGCGAGGCCCCCTTCTACACGCTCGGGCCGCTCACGACCGACATCGCGCCCGGCTACGACCACATCACCAGCGGGATCGGCGCGGCGATGATCGGCTGGTTCGGCACGGCGATGCTCTGCTACGTCACGCCGAAGGAGCATCTCGGCCTGCCCGACCGCGACGACGTGAAGACGGGGGTGATCACCTACAAGATCGCGGCGCATGCGGCGGATCTTGCCAAGGGGCATCCGGCGGCGAAGCTGCGCGACGATGCGCTGAGCCGCGCGCGGTTCGAGTTCCGTTGGGAGGACCAGTTCAACCTGTCGCTCGACCCCGATACCGCTCGGTCCTTCCACGACCAGACCCTGCCGAAGGAAGCGCACAAGCTCGCGCATTTCTGCTCGATGTGCGGGCCGAAATTCTGTTCGATGAAGATCAGCCATGACATCCGCGACGCGGCCCGCGCCGAGGCGGGCATGGCCGAGATGGCCGGAAAATACCGCGACGGCGGCGATCTCTACATGCCGGTGCAGGAGGAGCCGTGAGCGATGGCCGTCCATGCTGACCTCCATGCGCAGATGCGCGGCGCCCCGGTGCAGCGCATCGCCGATCATGTGGCGGTGACAATCGCGGCCAATGTGCTGCTGGTGGCCGGGGTCCGTGGCAGTGCCTCCGAAATCATCGCACTGGCCAGCGGGCGGGCGGAGCATGGGCAGAGGCCTAGACAGCGGTGATCCGGTCGAAGAGGCCGAGACCGCTGAGCGCGCGTTGGCTCTGGCCACGGCGGCGGTCGTTGCCGTCCCCGGCGAGACCGATCTCGTGACGGATGGCGAGCGGGCGCTGCGGATTTCCGGCAGATCGACCCTCGTGCCGCGGGTCACGGCATTGGATGGCTCGCTGACCGCTCTCGTCGGCGCCCTGGTCGCCACCGCCCGGATCAGGGATCGAGGCGGTGACCGGGGCGGCCGCTATTGCCGCCGGGGAGGAGAGCGCCGGAGGCCGGGCTCAGGGACCGGGCAGCCTCGCCATGCATTTCCATCCAGCGGCTCGCCTCCGTGCAGGATCAGTCGAGATACGTGCATCCCGCATCGCGCAGCGCCTTGTCGACCCAACTGCGGTCCAGGGTGCCTGCCTCAGTGGCGGCCATCTGCTTCTCTTCGGCCGCGTTCTTCGCCCGTGTCGCCGCAAGCACGGCGGAGGCTTCTCCGGGCGGCACCGAAAGCACCCCGTCGAAGTCGCCCAGCACCAGATCGCCCGGCGAGACCAGCGCGGCGCCGATGCGGATCGGAAAGCCGATCTCGCCCGGCCCGGTGCGGTAGGGGCCGCGATGGGTGATGCCGAGAGCGTAGACCGGCAGGTTGCGCTCGAGGAAGGCCTCGGCGTCGCGAATCGCTCCGCCCAGAACGAATCCGGCGACGCCGCGCCGGATCGCATGGGCCAGCATCAGTTCCCCCATCAGCGAATTCGTCAGGTCGCCCCCGGCGTCCACCACGATCACGTCGCCCGGTTCGGCCATGTCGATGGCCTTGTGCAGCATGAGATTGTCTCCGGGCCTCGTCCGCACGGTCAGCGCCGGGCCGGCCAGCACGCCCGAACGGTGCATCGGACGGAACTCGGGTCCGAAACCGGGCAGGCGTTGCATCGCGTCGCTAACATTGGCGACCGGCAGGTCGCGGAAGGCGTCGACCATCTCCGCGTCGATCCGCCGCCAGCTCTGCTTGATCCTGAATCCGTAGCTCATGATGTCCTTTCCTGGCCCGTCAGGCCGATAGTTCCGATGCAAGGGCGAGGCTGCGCTGGTCTGGCGGGTTGCCGTCCAGCACACTGATGATATGGCGCGCGGCGATCTCGGCCATCGACCGTGCCGAGCCCGCGGTGACGCCGCCGATATGCGGCGTGGCGGTGAGGGTGGGAAGCGACCAGAGCGGGTTGTCGGCGGTCGGCGGCTCCTGCGCGAAGCTGTCGAGTCCCGCGGCGGCAATGCGGCCCTCTGCCAGCGCCTCGGCCAGCGCCGCCTCGTCGATCAGCCCGCCACGGGCGGTATTGACGATCACGGCGCCGGGTTTCATCAGCGCCAGACGTCGCGCGTCGATCAGATTGCGGGTGCCGGCGGTCAGCGGACAATGCAGGCTGAGGATGTCCAGCTCGGGCAGCATGGCATCGATCTCGGCGACGGCGAAACCGTCGGCCTGAACCGCTTCGGGGGCATAGGGATCATGCACCACCACCTCCATCCCAAGCGCCTCGGCCATTCGGGCCGTCTCACGGCCGATGCCGCCATATCCGATCAGGCCGATGGTGGCGCCCTTGAAGTCCTTGCCGATGAAGCTGGGTTTCGGCCAGCCGCCCGCCTTCACCGCGGCATTCAGCGGCTGGATCTCCTTCACCAGCATGAGCGCCAGGGCGATGGCATGTTCGGCCACGGCGCGCGAGTTCGAGCCGAGCGCGCGGAGCACGGGGATGCCCCGCGCCGTCGCCGCCGCGATGTCGATATTGTCGACGCCGACGCCGTGTTTGACGATGACCCGCAGCTTCGCAGAGGCCCCGATCACCTGGTCGTCGATCCTGCCCTGTCGCACCATCAGCGCGTCGATCTGCAACTCTGCGGCACGGGCTGCGACCACCTCCGACGGATCGTAGGGCGGCGAGAAGAACACGTCGACATCATGCGCGTTCAGCAGGCGGATGGCGCTCTCGGCGATCTGCGTGTGGCTGACCAGCACGCGGCGGCTGCGGCCGGAGCCGTTGGGGAGAATGTTCGTCATGATCCTCAGGTCTTGGGGTGGAGCCGGGCAAGCAGCCGCTCGGCGCGCGTGACGATGGGGGCGTCGAGGAATTGCCCGTCCAGCATGAAGGCCCCGCGGCCGGCCTGCTCCTCGGTTCGCGCGGCGGCCACCACCTTGCGCGCCCAGACGATTTCGGCCTCGCTCGGGGCGAAGGCGGCGTTCAGCACCGGCACGACGCTGGGATGGATGCAGCTGGCCCCGTCGAACCCGTAGCTGCGCGCCTCTTCCGCAGCCTCGCGGATAGCCTCGGTATCGGCGAAATCCACCGTGCTGCGGAAGAGCCCGAAGGACAGGACCCCCGCCGCCTTGGCGGCATAGTGGATCATCTGTTTCGGCAGGCGCAGCACTTCGGGCAGGGGCTTGGCGCCCATCGAGGTCGCCAGATCCTCGCCACCCGACGAGATCCCCAGCACCCGCGGGCCCCTGGCGATGGCGCGGGCCTCGAACAGACCCTCGGCGTCCTCGATCAGCGGAACGAAGCGCAGCGGATTGCGCTTCGTTTCAGCTTCGATCGGCGCAAGGTGGGCCACCAGCCGGTCAAGAACCGTGACACTGTTCACCTTCGGCAGATAGAGCCCCGCCGCGCCGGCCCGGCAGGCCGCTTCGGCGTCGTCCAGCAGCCGGTCGGTCATGTTGACCCGGACGAAGACCTCCGCCCCGCCCCGGCCGACCATCGGCACGCTTTGGGCAAGCGCGTCGCGGGCAGAGCTTTTCAGCGCCTCCGGCACTGCATCTTCCAGATCGATGATGATTGCATCGGCGCCGCGGGAGGCGGCCTTCTCCAGGAAGCGTGGCGTGTTGCCGGGAACGTAGAGCAGGGAGCGGATCATGCGCCATCCTCCAGATCCGCCTCGGTCATGCCGATCTCGGCGAGGATCTCGCCACTGTGTTGGCCGAGGTCGGGCGCGGGCAGGCGCCAGACGCCGGGCGTCTCCGAGAAGCGCGGGAAGATGTTGTGCATCGGCAGGCTGCCGTTTTCGGCGTCCTCGACCTCGACGACGATTTCGCGCTCGGCGAAGTGGCGATCCTCTGCAATATCGGCAATGTCATAGACCGGACCGACGGTGGCGCCCTGCGCCCGCATCTCGGCCAGCGCGGTATCGCGGTCTCGGGTCAGGAACCAGGCACCGACCGCCGCGTCCACCAGATCGCGGTGTTGTACCCGCGCCGCATTGGTGGCGAAGCGCGGATCGGCCTTCATCTCGGGCCGTCCGATGGTATCGAAGATCCGCATCGCCACCACCTGGGTGGACCCCGAGAGCGCTGCGAATTTGCCGTCACTGCAGCGATAGACGTTGCGCGGCGAGACCGTGTTGGAGGCCGAGCCCGACCGCTGCTTCACTGCGCCGGTCTGGCGATAGATCGCCGCTTCCGGTCCGAGCGAGGCGAAGATCGGCTCCAGCAGCGACAGGTCGATCACCTGCCCGGAGGCCAGGCCGCGCTCGCGGGCGAAGAGCGCCATCATGGCAGCATTGGCGCCGGTCAGTCCAGCGATCATGTCGGCGAGCGCCAGGGGAGGCAGCACCGGCTCACGGTCGGGAAAGCCGGTGCGGGCGGCAAAGCCGCTCATCGCCTCGACCAGGGTGCCGAAGCCGGGCAGCTCTGCATAGGGTCCGGTCTGGCCGAAGCCGGATATCCGCACGGTGATCAGGCGCGGGTTCAGCTCGCGCAACACGTCCGGGCCGAGACCCATCTCCTCGAGCGTGCCCGGGCGGAAGTTCTCGACAAAGATGTCGGCCCCTTCCAGCAGCCGCCGCAGCGCCCGCATCGCCGGCGGCTGTCGGAGGTTCAGCACAAGCGAGCGCTTGTTGCGGCCATAGGTCTTCCAGTGCAGCGATTGGCCATTGTCGCGCCAGTCCCGCAGGGGATCGCCTTGCGGCGGTTCGATCTTCACCACATCGGCGCCGAAGTCGGCCAGCTGCAGCGACAGCATGTTGCCCGCGACCAGCCGCGACAGGTCGATCACCCGCACCCCTGCCAGTGGCCCGCGCGCCGTCGCGTCGAAGCGAAGGGGATTGTCCCTGGTCCCCATCGTCAGTTCCCCACCGGCGTTTCGGCGAAGAGGGCGCAGGCCTCGGCAGGGATATGCAGCAGCACTTCGGGAGCGTCGATCTCGAAGGTGGTCTGGATACGGAACTCCACCGGACCGCTGCGGACGACATACTGCCAGACCGAGCCAAGATAGACCTTCTGCTCCACCTTGGCGCGCAGGGTATTCGGGCCTTCCGCCGTCGCGACCGAAATCCGCTCCGGCCGCACGGCCACCACCAGCGACCCATCCGCCGCGGCGCGGCCCGGCGCGGTGGTCAGGCGGGTGCCGTCGCCCAGTTCGACAAGCGCGTGATCGACGCCGCTTTCGATCATCCGCCCATCGAGGAAGTTGGAGGAGCCAATGAAGTCGGCCACGAAGCTGTCGGCTGGCGTCTCGTAGATCTCGCGCGGGGCGCCGAGCTGGCGCATCCGGCCCATGCTCATCACCGCAATCCTGTCCGAAACCGCGAGCGCCTCCGACTGGTCGTGGGTCACATAGACCGTGGTGACCTTCAGTCGTTCCTGCAATTCGCGCAGCCAGACCCTTGCCCGCTCGCGCAGCTTGGCGTCGAGGTTCGAGAGCGGCTCGTCGAGCAGCAGCAGGGGCGGGCGATAGACCAGCGCGCGGGCAAGGGCCACGCGTTGCTGCTGGCCGCCGGACAGTTCGAAGGGAAACCGCTCGGCATAGGGAAGCATCTCGACCAGGCCGAGCGCCTCCCGGATGCGCTCTTCCCGCTCGGATTTGCCCATCTTGCGCAGGATCAGCGGGAAGGCGAGGTTGTCGGCCACGGTCTTGTGCGGCCAGAGCGCATAGCTCTGGAACACCAGCCCGATGTTGCGCCGCTCGGGCGGCACCGTCGCCTTGGGATCGCCGTTGAACAGGATGCGGTCGCCGACCCGGATGGTGCCGGAGGTCGCATGGTTCAGACCGGCCACGGCGAAGAGCGTCGTGGACTTGCCGCAGCCCGACGGACCGAGCAGCGTCAGGAACTCCCCGGAAGGCACGTTGATGCTCAGGTTCTCGACGGCGGTGACCTCGCCGTATTTGATCGTGAGGTTCTCGATGATGAGATCAGCCATAGATCTTGGCTCCCAGCAGGCGGCGCGCAAGGAAGACGAACAGCGCCGTGATGATGACTTGAATGGTGGCGAGTGCGGAGACGGGGCCGTTGTCGCCCTGCGCCACGAGTTGCAGCATGGTCGTGCCGATGATCTCGGAGCCCGGCTGGTAGAGGAAGGCCGCGGTGACGTATTCCTTGAAGAAGTGGATGAAGAGCAGAGCGTAGCAGGAGAACAGCGCGGGCTTCAGGATCGGCAGGATGATCCGCGTCACGGTGGTCCACCAGTCGGCTCCGGAGATGCGGGCGCCGCGGTCCAGCTCCTCGCCGATCTGGGCGAGGGCCGGGGCGATGGCCCCGAAACCCACCGGGATGTAGCGCACGACGAATGCGAGGATCAGCACGAAGATGGTGCCGCGGATCGCATCCAGCCCCGGCATCCAGATCACCGCATAGAAGAAGCCGAGGCCGGCGATGATGCCCGGCAGGGCGCGCGGAAACAGCGCCACATATTCCAGCGGCCGGCGGAAGCCGAACTCCGATCGGCGGGCGATAAGCGCGATGACCGCGATGAAGAAGGTGCCGATCGCGGCGCCGACGACCGAGACCACGACCGAGTTCACGATCGAGCGGACATAGGTTTCCGAGTTGAGGACGAGTTCGAAGTTGCCGGTGGTCAGCACTTTCCAGATCGGGATCAGCGGCGTCAGGAAGGTCACGACCGAGCGAAGGAAGATGCCGCCGAAGATCGACAGGATGGTGAGAAAGACGAAGCCGAAGACGAAGGCGAAGGCCGCCCACTTCCAGGGCCCGAGATCCAGCGTCGAGGGGCGGCTCGCCTTGCCGCGCACGGTGACGAAGCGGCCGGCGCCGCGCATCAGCCGGCCCTGCAGCCAGACCAGCAGCGCCACGACGATCAGCAGCAGGATCGCCGCCGCGCCGACGATCCCGTATTCCGGGCGGACGGCGGCGTTGATCCCCTTGTCGTAGAGGAAGGTCGTCACGGTCTGGATGCCGCTCGGCCCGCCGAACAGCAGCGGAATGGCCAGCATCTCGATGCCGATGACGAAGTTCAGCACGGCGGAATAGATCATCGCCGGGCGGATCATCGGAATGGTCACCGACCAGAGCGCGCGGAACGGCCCGGCTCCGGCGGAACGGGCGGCGTCCTCGAGCTGCGGGTCGGCCTTGGTGACGGCGGCGAGGCACATGAGATAGGTCAAGGGCGCCTGGCTGAGCCCGGCCACGATCCCCATGCCGGTGACCGAATAGAGGTTCCACGGCGCGCCGCCGAGATAGGTGCGCGAGGCAAGCGTCAGGAAGCCCGACGGCCCATACATGGTGAACCAGCCGAAGGCGATGACGAGGTTCGACACGAACAGCGGCCAGATGAACACTTCGCCCATCCAGCGCCGTCCCGGCAGGTTGGTGCGTCCGACCAGCACCGCCATCACCGCGCCGAACAACTGCGCGATCACCATGGTCAGCGCGCCGAAATAAAGGGTGTTCAAGAAGATGCGGCCGACTCCCGGCTCGCTGAACAGCCGGCCGAAGTTGCCGAGCGTGAAGCCCGCGGCAGCATCGTAGAGCGGCTTGTCGAGGAAGGCCTGAAGGATGATCGGCAGGATCGGGCCGCCGACCAGCACGACGGTCAGCAGCGAGACACCCCAGAAGATCAGGCGCGATCGGTCAAAGGCCGGGCGCTTCGCGCCGGCATCGGTAAGGTCCGTCATCGGGTTTTCCTTTGAAGCGGGCGGCCACGCCGGGCCGCCCTGTGCCGGTCAGATCACTGACCGCCCATCGCGGCCGTCCACTTGTCCGCGAAGGCCTGGGCCTCGGTGATCAGGCGTTCGTCGAAGCCGGCGATCACCATGTTGTCGGCTCCGATCAGGTCCGAGATCCCCTGGAAGGTGTAGCGCACCTGATCCTCTGGCACGTCCTCGCGGTAGGGCACCAGCCCGCCCTTGCCGACGAGCGTCTGGCCTTCGGCGCTCAGCGCATAATCGAGGAACAGCTTGGCCGAGTTCGGGTTGGTCGCTCCGGCGGGGATTCCCATGCCGCGCAACATGATGATGGTGCCGTCATCCGGGAAGGCGAAGCCGAGGATCTCGCCGCCCGGCTGTTCCAGACGCGGGAAGATGGTGATGCCCGACACCGCGATGCCCATGACATATTCGCCGGTGGCGATCTTCTCGTTCATCGGGCCGCCCGACGTCTCGCCCCGGATCATCGGGCCGATGGCGCGCAGATTGGCCCAGCCCTCTTCGCCCTTCACGTTCATGTAGTTCCACCAGGCAGCCAAGCCGAAGGAATTCCGCGCCGCGTCATAGGTGGTGATGCGTCCGTCGAAGCTGCCGGGGTCGGCCTGGGTTGCCGCCACCAGCGAGGCAAAGCCGGTCGGGCGCTGCTCTTCCGACAGAAGGGCGGCGTTGTAGGTGATGACGAGAGGGTCGGACGACATGACCGCAACGCCCGGATAGGGATGACCGAACTCGGGCAGATGGGCGAATTCCGGGCTCTCGTAGGGCTCCATCAGCCCCTCCTTGCCGTAGCTGGCCCAACGGTCATTGGCGCCGGACACCAGGATATCTGCGGTGCGGGCATTGGAGCCCTTCTCGGCTTCCCAGCGCGAATGCACCGTGCCGGAGCCAAGATCGACCGTCTCGACGGTGATCCAGGGGAACTTGGCGCGGAAGCCTTCCAGCAGTGGCTGCCAGTTGTTGTCGGCCATGTTCGAATAGATCATCACGCCGCTTTCGCTGCGCGACGCTTCGACGATGTCGCGGTAGGTTTCGGGGTAGTAGTCCGGGAACTCCTGCGCGAAAACGCTGGTGCCGGTCAGGGCCAGCGCGGCAGCAGCGCCGAGCAGCTTGAAGTAAGGCGACATGTGATTTCCTCCCTCACATAGTTCTGAATGCGCGCCGGCCAATGTCCTCCGTGACGGCGCGCGCAGTTTCGAGCACCACTTGGGTGGCCCGGTCGGAGTTTGCAGCGATCCGCGCCTGCGGACCGGATATGTTGATGGCGGCGATGGCGCGGCCCGACGCATCGAGGATCGGCGCGGCGACGCCGGCGGCGCCCTCGACCACGCCCTTGAGGTTCACGTAGAAACCGTCCTGGCGGGCGACGGCGACGACACGCCTGACCTCCGCCGCCTCGGCCTCGCCCAGCCCCGCCTCGGCGCAGTAGGCGTCCAGCTCCGCATCACTCTGAGCCGCCAGCAGAACGATGCCGCTGGCCACGCGATGGGCCGGCCGGGTGCGCGAGATATCGCGGTCGTAGCGGATTTCGCGCGCCGGCAGGATCTTGTTCAGGTAGCGGACCTGGCCACCCTCGAGGACGGCGACGAAGCCGGATTCCTCGCTTGCCGCGACCGCCGCCTGCAGGTGCGGCGTCGCCAGAGCAAGCATGGCGCCCCAAGGCTTGCTCCTGCCCGAGATGTCGCCCGGCAGCCGGACCAGCATGTAATCGCCGGCCTCCAGCTTCTGCACGTAACCCCTGTCGACAAGCGTGCGCAGCATCACCAGCGCGCTGGATTTCGGCAGATCGAGCACCTTGGCCACATGCGCCAAGGTCGCCGGCGTCGGATGGGCGGCAAACCATTCGATCAAGTCGAGGATACGTTCAACCCCACGCCCGCTCATCCCACCCCTCCCCGGGCCGTTCAGCATAATGAACGGTTCAGCATGTTGAATATCGCTGATCGGAGGGCGGGCTGTCAAGGG
Organism: Cereibacter changlensis JA139; assembly: GCF_003034985.1. Lineage (GTDB taxonomy): Bacteria > Pseudomonadota > Alphaproteobacteria > Rhodobacterales > Rhodobacteraceae > Cereibacter > Cereibacter changlensis. The sequence goes on from NZ_PZKG01000120.1 coordinate 10,284, forward strand.
TGGAGACGCGGCGCACGAAACCGGCCAGGACTTGGCGAGGCCAGCTTCAACTCGACACGAGGCATCCCCGGCCCGATGAGGAGATGCACAAGATCGCCGAAAAGCGTCGCTGCTTCAGGACCAGACGGTGACGACGATCGCCGCCGACCCAGCCGGTCTCATCAGCCACAGAGATCTTGATCGGTGACCTGACCGAAGTGCATGCCATAACGCGATGCCTTGGGACCGTTCGCGGTCCGAGCAGACGGGCTCCATCGCGGGCTCACAATATCTCTGGCCATGATTGGCAATCTTTGTCATATTCCTCCCAAGCTTATGGAGGTCACATGGCGACGATGAACGTTTCCCTTCCCGACCCAATGAAAAGCTGGGTGGAGGAGCGCTCTCAGACAGGCAGTTTCAGCAATGCCAGTGACTACATCCGGCACCTCATCCGGCGCGACCAGGCGCGTGCCGATGCGATAGCACAGCTTCAGACAGCCCTCACGGAGGGGGTTGAAAGCGGTGAGCCGCGCCCCTTCGATGTCACGGCCTTCAAGACCCGGATGGCTGCCGCTCGTGGCGACTGACCTCCCGAGCAGGATCAGCCTTTCCCCAAGGGCAGAGGCCGATCTGGAAGACATCTGGGTCTATACGGCCGAGCACTGGTCCAGCCAGCAGGCGGACCGCTACATCGACAGCCTTGCGGCGACATTCGACATGCTGCTCGCCATGCCATTGATCGCGCGAGAGCGGACGGAGCTGACGCCACCTGTGCGGCTGCATCCGACCGGATCTCACCTGATCCTCTATCGCATCGCGGGCGCCGATCTGCTGATCCTTCGCATCCTTGGCGGACGCCAGGACTGGCAGGCCCTTCTTGAGGCGCTTGACCCATAGTCGAGCAGGCCAGCGCCGCCCTTGCCTGCGCCCCGCTCCGCGCCGTCAGCCCTTCTTCGCGGTGAACCGGGCAGGGCTTCTTCTCGTCCATGACCATGCCCTTGCGCCCGATGATGATCTCGCCTGGCGAGTTTACGGGTTGGGAGCCTGCGCCGATACCGTGGTGTTTCCAGCAAAACCTCGGACCAGGGGCTTCATGGCATCGGAGTCGAAGCCGCAAAACGGTCGGAACAATCGACCACGTGGCAGGTTGCCCAAACACGCCAGTGGATGACTGTTGCGGGGTCGCATCGGTCAGGTTGCCCGAGTCCATCGCCATTTTCGCCATGCCGCTTCGTGGCAAGCCCACCCAGCCCGAACGTCGCCTCACTCCTTGCTGAACGACTGCTCATAAACCCAGGCACCTGCTCCGGCGTCCTGTTGCGAACCTGCAATCCGCGAAGAGGCTCCCGAAATCGGTCGAGGATAAGGATATCTGCGGCAGAACCCGAAGGAAACGACCATTGAAGATTGTCCTTGGCAGCGCTCATCCCTACCTGCCGCAATTGACGGGCGGCGCGCAGATCAGCACGCACGAGATTGCCAAGGCCCTCGCCCAGCGTGGTCACAAGGTCCGCGTGCTGGCGGGCCTGTCGGGCATCGGGCGCACGGGTCTGCGCAGCCGCGTTATGCTCAAGCTGACCGGGCGCAAGCTGGCGAGCGATGCGAGATGCGGCTACCCGACCCATCGTGGCTGGTTCCCCTCCGAGGGCGTCGGGGAGCTGACGGCGGCGGACATGCCGGATGTGGTGCTGCTGCAATCCGGGCGGCAGGTGCCGATGGCGCTTCGGTTTCAGGAACTCGGGGTGCCGGTCGTGCTCTATCTCCGCAACGTCGAATTCGGCGATCTGGGCGGCGATCTGCACAGTCTCGGCCCTGTCCCGACCATCGCGAACTCGGACTTCACCGCCAACCGCTACCGTGAGGTCTACGGGCTCGACCCGGTCGTCGTGCATCCCACCTTCACGCCCGGCCAGTACAGAACCCGGACCGAACGCAGCACCGTCACCTTCGTGAACCCCCGGCGGGAAAA
>NZ_PZKG01000121.1 GCF_003034985.1 Cereibacter changlensis JA139
GCAGGCCGCCGTCGATCGCCGCATCGACCGGCCGCGCCCCGCCGAACAGCGGGCCGCCATTCGGCCGGGTCATCCAGCTGTGGGCCAGCGGGCCGGAGAAATAGAGGTCGAGCGACTTGAAGATGCCGATCACCGCCGAGAGCCGCAGCAGCTGGTCCTTGGTCAGCTCGCCGGTGAAGCCGGGCTTCTTCGCCCGTTTCCAGGTGCTCTCCGACATGTCGGCCAGCGCCGCCGCCTCCCTCTGGCTCAGCGCCCAGGCCTCGGCCACCCGGCCATAGGCCTTCAGCGCGATGGCGTTCACCTCGGCGGGGTCGCGGGTCTTGAGGGCGAGCTGCATGGCGGGTCTCCTTTGGGGGTTGAGTATAGCCCATATGGACCTTTAGTAAAGGCCATATGGACCACACGAGCGCCACCCGCCCCGCCGGGGGCATTTTCGGCTGGGCGAATGCGCCGGGGCATGGTCTTCAGGACCGGCCACCACCCCGAGGACCCCATGACCTGCTGCTGCCCGAGCCTTGTCCCCCTGCCCGCCTGCGAGAACCGCGACTGGACGCGCCATGCCATCGCGCTGTTGCAGGGCGACGGGCGGCGCTCGGCCGACACGCATCTGGTGAACCCGGCCTTCAAGGGGCTGCGCGGCATCCAGATCTATCTCAAGGACGAAAGCACCCATCCGACCGGCAGCCTCAAGCACCGGCTGGCGCGGTCGCTGTTCCTCTACGGCATCTGCAACGGCAGGATCACCGAAGGCACCACGCTGGTCGAGGCTTCCTCCGGCTCCACCGCCGTGTCGGAGGCCTATTTCGCGCATCTGCTGGACCTACCCTTCCTCGCGGTGATGCCGCGCACGACCAGCCGGCAGAAAATCGAGGCGATCGAGCGGTTTGGCGGCCGCTGCCACTTCGTCGACCACGCGGGCGAGATCTATACCGTGGCGCAGCGCCTGGCCGAGGAGACGGGCGGGCATTACCTCGACCAGTTCACCAATGCCGAGCGGGCGACCGACTGGCGCGGCAACAACAACATCGCCGAGAGCATCTTCGGCCAGATGCAGGGCGAGGAGCATCCGGTGCCCGACTGGGTGGTGATGAGCGCTGGAACCGGCGGCACCTCGGCCACCATCGGGCGCTACATCCGCTACCGCAACCTCGCGACCCGGCTCTGCGTGGTGGATGTGGAGGGCTCGGCCTTCTATGACGCCTGGCAGAGCGGCGACATGGAGACCACCGCAGCAGGTTCGAGGATCGAGGGGATCGGCCGGCCGCGGGTGGAGCCCTCCTTCATCCCCGGGGTCATCGACCACATGATCCGCGTGCCCGACGCCGCCTCCATCGCCGCCATGCATGTGCTGTCCGACCGGCTGTTCCGCCGGGTCGGCGGCTCCACCGGGACCAATTTCTTCGGCCTCTGCTGGATCGCCGCCAATATGCTGCGCGAGGGCCGGCAGGGCTCGCTGGTCTCGCTGATCTGCGACAGCGGCGACCGTTATGCCGCGACCTACTACAACCCGGAGTGGCTGGCCGAGCACGGCATCGACATCGCCCCGCACCGGGCGATGCTGGAGCGTTTCCTCGACACCGGGGAATATGTGGCGATAAGCTGAGCTGCGGCTCAGGGCCAGGGCCTCGGGCGCGGCCGGAGGCTGCGGCCGTCGCGCCAGCTTGCGGCGAAGTCCATGGCGTCTTCTTCGACCCATTGGTGGTCGGTGATGTAGCGCTGGCTGAAGCCGCGCAGCCCCCATTCGCGGTACTGGCCGACATGGCGCAGCTCATGCGCCCAGAGTTCGGCATTGGCCAGCGCGTCGCCCTCGTCCTCGAAGACCACCACGTCGAGCAGGGTGATCGCGGTCGCCGGCCCGTTGACGATGGCGTTCCACTGCAGCGAGGTCTCGTCGCCGCCGCCGACCCGCCAGCGCACCGCGTCGAGGTCTTCACTCGGCACATGCCCCTCCAGCCGCTGCCGGATCAGCACCGGGATCGGTGCGGTGCCCTCGTCCAGCGCCTGCTGCCGCGAGAGCATGATCGAGCGCGCCAGCATCTCGGTCGCCGTCTGCACCCCGCCGAGCGCCAGCGAGCGCAGCAACGCCTCGGTCGCCGGCGCATCCAGCGCCCATGCCGGGGCGCGCCCTGCGCAAGGCCCCCAGCGGCCAGAGCAGCGCCGCGCCGATCAGGCCGATCATGGTCTTGCCCATCGCTCCCCCTCCGCCTGCCCTCCTTCCTAGCTAGGGGCCGCGATGCCGCCGGTCCAGAGCCCGCGGCCGTCACGCGGAACAACTCGGCGCGAGACGGCCCAAAGGCGCGGCGATTGCATCCGGCGGCGGAGTGTGCGACGTCGGGGGCAGCCAGCCAGACGCCAGCCGATCACCTTCTCTCCACCCGCCGAGGGCTTCGGGCTGCATGAGCTTCCAGCACAGATTTGTCGGGCAGACCGACGGCATCACGCCGACCGTTCCCGCGCGCTGGCGTGCGCTGGACGGCGTCACCAGCGTGTTCTGGGAGGCGCAGGGCGGGCGCGGGGCGCAGGGGTACTACCTGTCGGACCAGCCACGCATCCTGGTGTTCTTCAACGACGTCTCCTCGATCCGCCTGACGAATGACGATGGCGGGCTGGCGCGCGGCGGCCGGCCGCTGCCCCGCGTGCTCTACGTGCCCGCCGGCCTGCCGATGTGGACCCGCTTCACCGCCGCGCACAGCTTCTCGCATCTCGACATCCACCTGCACAGCGAGCGGCTGCTGAAGCTGCTGGCCCCCGCCCTCGGCCGCTCGGCGGCGCTCGCCATGCTCGACCGCCCGGCGGAGAGCCCGGCCTCGCCCACGGTCGAGGCCCTGGCCGGGCTCCTGGCGCAGGAGACCCGCAGCCCCGACCGCCACGCGCTGCATGCCGAGGCGCTGGTCGCGGGGCTGGTGACCGGGCTGCTGGATCTCGAGGAGGCCGAGACGGGGCGGGTCGAGGCGCGGCTGACACAGGCGCAGATGCGCAAGCTGGAAGGCGCGTTCCGCATGGCGGGCGGGCGCAGCCTGACGGTGGCCGAGATGGCCGAAGCGATCGGCCTGTCGGAAAGCTGGTTCTCGCATCTGTTCAAGAACGCGACCGGCACGACGCCCTTGCAATGGCAGCTGCGCCAGCGGGTCGACCTGGCGCAGAGCCTGCTCTGCTCCAGCGGGCTGAACGTGGCCGAGATCGCCGACCGGCTCGGCTTCACCGACCAGGCCCACCTGACCCGGGTGTTCCGCCAGATGACCGGCGAAACCCCGGTCGCCTGGCGCCGCGCCCGCCACGGCGAGGGCCCGACCTGACGCCCCGCCCCGAAGGGCGGGGCGCTCCGCTCACCAGGTCCGGCGCAGCGTGGCGGTGATGGTGCGGCCAGGGTTGTAGTAGTCCGCCGTGCCGCTGCCGACGACATGCTGCTCGTCGAACAGGTTGCTGACATTGATCGAAAGGCCGGTGTTCTCGGCGATGTCGTAGCTGAAGGCCGCGTCGAAGAGCGTCGTCGCATCACTTGCGCCGGTGTTGTTCCGAACATCGTAGAAATACGAGCCCACATATCGCGCGCCGAGACCAAAGGTCATTTCGCCATGGTTCTGCGTGGCCGGAACGATGCGATTCACCCACAGCGACGCCATGTGGTTTGGCACCGAACTGAATTCGTTGCCCTCGACGTCAACCCCTCTCACCGGATTTGAGCGGACAACTTCGGAGTCAACATAGGAGTAGGAGCCAATCACTTCCCAGTTGTCCGCAATCTCGGCCTTGCCTTCCAGCTCGAAGCCACGGACGCGCGTTTCTCCAACCGATTGCCGTTCGATGCCACCACCGTCAACCGGTAAGGACACAGATACATTCTTCTTGGTCAGATCGAATACCGCAGCTGAGAGAAGCGCACGGGTGCCGGCGGGTTGGTACTTGACGCCCACTTCATATTGCTCGCCGCGCTCCGGTTCGACGCCCATATCGGGCGGCGCCACGGACTCGGCAAAACTGACATACGCCGAAACCTCGTCCGTGACCTTGTAGGTCAACGCAGCCCGGAGGGACGTTTCGGAGACTTCATCGTGCTCACCGTCTCTGGAGAGATCGAGCCAGTCGTGCCGCAAGCCAACTGTCGCAATGATCTTGTCATTGAAGGAGAAGTTCTGCTGCACAAAGACGGACTTCGTCTTGGTGTCGCTTTCACTGTCCTCGATCACGACAGGATTGGCGGGACTGCCGCTGTAGACCGGATTGGCGATGTCGATGGGACCCGCGTCGCCATAGATCGAGAGAACGCTCTGCTCCACATTGCGGAACTCAAATCCGAGCAGCGTGCTGCTGTCAGCGGTGCCGAAACTCGCATCATATTGCAGGATCGCATTGCCGACGATCTCCTCGGCCGTGCTCGCCGAGCCATAATAGTCGCGATCAACGGACGAACCTACCCGCCCCGCAGTGTCCGTAATGTAGACATACGCGAATTCGTCGCTCACATCGGTATATCGGAGGTTGCCGCTGAAGCTGAGCCCGCCGCCGAAGTCGTGCCGGACCATCGCAGACAGCGTATCGCGTTTCACATCATGGTCGTTGAAGTCCGGCTCGCCGAAGAAGTCGCTGCGGTCGTATTCGCGGTCGATCGGGTAGCCGCCGCTGTTGGGGGTGGCGTCGCGCTCGAGGTGGTCGAAGGTCACGGTGACCGTCGTGTCATCGGTCGGGGCCCAGCTGAGGCCGCCCATCAGGAAAGAGTCGTCATCGCGCGAGTGGTCATAATCCAGCGCGCTGTCCTTCAGCTTGCCGGACAGGCGGTAGGCGAATGTGCCCATGGGGTTCAGCGTATCGCCGAAGTCGAAGCCCAGCTCCTTGTGGTCATTGCTGCCAACCTGGCCATAGACCTCTCCGAAACGCTCGAACTTCGGCGTCTTGGTCACGAAGTTCACCGAACCGCCCGGATCCGAGACACCGAACAAGGTGGAGTTGGCGCCTTTCATGACTTCCACCCGCTCGAAAGCGTAGGACTCTTCCCGCGTATCGCGCATCGCGCCAAGGCTCAGACCGTCGCGATAGGTCGAGGCCTGGAAGCCGCGCACCAGGAAATAGTCGTTGCGGTCGTCGCTGCCGTAATAGTCGGTGACGATGCCGGCGGAATATTGCAGCACCTCCTCTGTCGTCGTGGCGTTGCGTTGCGCGATCTCGCGCTGGGTCACCACCGAGACCGAGGCCGGGGTGTCGAGGATGCTGGTCGCGACCTTGCCGCCGACCCAGAGCTCGCGCACCACGACCGAATTCGCGTCGTCGTCGCTGGCCGCGCCCACATCGACGATGATCGGCGACAGGCGGAAGCTGCCGTCCTCCTCCGCGCCCTCCTGCGCGACCGCGCCCGTGGGCAGGGCGACCAGCGCGGTGCATCCCATCAAAAGCGCTGCGAGGCAGCGGTGGCGGGGAGAAGGACGCGAAATGTAGTCCATGGCTGTTTCCATACGTTCGATGTCAGTTTCTCGCTGGCCTGACGCCGGACCGGCATCTGCTTGCTGTGGCGTTTTCGGGCGGAGCTTCGACCGCGCCGCCCGGTTCCCGGAGACGGCGAGGCTCCCGCCATAAGGCCGGATTGCGCCGCAGCCCTAACCGAGCCGACGGGGGCTGTATTGTAGATTCCGACTGTTATTGTCGGATTCTCCGGAAAATCTGCGTGAGGTGGCTTCGGCGCGGCGGAAACCCTGCTGCCGCGGGTTGACGCGCAGCGGCGGGACGTGGAAATCCCGGGGCATCAAGCGTCCTGCAGCGGGAAAGCCCTTATGCCTATTCGTCTCCCCCACGGCCGCGGCCTCCTGCTCGGCGCCGGGCTCTGGCTGGCGGCCGTCTCCGGCGCCGTTGCGCAGAACTTCCCGCTGAACATCGCCCATGCCTTCGGCGAGACGGTGATCCCGGAGCGGCCGCAGCGGGTGGCGACAGTGTCCTGGGCCAATCACGAGGTGCCGCTGGCGCTCGGGGTGGTCCCCGTCGGCTTCGCCCGGGCGAATTTCGGCGATGACGACGGCGACGGGCTGCTGCCCTGGGTCAGCGAGAGGCTGGAAGAGCTGGGGGCCGAGGCGCCGCCGCTGTTCGACGAGGGCGACGGCATCGACTTCGAAGCGGTCGCGGCCAGCGCGCCCGACGTGATCCTCGCCGCCTATTCCGGACTCAGCCGCGAGGATTACGACACGCTGAGCGAGATCGCCCCGGTGGTCGCCTACAGCGACGCGCCCTGGGCCACCGACTGGCGCGAGATGATCCGGCTGAACGGCAGCGCTCTGGGCCTCGCCGCCGAGGGCGAGGCGCTGATCGGCCGGATCGAAGCCGAGATCGCAGCCGCCGCCGCCCGCCACGCCGAGATCGCGGGCAAGACGGCGATGTTCGTCACCCATCTCGACACCCGCGACCTCAGCACGTTCCGCTTCTACTCGACCAATGACACGCGGGTGAAGTTCTTCGAGGATCTCGGCCTCGCCTCCCCCGCCCTGGTGCGGGAGGCCTCCGCCGGCGGCAGCTACTCGGGCGAGATCAGCGCCGAGCGGATCGACGCCTTCGACGATGTCGACATCGTGGTGAGCTACGGCGGCGAGGCGCTGCGGCAGAGCGTCGGGCAGAACCCGCTGACCTCGCGGATGCGGGCCGTCGGCAATGACGCCCTGGTGCTGCTTGGCAACGATCCCGTCGGCACCGCCGCCAACCCGACGCCGCTGTCGATCGGCTGGGTGCTGGAGGATTACGTCGCCCGCCTCGCCGAGGCCGCGCGCAAATCCGAATGACCCGGACCGCAACAGAGACGCCGGTGCGCAGGCCCCGGACGCGGCTCATGTGGCTGCTGCTGGTGCTGGCGGCGCTGCTGGCCGGCTGCGCCCTGTCGGTGGTCATCGGCACCCGAGATGTCGGCTGGGCCGAGATCGCCTCGGCGCTCGGCGGCGGTCGCGACAGCATCGGCGAGGCCGTGGTGGCGGTGCGCCTGCCACGCACCCTCCTGGCGGCGCTGGCAGGGGCGGCGCTCGGCCTCTCGGGCGCGGTAATGCAGGGCGTGACCCGCAGCCCGCTTGCCGATCCGGGCATCCTCGGGGTGAACGCCGGTGCGGCGATGGCGGTGGTGATCGGCATGGCCTGGTTCGGCATCGAGTCCCTCTCAGCCTTCCTCTGGACCGCGATCCTCGGGGCCGGGGCGACCGCCGCCTTGGTCTATGCCATCGGCTCGCTCGGCCGCGGCGGGGCGACGCCGCTGAAGCTCGCCCTCGCCGGGGCCGCCACCGCCATCGCCGTCTCCTCGCTGACCGTGGCGATCCTGCTGCCGCGCGCCGACATCGCCGGGGGCGTGCAATCCTGGCAGATCGGCGGCGTCGGCGGCGCCACGCCGGAGGCGATCACCGCCATGCTGCCCTTCCTCGCCGCCGGCTTCGCCCTCAGCCTGCTCTCGGCGCGCAACCTGAACATGCTGGCCTTGGGCGATGACACCGCGGCGGGCTTCGGCGTGCCGGTGGCGCTGACCCGGTTCATCGCCGCGACAGGCGCGGTGCTGCTCTGCGGGGCGACCACCGCGATCTGCGGACCGATCGGCTTCGTCGGGCTGGTGGTGCCGCATCTCTGCCGCCTGCTGGTCGGGGTCGACCACCGCTGGCTGCTGCCCTTCTCGGCCCTCGCCGGGGCGGTGCTCCTGCTCCTGTCCGACGTGCTGGGCCGCATCCTCGCCCGCCCGGCCGAGCTCGACGTCGGCATCATCACCGCCTTCGTCGGCGCGCCCGCCTTCATCTGGATCGTGCGCCGCAGACGGATCCGCGAGCTGTGACAGGGCTAGCGCAACAGATCGCCGCGCATCGCCGCGGCCAGACGCGGCGCGGCCGGCGGCTGCTCTTCGGGCTGCTCGCCCTGCTGCTGGCCGGTCTCGCGCTGACGCTGATGGTCGGCCAGACCCTGACGCCGCCGCTCGACGTGCTGCGGGTGCTCGCCGGCCATGATGTGCCCGGGGCCTCCTTCACCGTCGGTCGGCTGCGGCTGCCGCGCGCGGTGCTGTCGGTGCTGGCGGGGCTCTGCTTCGGCCTCGGCGGCGCGGCCTGCCAGACCCTGCTGCGCAGCCCGCTCGCCAGCCCCGACATCATCGGCATCACCGCCGGCAGCGGCGCCGCCGCGGTCTTCGCCATCGTCGTGCTGGGCTGGGGCGGGGCCGCCGTCTCGCTCATGGCGGTGGCCTGCGGCCTCGGCACGGCGCTGCTGATCTACCTTCTCGCCTGGCGCAACGGCGTCGCGGGGGCGCGGCTGATCCTCGTGGGCATCGGCGTCTCGGCCATGCTGCAGAGCGTCACCGGCTACCTCTTGCTGAAGGCGCCGCAGTGGAGCCTGCAGGAGGCGATGCGCTGGATGACCGGCAGCGTCAACGGCGCGCGGCTGGCCGAGGCGCTGCCGCTGCTGCTGGCGCTCACGGTCTTCGGCGCGCTGCTGCTGGGCCAGGCCCGCAATCTCGAGGCGATGCGGCTCGGCGACGACAAGGCGGCGGCGCTCGGGGTGCGGCTGGCGCGGACCCGGCTCCTGACCATCCTCGGGGTGGTGGGGCTGATCGCCGTCGCCACCGCCATCACCGGGCCGATCGCCTTCGTCGCCTTCCTCGCAGGCCCGATCGCCGCGCGGATCTCGGCCCCGGGCCGCTCGATCCTGCTGCCGGCGGCGCTGGTCGGGGCGGCGCTGGTGCTGTTCGCCGATTACGCCGGGCAGATGCTTCTGCCCGGCCGCTACCCGGTGGGCGTGGTCACCGGGGCGATCGGGGCGCCCTATCTGCTCTATCTCATCATCCGGGTGAACCGGACAGGAGGCGCGATATGACCGAGGGGCTGGTGGTCAGCGACATCAAGGCCGGCTATGGCCCGCGCCCGGTGCTGCAGGGGCTGAGCCTCCCCGTGCCGAAGGGGCGGATCACCGCCATCGTCGGGGCCAATGCCTGCGGCAAGTCAACCCTGCTGCGCACCATGTCGCGGCTGCTGGCCCCGGCGGCGGGTCAGGTGCTGCTCGACGGCAAGTCGGTGCACCGCATGCCGCCGCGCGAGTTGGCCCGGCAGATGGGCCTGCTGCCCCAAGCCCCGCTGGCCCCCGACGGCATCACCGTGCTCGATCTGGTCAGCCGGGGGCGGCATCCGCATCACGGCATCCTGTCGCGCTGGAGCGCCGCCGACGACGAAGCGGTGGCCGAAGCGCTGGAGGCCACCGGCACCGCCGACCTCGCCGAGCGCGCGGTGGACGAGCTGTCGGGCGGCCAGCGCCAGCGGGTCTGGATCGCGGTGGCGCTGGCGCAGCAGACCGGCCTCCTGCTGCTGGACGAGCCGACCACCTTCCTCGACATCGCGCATCAGATCGAGGTGCTGGACCTGCTCACCGACCTCAACCGCCAGCGCGGCGCGACCATCGTCATGGTGCTGCACGACCTGAACCTGGCCGCGCGCTACGCCGACACGCTGGTGGCGCTGCTCGCCGGCCGGGTCCACGCCGCTGGCCCGCCGGAGGAGGTGCTGACCGAGGCGATGGTCGAGGCGGTCTTCGGCCTGCCCTGCCGCACCCTGACCGACCCGGTCTCCGGCCGCCCGATGATGCTGCCGATCGGCCGGCACGGGAGGAAGTAGCTCTCACCGCAACAGCGCGCGGATCTCGGCCTGGACCTGCTGCAGTGTCGCGAGATAGAGCGGCGCCAGCGCCTCGCCCGTCTCTTGCCGGGCCGAAAGGCCGATGTTCAGCGCGGCCACGGTGCGGCCATGGATGTCGTGCAGCGGCACGGCGATGGAGCGCAGGCCCAGCTCGACCTCCTGATCGATCACCGCGTAGCCCTGCGCCCGCACCTTCGCCAGCTCGGCCAGAACCAAGGCCGGATCGGTCAGCGTGCGCCCGGTGCGCGCGGGCAGCGGGCCGGGGCCCAGGATCGCCGCCGCCTCGGCCTCGGGCAGCGCCGCCAGCAGCACCCGCCCCATCGAGGTGCAGTAGGCCGGCAGCCGCGAGCCCGGCATCAGCGCGATCGACATCACCTTCTTCTGCGCCGCCCGCGCCACATAGACAATCTCGCCCCGGTCGAGGATCGAGACCGAGGAGCTTTCGCCGATCCGCTCCGACAGCCGGTCGATCGAGGGCTGCACGAGCTGCGGCAGCGGCATCGCCGCAAGGCTCGCCGCCCCCAGCCGCAGCACGCGCGGCGTCAGGGTGAAGAACTTGCCGTCGTAATCGGCGTAGCCCAGATGCGCCAAGGTGAGCAGGCAGCGCCGCGTCGTCGCGCGGTCAAGCCCCGAGGCCGCCGCCACCTGCGAGATCGACTGGCGCGGCCGCTCGGCGTCGAAGCTCTCGATCACCGCCAGCCCCTTGGCCAAGCCGCCCATGATGTCGCGCTCGCTGATGCTCATCCCTGCCGCCTCTGTGCGATATGTCAACAAATGCAGCATATCGCACGCATCAGGTTGCGGGAAGCCCTGCCCGCACCTATTCCAAGACAAAGCCGCGGAGGGCCGTGGCGCCGGAGGAACAGCAGATGGACAAGACAGTCGCAGACCCCGCCACGGCCGTGGCGGGGATCGATGATGGCATGACCGTGATGATCGGCGGTTTCGGCGGGGCGGGCTCGCCGATCGAGCTAATCCACGCCCTGATCGACCGCTACCGCGCCACGGGTCATCCGACCGGGTTGACAGTTGTCAACAACAACGCGGGGAATGGCCATGTCGGGCTCGCCGCGCTGATCGAGGCGGGGATGGTGCGCAAGCTGATCTGCTCCTTCCCGCGCTCGGCCGATCCGGTGGTCTTCACCGACCTCTATCTCGCCGGTAAGATCGAACTGGAGCTGGTGCCGCAGGGCACGCTGGCCGAGCGCATCCGGGCGGGCGGCGCGGGCATCCCGGCCTTCTACACGCCGACGAGCTACGGCACCGATCTGGCCGAAGGCAAGCCGGTCGCCGAATTCGAGGGGCGGCCCTATGTGCAGGAGCGCTGGCTCAAGGCGGATGTGGCGCTGGTGAAGGCCGAGCAGGCCGACCCGCATGGCAACCTGACCTACCGCGCCGCCGCGCGCAACTTCGGCCCGCTGATGTGCATGGCCGCGGCCAACACCATCGTGCAGGCCCGGCAGGTCGTCGCCGCGGGCGCCATCGACCCCGAGACCGTCGTCACCCCCGGCATCTTCGTGCAGACCGTGGTCGAGGTCTCCGACCCGCATCAGGAAGAGGTGCTCAACCGCGCCGACGCCGCCTATCCGCTGGAGGCCTGAGATGACCGCGAAACTCACCAACAACCAGATCGCCTGGCGCGCCGCGCAGGACATCCCCGACCGCGCCTATGTCAACCTCGGCATCGGCTTTCCCGAGAAGGTCGCGCAATACCAGCCGCCGGGGCGCGAGGTGATCTTCCACACCGAGAACGGCATCCTGAACTTCGGCGAGAGCCCGGCGCCGGGGCAGGAAGACTGGGATGTGATCAACGCCGGCAAGAAGGCGGTGACGCTGAAGCCCGGTTCCGCCTTCTTCCACCACGCCGACAGCTTCGCCATGGTGCGGGGCGGCCATCTCGACGTGGCGATCCTCGGCGCCTACGAGGTGGCCGAGACCGGCGATCTGGCGAACTGGTCCACCGGGCCGAAGGGCGTGCCCGCAGTGGGCGGGGCGATGGACCTCGTGCATGGCGCGAAGCGCGTCGCGGTCATCACTGACCATGTCACCCGTGACGGCAAGCCCAAGCTGGTGCAGCGCTGCAGCCTGCCGCTGACCGGCGTCGCGTGCGTCACCCGGATCTACACCTCGCTCGCGGTGATCGACATCGAGGGCGGGCGCTTCGTGCTGCGCGAGAGACTCCCCTCCCTGTCGCTCGACGAGTTGCAGGCCCTGACCGGCGCCGAGCTGCTCGTGCCCGGCCCCATCGCCGACCTCATCGTTCCGGAGCTCTGACCATGACCGACGTCTTCATCTGCGACTATATCCGCACCCCCATCGGCCGGTTCGGCGGCGCCCTCGCCTCGGTGCGGGCCGACGATCTCGGCGCCGTGCCGCTGCGCGCGCTGATGGCGCGCAACACGGGCGTCGACTGGGAGGCCGTGGACGACG
>NZ_PZKG01000122.1 GCF_003034985.1 Cereibacter changlensis JA139
GCGCGTATATTTGCCCTGACGCCCGAGCCAAACGGAAAGCCGGTCATGTGCCGCGATGGTGTTCCCGACCATCCGGGCGTCATACCCTCACTCCCTTACCGTCGTGATGAGCGGGTTCTCCTGCAGGGAGCGCCGCTTGCTGGCCCGCAGCGGATAGAACGAGTTCACCCAGATCTCGCCGGCGTCCTGCATGAGCTTCAGCACGAAGAGCCAGGGCGTCTCGCCGCGGGAGATGACATGGAGCTGCGGCGCGCCGGCCCCGCGCTCGAGGAGCAGCTCGCCGGTCTCCAACGCCTCGCCCAGGATCAGCAGCGTCTCGGTGGTCACGCCGCGCTGGCGGGAGACGAACTTCCGCCCATACTCGCTGGTCATGCTGACCACCCGCTTCGCCATCCCCACCGCCTGAGCCACTTCGCCGGGCAGCATGGCGACCGGGACGGCGCCGGGGGCCTCGCCCTTCAGCACCCGCTCGGCGCGCCAACTCGTCGCGATGTCGCGCAGCGCGGCGCGGGCGATGGCAGGATCGGCGGCCTCGAGCTTGTCGTTGAGGAGCTGCTCCATCGCATCGAGCCGCAGCGCGCCGGGGTTGCGGTCCCAGCCGGGATCGATGCCAAGCGGGATCTGGCGGGTCGCCCCGGTGCGGCGGTTCTTCACGGCGCGCATCGGCGTCGGCGGGGCGTCCTTGTCGACTCCGAGATCCTCGGCCTCGTGACGGGTGATCTGGCGCACCCAGCATTTGCAGCCCCAGCCGTTCGGCGGGAACCATGTGGCCCAGAACGGATGATCGACCGGCAGGATCAGCCCGGCCTTCATCAGATGCTCATCGCGGTGATCGATGCTGGGGCCGAGCTGGTAGAGGAGATAGGGCAGGGCGCGCTTGGTGCGCTTGATCCGCTCCCACTGGCCGGCGGCGCGGGCGGAGCGGATGTTGGCCTCGTAGATGGTGCGCAGCCGGCGCGGCGAGCCGAGCTGGACGCGGCGGGTCTTGCCGCTGGCGGGATCGACCATCGCTTGCTTGCCCCACCAGCCCATGGCCTCGAGCCGCGGGCGCAGGTTCTTCTGGAAGGTCGCGAGCGGCAGGCCCTCGTCGAGGGCGCGCTGCACCTCCTCGCGGATCCCGGTCAGCACGTCGAGCTGCATGGCCTTGGCCACGGTGAAGGCCACCGCATGTTCCTCGGGCTCGACATCGCGGAAGCTGAAGGCCGGGCGCAGGCCCTTGTTCGCGAGGTACCGGCTCGCCTCGGGCGGCGGCCCGGGGTTGAAGCTGTAACCCGGGCGGTCAGCATTGCCGGCGGGATCAGCCATCCTGGACATCCCCGAGCGCCCGGGCCTTGAAGCTGGCCTGCACCAGCGTGTCGATCAGACGGGACGCGGCCATCTCGGGCAGCACGGCCGTCAGCGCCGCCATGGCTTCCTCGTAGGTCGCGGCGTCGAGGATCGCCCGCTCGACGGGACCGAGCAGATCGTCCTGCACCTCCTCCCATTCGGCCAGCGCATCGGCCCCGATCTCGTCGAGCGGATCGGCGGGCGGATCGATCTCGCGGTTCAGCGCCAGATGACCCCGGCAAGTCGGGCAGCGGCAGCCGGAATGGTTCTGCGCCGTCGGGGGCGCGGCCGGAGCCCCGCCGATCACCTCGTCCTTCTCGCCCGGATCGGAGAAGCCGAGCTTGCTGCGGATCTCGGCGGCGCGGAAGCGCACCCCGGCCGCGGCCAGCGCCGGGACGGCGGTCATGATGGCGGCGGTGTCCTCGGGCTCGGGGATCTCGATCACGATGCGCGGGTAGCGCTCCTGCTCGCCCCAGTTCGCCTGGACGAAGGGGCGCACCGCGTCGCGGTTCAAGGCCCCCGCCACCGAGCGGGCGTCGGCGCGGGCGATGTCGTGGCGCACCTCGTTGTGGACATTGGCTTGGCTTTGCGATGAGCCGTTGTCCGAGGTCATGGTCTGGCCGAGCACGGCCTTCGAGATCTGCTCGTCGGCCCAGCGGGCGAAGGTCTCGAAGACGCCGTCGCCCTGCACGGCCACGCCGCGCTCGAAGTCGATCTGCATCGACTTGGGCAGCACCGCCGCGGCGTCCGTGCCGATGTTGGCCACCGCCTGGAAGAGCTTCCGCACATCCTCGGCCGTCGCCTCCGGCCCATAGCGCCCGAGGCGCAAGGGCAGGCCGTAGGTCTCGATGAAGGCGATCCAGTCCTTCAGCGTATAGGCCTTGCACATCCAGCTGAAGGCCACGACCCGGGCCAGACCGTTGCGGAAGGCGAGGCCGGACTTCAGCCGCGCCTCGTGCCGGATGAAGTGGCCGGGGGCCAGCGGGATCCCCTCGATAGGGGAACTGTCGGAGCGCAGCCGCAGCTCGCGCCCGGTGTCGCGGTCATAGGTCAGCCAGCGCGGCTCGACCCGCTCGAAGAGCTCCGGCCACCAGCGGCTCTTGTCGGCCGCCCAGTGGATCTCGACGACCGAGAAGCCCTTGCCGAGGCTGTCGAGCATGTCCTCGACCAGATCCGGGAAGCCGTCATGCTCGGCGATATGCGCCTCGACCGCCTCGGCGATCTCGCGGCCCTTGGTGTCGTCCGAGCCCGGCACGACATGCGGAACCACGCCGGAGATCGCCCGCTTGCGGATGCCCAAAACCGAGCCGTAATGCGGATCGCGCTCCTCCATCTCCTCGGCCAGCGTCAGGAAGTCCGAGAGCTCGCCCTGGTCGCAGGCGCGCAGCACCGCCGCCAGCCGCTGCGGCGTGAGGCCCGAGGCGACAGTGTCCGTCCAGACCTGGCGCACCCCGGTGATCCCGCCAGTTGCGGATCCCGTCGCTTGTGCCTGGGTAAGCGTCCGAAGCTGCAGCGGTCGCCCGTAGGCGTCGAGCAGGGCCATCACCACACTCCTTCTCTTGCGCCGAAGCCGCCAGTGAGGCGCAGGGCGTGATCCTCATCCATGTCCCCGCCGCCGCCGCGCGGCACGGGCCGGTAATCATAGGGCTGATAGGCGGTCTCGGCGGCCGAGAGCGCCAGCGCGCCGGCCCAGAAGCGGTCGGCATGGCCGTCGGTGTCGCCGTCCGCGACGAGGCGGCGCGTCCCGGTCAGCCCGACCTGGGCCTTGATCGCGTGGAGATCGGCGCGGAGCGCCACGTCGCCGGCCGGGATCCGCGCCCGGCGGTCCTGGAAGCGCTCCTTCATCGCCGTCGCCATGTCGAGCTTGGCGGCGGAGGAGAAGAGGATGCCCTCGACCCGGTCCTCGCCATGCCGGCGCTTGGCGTCCTCGACCGGCTTCTCGCCCATGCCGGTCTGGTCCATCCGGCAGCGCACGACGTGATAGCGCCGCATCACCTCGGCCAGGAGCTGGTCCTGCTCGGCGAAGCTCACCCGCCGCCGGGCGATGATCTCGCGGGTCCAGAGCACGTCGCCGACGAGCTCGGCCACCCAGATCACGAAGAGGTCGTTCCTCGCGGCGATGTCGACGCCGACGAAGCACGGCCCGCCCCGGTAGAGCGCGGGCAGGCCTGCGGCGGGATGCTCGCAGCCCGCGATCAGGTCGTAGTCGAGCCAGGCGCTGGCCTCGTCGAGCCATTGCAGCTCGTATTCCTGCCGCCAGGCGTCCTCGTCGGCCATGCCGCGGCGGAGCATGTCGACATCGCGGTCGAGCCCCTGGCGCACCGCCTCGTATATGTCGACGACATGGCGCGACCAGACGCTATCCTCGGCGGTCATCAGCTCGTAGAACTTGTTGCCCTTGCCGTTCGGGGTGGAGATCACCCGGAGCTTCAGTCCGGTCTTCGAGATCACCGGGAAGAGCGCCGCCCAGATGTCGCGGCTCTTCTGGTGGAAGGCGAACTCGTCGAGGATGACATTGGCCGAGAAGCCGCGGGCGGTGTCGGGGTTGGCGGGCAGCGCCGTGATCCGCGCGCCGTTCGGGAAGACCACCTCAAGCGCCTTGTAGACCGCGTCCGGCCCCTTCTCCTGGGGCGCGCGGAACTCGCCCTCCTCGAAGCGCGGCTCGCCGCCTTTGACGAGGGTGTTGTAGACCTCGTAAAACGCCCGGGTGAAGGGCTTGATCACCTCGGTCATGGCTTCCGCCGCCTGGCGCTCGCCGCGCGACAGGATCACCCAGCGCGACCGGCGATCCTCGGACCAGGCGCGGAAGCAGTCGTCGACGCATTCGCCGCAGGTCGAGAAGGTCTTTCCGGTCTGGCGGCTGAACATGCCGATCTTGAACCGCGCCGGATCCGCGATCCAGGCCTTCTGATAGGGCAGGAAGGTGATGACGGGGGACGGCACGGCGGCGCTCACTCGAAGCCGAGGATGCGGCGGGCCTTGGCTGCGGCTTCGGCGTCGATGTCGCCGCCCGCGACGGCGGCCTCGAGCCGGGCGGCCTGGGCCTTCCTGAGATCGCGGGCCAGCGTCTCGCGGATGCCGGAGGAGGCCATGACGTCCTTCAGCATCTTGCCGAGAAAGTGCAGCTCCTTGGGGTCGATCTCCTCGCCGGCCTTCACCATCTGCGCCTGCATCACCTTGAAGGCGAGGGTGGTGATCATCTGGAAGAGCACGTTGTGGCGCTTGGCTTCCTCCTCGAGCCCCTGCTCCTGCATCCAGCCCGCGGCCCAAGCCGAGGCCTCGTCCTGGTATTTGACGAACTCCTCGTATTCCTGGCCGTAGGCATGCAGGGCCGACTTGCGGATGCGCAGCTCCAGCCCTTCCTCCTCCAGGCGGAGGTTCAGCTCCTCGGCCAGCGCGTCGTAACCGGAAAAGCCCCGGGCGCGCAGCGATTGCTGCAGCCAGCCCTTCAGCTCGGCGGGCAGGAGATCGACCTTGCGGGGCGGCGGCATCTCAGCGCCTCGGGCCGGGGCGCTGGATCTCGGGATGCGTCGCGCGCCCCAGCGCCAGATCGACGCCGCGCGCGGTGGCGGTCGCCACCAGGAACTCCGGCTTGCCGTTGAGCACGACAAAACCTTGCTCGGCGAGCCAGCCGAGCTCGGTCGCGGTCTGGTCGCGCGAGGTGTCGATGCCGATGCGGTCGGAGTTCAAGACGTCGGTCAGCACCGAGACGTTGCTGGTGTAGGTCGGGCTCGCCTCCAGGAACCGCAGGATCGCGAGGCGGCGGTGGCGGCGGAGGGTCTCGGCGTAGTCGCTCATTTGCGCGCCCCTTCAAGCAGGTGGTCCTCGTGGCGCGAGACGATGGATTCGACCCGGCTCATGATCTTGTTGTTGCCTTCCATGGTGGCCCGCATCTCGCGCATCTCGCCGCGGACCTCTGCCAGGGTCAGCTGCAGCTGGTGCATGTCGCGCTGCGCCGGCAGGCCCTGGACGGTCTGCTCGATGCTGTTGATCCGCGCGTCATGCCGGTCGAGCCGGGCCGCGCCCGCGGCGATCTTGTCGTCGAGATGCTGCGAGCGGGTGCGCCACCAGGCGAAGACCAGCGTGGCGAGCGAGAGGAGGAACGAGAGGCTGACCGTCAGGTCGAAGGAGACGCCCTGCACGTCAGCTCCCCTTGGCGATCATCTGGCGCAGCTTCGAGCGGGCGAGATCGAAGAGCACGTCGTCGGCGGCCTTCAGCCCGGCGATGGCCCCGGGGACCGAGCGCTTGGCGTAGCTCACCACCTGGGCGGCGGCGGTCTCGAGATCGTTGGCCTCCCCCGCCTTCGCTTCCACAGTGCTCGCGCCGGTGGTGACGGCGCTGTGCAGCGCCTCGCGCCAGATCTTCTCGGCCTCGAGCCCGAGGCTGCGGCGGATGCCGAGCTGGAGCATGGCGAGGAGGCCGAGGATGGCGACCGAGAGC
Organism: Cereibacter changlensis JA139; assembly: GCF_003034985.1. GTDB lineage: Bacteria > Pseudomonadota > Alphaproteobacteria > Rhodobacterales > Rhodobacteraceae > Cereibacter > Cereibacter changlensis. Next base: position 5,768 of record NZ_PZKG01000122.1, read on the forward strand.
GCGTCGGTCAGGAGCGGGGTGACGGTGGTCAGAAGCGTGTCCATGGGAAGGGCTTTCGATGGTGGAGAGAGAGGGAGGGTGCGTCAGGCGGCCTTCAGCCATTCGGCAACGGTGAAGCCGGGGCAGGCTTTTGCGGCGTAGTCGTTGTGGCCGCTGATCGTGGCGATCCGGGTGCGCATGCCGACGCCCTGCAGCAGATCCCGCAGGCTGCGCTCCTGGGCCGGGGTGTAATGCTCGGCGAAGCGGTCGGTGACGGCGCTGCCCGCGCCGCCGATCAGGCTGATGCCGATGGTCCCGGCGTTGTGGCCGATGACATGGGCGCCGATCACGGTCTCGGCCCGGCCGGCGGCGATGCTGCCGTCACGGTCGATCAGCCAGTGATAGCCGATGTCGCGCCAGCCGCGCTCGAGATGCCAGCGGCGGATCTCGGCGCGCTTCTCGGCGAGGGTGGCGTTGCCCATCCAGTCGGGCCGGGTCGCGGTGCAATGCAGCACCACCTCGCGCACCGGATGGCGGGCGCTGCCCTGGTAGATCATGGCGGAGGTCTGCGGCGCGATCAGCCGGCCCGCGGGCCTGCCGCCGGCGGCGATCAGCGCCTCAACCGCGCCGCGGGTCTTCTTGCCCCAGAGCCCGTCGACCGGGCCGGGGTCATGGCCCATGTCGCGCAGGCCGGTCTGGATCAGGGAGAGGGATGGATTGGACACGAACGCACCTCCGGGGGTTGACCGGACCATCGCGCGTAAGGCGTCACAGATCGCCCCTGAGCAAGTTCAAGGGCTGGGAGATGCGTGGGAGTGGGGGATGCCGCGCCAGTCTCGCAGACCGGCGGCCGGGCTGTCAAAGGGGCAGTTGATACTGCCGCGAGCCGTGCACGGCCTCGTCCTCGCGCTCCAGCTCGGCGCGGTACTTGGAGACGGTGCGGGTGTGCAGATCGCAGGCCAGCGCCACCTGCTGCAGCGAATGGCCGGCCATCAGCATGGCCTTGGCCTCGGAGCGCCGGGCCTTGGCCCCGCGCATCGAGGCGCAGGGCAGCACGATCCGGCCATGGCCGAGCGTGGCGATCAGCACCTGCGCCGCCTCCTCGCCGATGATCTCGGCCAGAAGCGAGCCGGGGGCGCGGCGCGGGATGTTCAGCTCGCAGCCGCCGCGCCGGCGCAGGAGCCGCACGGTCAGCTCCATGCCGATGGCCTCGCAGATGTCGGCCGCAACGCCGGGCAGGCTGGAATGGGGCAGCTCGGTCATGTGTCCACTCCCGCCCGGCGGCACATGTCCTTCAGCGCCCGGGTCACGTCGTTGATCTGGCCGGCGTCGCGCAGCGCGTCGATGTCGATGGGGACCGAGCCCCATTTGCCCTCGAAGCGGGTGCGGAGGAAGGCGTTCAGCCCGTCGCGCCCCGGCTTCTTCAGCGCGCCGGCCTTGCCGAGGAGGCCCCAGAGCACATGGATATAGCGCAGGTCCGGGCGGGGGGCGGCGGGACGACGCCCCTTTGCGCCGGGTTCAACACCCGGTTTGAAGCCGGGTTTGAAGCCCCGGGCCTTCAGCGCCTCCAGCAACTTCGCCAGCTCGGCCTCCGACATCTCGGCCATGCTGGCCTTGCCGGTGGCGACGAGCTGCAGATCCCGGCGCGTGTCGGCGTCGAGCCCCAGCTCGCGGCAGCCGACATGGATCATCCGTTGCAGGGCGCGGGCGGTCATAGCGCACTCTTTATATATCGGGAGGCGTTCACTGCCCGCCCCCGAGCTGGACGCCGATCAAGGCCCAGAGCGCCGCCTGCAGCACGAGAAATCCGAAGGCCAGCCGACCGATCCGGCGGGCACGGGGTAGATCGCCGGATAGGACCCGGATCAGGACGCCGACCAGTAGCGCGCCGAGCGCCAGGGCGGTGGCGGCTGCGAAGCTGGCGGTGATGATGACTGCTGCGTTCATCGGCTCAGGCCTTCGCCAGATCGATGGTGACGGCGCGCCACGGCCCGTCCCAGCTGTCGCGCTCGTAGCAGCGCACATAGGTCTTGGAGCCGACCACCCGCATCGCTGCGCGGATCGCCTCCATCGCCCGCTTCCAGCGCGGATCCTCGATCTCCAGCCTGAGCAGCATGAATATCTCGGCCCGGTTGATCTGGCCGGCCTTGTCGGTGTTGAAGGCCCGGGTCACGATGGCGCGGATGTATTCATGCGAGCCTTCGGCCCACTCGTTCAGGCATTCGTCGACGAGGCCTTTGGCGATCTGCAGCTGCGGCCCGAACTCGACGAAGTCCGAGACCTGCACCTGCACCTTCTTCAGCCCGTCATAGGTCATGAAGGTCTTGTTGCCCTTCGCCCCGCCCTTGGTCGCGGAATATTCCTGGGCGAGCAGCGCCTCGAAGGCGCTCAGATCGTCGAAGGTATGCGCCTTGAAGCGGGCGACCTGCTCGGAGAGCTCGGTGGCGTAGTGCATGATCTTGCGCACGGTCTCGTCCTCGAGCTGGTGCTCGGGCTTGATCATCGACACAGGCCAGAGCGCGCCCTGCGCATTGCGCATGTGCGGGATGCCGTCGATCAGGATGCGGCCTTCGGTGGTGGGCGCGGGTGCTTGTAGGGTCACGGGAGAATCCTATCGCGTTGACATTATTTTGACGAGTGCACAGCCGTGGCGTGTGCATAGTGGGGCTGGTGATTCCACCAGGGTGCGCCGAGAGGGATTTCGGGCGCGCCGGTTATTCGGCGGGATCCTTGATTGGGGGATACATGGCCTGGAGCCGTCTGGACTGGCATGCGCCGGTCTTTCTTAGCTTGCCCGATAGCATCGAGCCCGAGCCGATCCTTGCAGTTGATGAGGCGAGCGAGTTCCTCGCCAACCGCTGGCCGGCAGAGAAGACCAACGTCTATTGGCTGGCGGCGACCCTCTGCACAAGGTGCATCCACGGACAGGTCGATCCGCTGGTCGCCCGGGAGGCGCTGGTGGCCGCGGCCGAGGAGGCGGGAATTTACATGGCGGCCTGAGCCGCCAGCCGATGCACTCATCCTCATGCCTCCTCCGCCTTCTTCATGCGCGGGCAGCCGTGGCAGGCGCGGTACATGCGGACGCGGAGCGGATTGCCGGTCTGGAAGTCGCGGCCCTTGGCGCGCCAGTCCTGGCAGACATGCGACGGCATGGTGCCGAGGGCCGGGCAGAGGATCACCGCCGCCTCGAACACCCCGCGCACCCGCTCCTCCAGCGCGGCGAGATTGCCGGGGTATTTGCGGCGCAGCACCTGGCTGATCACGGTCGGGCTGCGCTCGAGCTTGGCCGCGACGCGGTTCTGCGAGGCCTTGCCGCATTCGATGGCCAGGGTCTCGATCCAGTCGGGCAGCTCCTCGCCCCAGGCGGCGCGGGCGATGTCGAGGGGGCCGCTCATTTGCCCGCCCCCGTCATGCCGGGCACGTAAGAATAGGCGCTGTCGTTCGGATCCCAGACCGCCGCCACCCGCTTCTCGCGCGGGGCGCGCGGGCCGGTGTTCTTCACCAGCCGGTAGGTCGCCTCGCGCTTGCCCGGCACGGCGGTGCGGCTGACGCGGAGGTACTTCGCGCGCAGCAGCGTCTGGCAATAGGCGCTGGCCTCGCGCAGATCGACGCGCAGATCCGCCCGGCAATGGCTGGCGAGATCGACCGGGGTGAAGCTCTTCAGCCCGCGCATCGCGGTCCAGAGCTGCTGGCTCACCTGGGAGCCGCGGTCCTTCGGCTCGCGGTAGGCAGGCGTCAGCTCGAACATCTTGCGCGAGTTGCCGTTGCCGCCGCGCTGGACGCGGACCCGGCCGGCGGCCTCCCAACCGCGCACGATGTCGGTGGCGGGCTCCATGCCGATCAGGAGCTCGGCGGCGATCTCGGCATAGCCGAAGACCTCCATGCGCAGCGCGATCTCCCAGGCTTTGGCCTCGACGGCGGCCCGGCGCTTGGCGGTGGTGGTCTGGTGGGTGTGCATTAGCATGGCTCAGCCCCTCCGCGCGGTGCGGGCCGCGGCCTGCTGGCGCGAGCGCTCGACGGCATGCTCGCGCCGCGGCGGCGGGGCCTCGCCGCGGAAGAAGGCCCGCGCGCCCCAGTCCTTCAGCCCGACCGTCGTTAGCCCCAGCGTCAGCGCCGTCTCCTTCACATGGCTGAGGTTGGTCGAGACCCGGCGGTGCGAGCCGCTGGATTGCTCCAGGAGCCGGGCCTTCAGGTCGTCGCCGAGCGTGATGCCCGAGGCGTAGATCGGCGCGAGTTGGGTCACGTCGGAGAGATCGGCCGGCTGGGCCGCGACCCAGTCGAGCATGCGGCCATGCACCCGCTCCCAGCGCATCAGCTTCACCGGCAGCTCCTCCTCGCCGATCAGGATCACCGGCACGGCGGAGGCCTCGTAGAGCCCGCGCACCACCTCGACCATGTCGTCGCGGATCAGCCGGTCGGCCTCGTCGATCAGGAGCGGGCGCTGGTTCACCGAGAGCTCGCGCGAGACCTGCTCGAAGATGTCGGCGGCGGTGCGGGCGGGCCGCAGGCCGAGCTCGAAGGCGATGCCGGCGAGAAGCTGCTTCGAGCGCCAGAGCGGCTGCACCTCGACATGGCAGGCGCGGAAGGCGTTGGTGGCGTAGACGGCGGCGGTGGATTTGCCGAAGCCCGAGGGGCCGTAGAAGGTGGCCATTCCGGGCAGGCCGAAGGCCCGGTGCTGGACCCGGTCGATCAGGGTCATCAGCGCCGAGACGTTCCTCAGCGGAGCCACGCTCTCGTAAAGGGTCTCTGTCATGCTCGCTCTCTTTCTGGTCTTGGCCGGTCGCCCGGCGTCATCCGAACATCTGGTCGCCGTGGACGCGCCACAGCATCAGCTCCGAGCGGTATTCGGAGCTCGTCTGGTAGCCCGCGAGCCACTTCCTCTGCTCGCGGGTGATCTGGTCGCCGCGCTCGACGGCGCGCTCCATCTCGAGCGCGCGGCGGAAGCGCTGGCGGGGGTCCTCCTCGGTCGCGGCGGCGGGGGCCGCGCGCAGGGGCAGGGCGGTGATGCTGCCGGGCTGGGCCGGGGACGGGGCGGGCGTCGCCGCCGCCGTCTTCGGCTTCACCAGCCGCACCACCTTGGCCTCGGGCGGCGGCGGTTCGCCGGGGCTCGCGAGATCGAGCTGCCGGCCGAGCTCGGCGGCGGTGTAGCGGCGATGGGCGCTCGCCGCCTCCTTCTCGGCCTTCAGCCAGGCGCGGCGGGCGCGGGCGGTGATGCGCGCCTCTTCGAGATCGAAGAAGCCGCTGCGCTCCAGCACCGGGGCCTCGCCAAGATAGCCGCCGTCCTGGGCGTAGACATGCAGCCCCGCCCAGAGGTCGGCGGGATCGAAGCGGATCACCACCCGCTCGCCGGCGAAGTCCTGCATCCATTCCGCCCAGTAGCGGTTGTTCTGGAAGGCGATCTCGCCGGTGCGGCTGTTGAGCCGCTGGCCCTCGGCCCCGAGAAGCCAGAGCCGGCGTTGCGCCGCGGTCGCCTTGCGGATCGGGGCGCTCGCGTAGCTCTCGTCGAACACCTCGACGAAGCTGCGGCCATAGGCGACCTCGGAGCGCCGGCCCTGCCGGGTGTTGTGCTCCTCGATCCCCTCGGCCAGCACCCGCAGGAAGTCTTCGAGCTCGACGGCGCGGCTGCCGTAATCCTCGGGCTTGGCCTCGGGGCGGTTGCCGGTCCAGGCCCCGTCGAAGCGCGGATCCTTGGCGATGCTGTCGCACATGTCGCGGAAGGCGCGCTCGATGGGTTTTGACTGCCCGCTGTAGGGGGTGGCCCAGTGGATCTCGCAGCCGAGGGCGGTGAAGAGCCCCGGCACGTCATCCTCGCGGACCTTGAAGCGGTAGCGCGTCGCGGCCCCGCCGGTGACCACCTTGGCGGCGAACTCCCGGCCGTTGTCGAGGAGCACATGGCCCGGGATGCCCCAGTCCTCGATCATGTCGCCGGCGGCCAAGAGCACCGCGGTGCTGTTCGGCGTCTGGTCGACGCGCCAGGCGAGGATCCGGCCGGAGAAGATGTCCTGGAAGGCCACCATCTGCGGCCGGCCGATGTGGCCGGGATCATTCTGCCCGGGCAGGCTCGGCCAGCGGACGAAGACGTCGAACTTGTGGAAGTCGGCGTTCACCGCCTCCAGCGCATGCAGCGCCGACTTGTCGCGGCGCTGGGTCGGGAACAGCCGCTTCACCGCCTCGATCCCCTCGCGGCAGAGCACCTGCGTGACCCGGCTGACGCTGGCGTTGAGCCGGCGCTGCATGACG
>NZ_PZKG01000123.1 GCF_003034985.1 Cereibacter changlensis JA139
TTCGGCGCGGCTCATCTTCTCCAGCGTGCCGGTAAAGACCACGGTCTTGCCCGCCACGGCGCTGTTCACCGGGGCGCGGCGGGTGACATCCTCCACCGTCAGATGCGCCACCAGCGCATCGATCGCCCCGCGCTCCGCCTCCTGATGGAAGGCCGTCACCAGCGAGGCCGCCAGCACGGCGCCGACCCCGTCGATCGAGATCAGATCTTCCCAGGCCGCGCCCTGCCCGACCTCGGCCCCGGTCATCGCCGCCTCGAAGGCCTGCCACGAGGTGTAATGCGTCGCCAGCAGCGCCGCCGAGCTTTCGCCGACATGGCGGATGCCGAGCGCGAAGATCAGCCGGTTCAAGGGGATGCGGCGCTTCTCCTCGATGGCTGCGAAGAGGTTCTCCGCCGACTTCTTGCCCCAGCCCTCGCGGTTCTGCAGCTGCTGCAGCCCGCTGCCGAACCGGTCGCGCAGCGTGAAGATATCGGCGGGCTGGCGAATCCAGCCATCCTTGTAGAAGGCCTCGACCTGTTTCGCTCCCAGCCCCTCGATGTCGAAGGCGTTGCGCGAGACGAAATGCTTCAGCCGCTCCACCGCCTGCGCCGGGCAGATCAGCCCGCCCGAGCAGCGCCGGACCGCATCGCCCGGCTCGCGCACCGCTTCGGAGCCGCAATCGGGGCAGAGCGTCGGGAAGGCATAGGGCACGGCCCCGGCGGGGCGCTTCTCCAGATCGACATCGGCGATCTTGGGGATCACGTCGCCGGCGCGATAGACCTGCACCCAGTCGCCGATGCGGATATCCTTGCCGCCGCGGATCTCCTGCCCCTTGCTGTCGCGGCCGGCAATGTAATCCTCGTTGTGCAGCGTCGCGTTCTGCACCACGACCCCGCCCACCGTCACCGGCTTCAGCCGCGCCACCGGCGACAGCGCGCCGGTGCGGCCCACCTGGATGTCGATGTCCTCAAGCACCGTCCAGGCCAGCTGTGCGGCGAACTTGTGGGCGATGGCCCAGCGGGGGGTGGACGAGCGGAAGCCGAGCCGGCGCTGCAGGGCCAGATCATCGACCTTGTAGACCACGCCGTCGATGTCATAGCCGAGCGTCGCGCGCTGCTGCTCGATCTCGGCATAATGCGCCAGCAGCTCCTCCGGCCCGGTGCAGAGCCGGGTCAGCGGGTTGGTGGAGAAGCCGAGCGCCTTCAGCCGGGCGATGGCGCCGTGCTGGGTCTCGGCCAGGGGTTCGGAATGCGCGCCCCAGGCATAGGCGAAGAAATGCAGCGGCCGCGCGGCGGTGATCGCCGGGTCGAGCTGGCGCAGCGAGCCCGCGGCGGCGTTGCGCGGATTGGCGAAGCTGCGGGCATTGGCGGCCTGCTGGCGCTCGTTCAAGGCAGCGAAATCGGCGTGGGTCATGTAGACCTCGCCCCGCACCTCGAGGATCTCGGGCGCGCCCTCAAGCTCCTTAGGCAGATCGGCGATGGTGCGGGCGTTCTCGGTGACGTTCTCGCCGGTTTCGCCATCGCCCCGCGTCGCCGCCTGCACCAGCTTGCCCTTCTCGTAGCGCAGGGACAGCGAGAGCCCGTCGATCTTGGGCTCGGCGGTGAAGCCGAGATCGCCGACATGGCCGAGGAACTTGCGGATCCGCTCGGCCCAGTCGTCGACCTCCGCCACCTCGAAGGCATTCTCGAGGCTCAGCATCCGCACCTCGTGCCGGACCTTGGCGAATCCTTCCGCCAAGGCCCCGCCGACCTGCTCGCTGGGGGAATCGGCGCGGGTCAGGTCGGGGAACCGGGCTTCGATGGCCCGGTTCCGCTGTTTCAGCGCGTCATAGCTGGCGTCGTCGATCTCCGGCGCGTCGAGCGTGTGATAGGCGGTATTGGCCGCCCCCAGCGCCTCGGCAAGCCGCGCAAGCTCCTGCCGGACTTCGGCCTCGCTCAACTGATCAACGGGCTTGGCGTCTGGCATGAGGGTTCTCCGTTCCGTCCCCCGCTGTTTAGGAGACGGTCCGCCCCTCGTCCAGCCTCAGGCGCCGATCGCCAGCCGCCGCTCCACCTCGCCGGGAGCCGGATCGCGCAGCACATAGCCCCTGCCCCAGACCGTCTCGATATAGCTCTGCCCTCCCGTCGCCTCGGCGAGTTTCTTGCGCAATTTGCAAATGAACACATCGATGATCTTCAATTCCGGCTCGTCCATTCCGCCATAAAGATGATTCAGGAACATTTCCTTTGTCAGCGTGGTGCCTTTGCGCAGCGACAGCAATTCCAGCATCTGGTACTCCTTGCCGGTCAGGTGAACCGACTTGCCCTCCACATCCACTGTCTTTGCATCGAGATTGACCTGCACCTTGCCGGTCCGGATCACCGATTGCGCATGCCCCTTGGAGCGGCGGATGATCGCGTGAATGCGCGCGACCAGTTCCTCGCGGTGAAACGGCTTTGTCAGGTAATCATCCGCGCCGAAACCGAAGCCCTTGATTTTGCTTTCGGTATCGTCAGCGCCGGACAGAATCAGGATCGGCGTCTCGATTCGGGCCAGGCGCAGCTGGCGCAAAACCTCGTGCCCGCTCATATCGGGAAGATTCAGATCGAGAAGGATCAGATCGTAGTCGTAGAGTTTCGCCAGATCTATGCCGTCTTCCCCAAGGTCCGTGCAATAAACATTGAGGTTCGCATGGCTCAACATCAGCTCGATGCTGCGCGAGGTGGTGGGGTCGTCTTCAACCAGTAAAATTCTCATCCCTTACGCTCCGGACCTTGGGCTACACTTCGATTAACAGCATTGCGGATCAATGGTTAATCACTCGTTACTGTCGGGCAATTTAAACCAGATCAAGGTCATTGCTGCCGGTATTTTTGCAGCATGGTGACCTTGAGTGCTTTTTCGCCATGCAGCTCCACCGCGCCGCGCCAGAGCGCAAGTTCCTCCTCCGACAATCCATAGCGTTCCAGCGCCTCAGCCTGCGAGATCAGCCCGTAGACCACGGCCTTGACCACCACGGATTTCCGGCTCGCCACCCAGCGTCGGGTGTCGGGCGGCGGCAGGTCCGCCCGCGTCAGGATCGTCCCATCCGGCAGGGTGACCTGCCGCGGGCCGTCGACTTTCTTGAGATACATCAGCACATCCCTCGCCCGGTCCTCGTCCGGTCGGCCCAGACTGGCGCGGCAGGCTTAAGCAAGGGTGAAACGGGGGGTTGAGAGTAGCTTGCATTTTCCTATATTGGCAGGGACCGCCGCGGAGGCGGCCTCCCCTTCGCCGCCTCTGCGGCCCATCCCCGACAGGTCCGCCATGCCGCTCGATCATCCGCTGAATTCATTGGGCTTTGCCAAGCCGCCGGCCGCCACGCGGGTGGTGGTGGCGATGTCGGGCGGCGTCGACAGCTCGGTAGTGGCGGCGCAGCTGGCCGAGGAAGGCTATGACGTGGTGGGCGTCACGCTGCAGCTTTACGACCACGGGGCGGCGCTGGCAAAGAAGGGCGCCTGCTGCGCCGGGCGCGACATCCACGACGCGCGGCGGGTGGCGGAGGCGATGGGGTTTCCGCATTACGTTCTGGATTATGAGAACACCTTCCGCGAGGCGGTGATCGACGAGTTCGCCGACGCCTATCTCGCCGGGGCGACGCCGGTGCCCTGCATCCGCTGCAACGAGCGGGTGAAGTTCAAGGATCTGCTGCAGACCGCGAAGGATCTGGACGCCGACTGCATGGCGACCGGGCACTATATCCAGCGGAAGGTCGGCGCGGCGGGGGCGGAGCTGCATTCGGCGGCGGATGCGGCGCGGGATCAGAGCTATTTCCTGTTCTCGACCACGGCGGAGCAGCTCGATTACCTGCGCTTCCCGCTCGGGCATCTGGGGTCGAAGGCGGAGACGCGGGCTCTGGCGGCGAAATATGGGCTGCCGGTGGCGGACAAGCCGGACAGTCAGGATATCTGTTTCGTTCCCAACGGCGATTATGCCGCGGTGATCGAGAAGCTGCGGCCGGGGGCGGCCGATCCGGGCGAGATCGTGGATATGGCGGGCAATGTGCTCGGCCAGCATCGCGGGGTCATCCACTATACCGTCGGGCAGCGGCGGGGGCTGGGGATCGGGGGGCTGGAGGATCCGCTCTATGTGGTCCGGCTCGATCCGGAGTTGCGGCGGGTGATCGTCGGGCCGAAGGCGGCGCTGTCGACGCGGACGATCCCGGTGCGGGAGATCAACTGGCTGGGAGACGGGGCTTTCGACAGCCAGAAGGAATGGCATGTCATGGTCAAGGTCCGCTCCACCCGGGCGCCGCGCGAGGCGGTGATCCGGCCGATTTCGGCCACCGAGGCCGAGGTGGAGCTGCTGAGCGCGGAGGATGGGGTTTCCGCGGGACAGGCCTGCGTCTTCTATGCCAGCGAGGGCAGCCGGGTTCTGGGCGGCGGCTGGATCTGGCGCGGGCGTTGATGTTTCACGCGTGAAAATCGCCACAAGACATTGACGCGGAACGGTTTTCCGTTCCGCGTTAACTTTTTGGCAAGGGTTTCAGCACCGAGAGGACCGAGCGCGCGGCGCGCAGGCCCGGAGGCTCGCCCGCCTGACCCAGACGCTCCATCGTCACCGACATCGCACGGGCTTGGGCCGCGCGGCCGCCGCTCTGGTCGAGCAGCGCCATCAGCGCCGGGGCGATCAGGTCGGGGCGGCAGTCCTTGCCGAGGAATTCCGGCACGACGCGGGTCTCGGACACCAGATTGACCAGCGTCACCGTGTCGATCAGCGCCGCGCGGCGCATCAGCCACATTGAGACCGGGTGCATGTCATAGGCGATGACCATCGGCGTGGTATTGGCCGCAAGCTCCAGCGAGACCGTGCCGGAAGCCGCCAGCGCCACATCGGCGGCGCGGAAGGCGGCGCGCTTCAGGGCCGCATCCTCGATCACCAGCGGATGGATCGGCCAGTCGGCTGCCAGTTGCCGCACCAGCGCCGCGACATGCGGCACGGTGGGCAGCACCACCGAGAGGCCGGGATGGCTGTGCTGCAGGATGCGCAGCGTCTCGCCGAAGATCGGGGCGAGGCGCGTCACCTCGGAGCGGCGCGAGCCGGGCAAGGCCAGCAGCATCGGGCCGCTGCCAGCCCGGGCTCGCAGCGCCGCCACCTCCTCGTCGCTCGCCAAGGGCTCGGCCACCACCGGATGACCGACGAAATCCGAGGTCATCCCGGCGGCGGTCATGTAGGGCGGCTCGAAGGGCAAGAGGGCGAGCACATGGTCGATGACCCGCGCCATGCGCTGCGCCCGTTTCGGGCGCCATGCCCAGACCGAGGGGGCGACGTAGTGGATGGTGCGCAGCTCAGGGCGTGCCTGCTTGACGATGGCGGCGACGCGCAGGCAGAAATCCGGGCTGTCGATGGTGATGAGCGCATCGGCATCGGCGGCGAGACAGGCCGCCCCGGCCTCGGCGATGCGCCGCTTCAGAGCGAAGTATTTCGGCAGCACCTCGGCGATGCCCATGACCGAGAGCTCTTCCATCGGAAACAGGCTCTCGAGCCCCTCGGCCTGCATCAAGGGGCCGCCGATGCCGGCGAAGCGGACGCCGGGCGACAGGGCCTTGAGCCCTGCCATCAGGGCTGCGCCGAGGCGGTCGCCCGAAGGCTCCCCGGCGATCAGGAAGAATTTCATGGCTCGCGGGACCAGAGAAAGAGGCCGTGAGCCTCAGCCTCGGCCAGCATCGCTGTCCGGTCAAGGGTGATGACGCCGCCCGCCTGCCAGACGATGCCGGCAAGCCCCGCAGCGGCGGCGCGGCGCACCGTCTCCACCCCCAGCGCGGGCAGGTCGATGCGGCGATCCTGACCGGGCTTCGGCGCCTTGTAGAATACGCCCTTCGCGCCCTGCGGATTGGGGCGGCGGGCGGTCTGGGCGACCCAGTCGAGCATGGCGTCGGTGCCGGGCAGCGCCTCGACAGCGAGGCAGAGGCCCTGGGCCACCACGGCGCCCTGCCCCACATCGACGCTGCCGAGCGCCGCGACGATGTGCGCGGCGCGGTCGGCATCGGCGCTGTCGGCCTCCGACGGCGTGCCGCAGAGCAGACCCGGGCCGGGCACGAGACCCGGGGCCACATCGGCCACGCCGCTGACGGCGAAGCCAGCCTCCTCGAAGATTCCGATCACCGCGCGCAGCGTCGCGTCGTCGCCCGCCTGCATCGCCTGCAACAGACGCGGCACCATCTGCGCCGTCTGCGGATCGAACAGCGCCGGGTCGAGACGCGGGCGCGCCGCCGCCCCGGCGAAGATGACGGTCGTGACCCCCGCATCCTCCAGATGCCGCAGGAAGGGCATCAGCCGCTCGATGCGGAACACCACGTCGGGGGTCAGGCCCTCGGGCACGAATCCGTCGAGACTGGCGACCAGCGGGTTGCCCAGCTCGGCGGCCAGCAGGCGTGGCAGGGCGCCGGAGCCGGCGATGATAGCGGTGCGGGTCATTTCGGAGTCAGGAAGGAGCGGTCGGTGGCGGCGAGGATGAAATCGGTCATCTCTCGGACATGGGTGCTTTCGGTCTCTTCCGAGAGCCGGCGGGCGCGGTCGAGGAAGGTGCCCTCGCCCTGCGCCAGCATCTGGTAGCCGGCGCGCAGCGCTGTGATCTCGGGCCGACCGACGCCGCGCCGCTTGAGACCGACGAGGTTCAGCCCGTCGAGCTCGCCGCGCGGGCCCTGCACCAGACCATGCGGCAGCACGTCGTTGGTCACCATGGTGACGGCGCCGATGATGGCGCCCCGCCCGACCCGCACCCATTGGTGAATGCCGGAGAGCCCGCCGACGATCACGTCGTCGCCGAGCCAGCAATGGCCGGCAATGGCGACCTGATTGGCGAGGATGACGCGGTTGCCGAGGGTCGCGTCATGGCCGACATGGCTGCCAGTCATCAGTAGGCAGTCGTCACCGACACGGGTCACGCCGCCGCCACCCTCGGTGCCGATGTTGAGCGTCGCGCCCTCGCGGATGCGGCAGCGGGCGCCGACGATGAGGCGGGTGTGCTCGCCCTTGTATTTCAGGTCCTGCGGAACCTCGCCCACCACGGCGAAGGGAAAGATCACCGTCTCGTCGCCGACCTCGGTCCAGCCGGTGACGACGGCGTGGCTTTTCACCACGACGCCCTTTCCGAGCGTGACTTCGGGGCCGATGATGGCGAAGGGGCCGATCTGGCAGCCCTCGCCCAAGGTGGCGGCGGGATCGACCAGCGCGCTGGGGTGGATCTCGGTCATCGGGTCACCCTTTCGGCATGTCCATCATGGCGGTGAATTCGCATTCGGCGGCAAGCTCGCCCTCGACGGTGGCGCTGCCGGTGAACTTCCAGACCTTGCCGCCGCCGCGCTTCACCTCGACGCGCAGTTCGAGCACGTCGCCGGGGATCACCTTGCGGCGGAACTTGGCGGCGTCGATGCCCATGAAATAGACCAGCATGTTCTTGTCGGCGAGATCGAGCGAGACGCCGACCAGCACGCAGGCGGTCTGGGCGAGCGCCTCGATGATCTGCACGCCGGGGAAGATCGGGGTGCCGGGGAAATGGCCCTGGAACTGCGGTTCGTTGAAGGTGACGTTCTTGATGCCGGTCGCCGTCTTGTTCGGGACGATGTCGCGGACCTTGTCGATCAGCAGGAAGGGGTAGCGATGCGGAATGATCCGCTGGATCAGCTGGATGTCGGCCGTCAGCATCGGCGCTGCTTGATCGGTCATGGCGGTCTCCTTGGCGTTTCGGCCAGCCCTAGCAACTCGGACCGGGTGAGACAAGCGGCGGCGCTGTCTCAGGGGGTCGGGGTGGGCGCTTCGGGCGGCGTCCCGGTGGCTTCTCCCAGCACGGCGTCGAGCCGGGCCACCGCATCCTCGGTGATGTCGATGCCGTCGAAGGACAGCACCACGGCGTTCTTGTCGATCAGCACCATGGCGCCGCGCTCGGCCATCATCTGCGCAAGGATCGGGGCGGCGGCCTCCAGCATGCGCTGGCGGTCCTCGTCGCGCTGACGGGTCAGGGCGCGGGACTTGGCGTCCTGCGCGGCGCGGATGCCCTCGACCTTCTCGTCGAAGGCCTCGGCCAGGGGGCGGAAATCTTCCGGCGGCATTTGGGCGCGGCGGGCGGTCAGGTCGCGCTCCTCCGCCTCCAGCGCCGCCTCGATGCGGCGGTTCTCCGCCACGAGGGCGCGCGAGGCGGTCTCGTAGCGGTCCTGGATCTGCTGGCCGGCGCGGGAATCCTGAAACAGCCGTTCCTGGGTGATGGTGACGACCTGGCTGCCCGCCCCGGGATCGGCGACCGCCGGAGCGGCCTGCCCGGTCTGGCCCGCCGTCTGGGCAACGGCAGGCGCAATGGCGAGGAGAGCCATCGCGACCGCCGTTGCGCCGAGACGCGGAAGCATCAGAACTTGGTCGAGATCGTCAGGTCGAAGAAGCGTTCCTCGTCGTAGTCCTCTTTCACCAGCGCCTTGGCGAAGTTGAACCGCAGCGGGCCGATCGGCGTCGTCCAGAACACCGAGAGACCGATCGAGGAGCGCAGGTGGAAGCCGTCGTCGACCTCGTCGGTGCCGTCCACGCCGCCGTTCACGTTGTCGAGGCTCCAGACCGAGCCCGCGTCGAGGAAGGCGCCGCCGGTGAAGCCGTATTCCTCCGGCAGGCCGAGCGGGAAGTCGGCTTCGAAGCGGGCCACGGCGAAGTAGTTGCCGCCGAGCGCGTCCTCGTTGCTGACGTTCAGGTCGCGCGGGCCGAGGCCGTTCGATTCGAAGCCGCGGATCTTGCCGTTGCCGAAGAAGCGGTCGGTCACCCGGCTCGGGTTGTCGTCGAGCATGTGGATCGCGCCGCCCTCGAATATGGCGCGCAGCGTGACATCCTCGTTCCAGACCTTGCGCTCGGCCAGCGCCAGAGCGTTGGTCGAGATGTACTGCACGTCGCCGCCAAGACCGGCGAAATCCTGGCTGAAGCGCAGCAGCAGGCCGCCGGTCGGGTTCAGCCCGGTGCGGCGCGTGTCGTAGTTGTAGGAATAGCCGACCGAGGAGGTGATCAGCGCGCCGCGATCGGCCTCTTCACGCAGGATGGCCGAAGACACGTCCGGGTCGCCCGGCACGCTCGCCTCCGAGCCCTCGACATCGCTGATCACGTCTTCCGAGATCTTGTAGCGCAGCTCGAGCCGGCCGTTCTCGGAGATCGGGAAGTCGATCGAGGGGCTGATGCCGATGTTGCGCGTGTCGTAGCGCGAGTTCTCGCTGTTGGTCTCGGTGTAGAAGATGCTGAACTTGAAGCGCAGGTCGCGGCCGAGGAAGGCCGGCTCGGCGAAGCTGATCGACGAGTTCACGCTGTCGGTGCCGGTCGAGACGTTGACGCCGACCGACTGGCCGCGGCCGAGGAAGTTGCTTTCCGAGAAGCCGATGTTGAAGCCGGCGCCGGATTCGACGCCATAGCTGAGGCCGAAGCTAAGCGAGCCGGTCGGCTGCTCTTCCACGTCGACGTTGACGATCACCTGGTCCGGGCTGCTGCCCGGCTGGGCGTCGACGCGGGCGTCGCCGAAATAGCCGAGCGCGCGGATCCGTTCCGCCGACTGGCGCACTTCGCGCGGGTTGAAGGGGTCGCCTTCGACCGTGCGGAACTGGCGGCGCACCACCTCGTCCAGCGTCGTGGTGTTGCCCTCGATGTCGATCCGCTCGACGAAGACACGCTCGCCACGCACCATGACGAAGTTCAGGTCGATGGTCTGGTTCTGCGCGTTCTTGGTGACGCGCGGCTCGAAGCGGACGAAGTTGAGACCCTTGCGCAGCGCGAGGTTCTCCATCCGGGTGATGTTGTTCTCGACCACGCCGGGCGAATAGGTCGCGCCGCGGCGGATGGTGACGAGGTCACCGAATTCGGTCGGATCGACGCCCTCGATCTCGCTGGAGACGCCGACCTGGCCGAAGTCGTAGCTCTGGCCTTCCTGCACCGTGAAGGTGACGAAGAAGGCGTCACGCTCGCGCGTCACCTCGGCGCTGGCGTCGAGCACCTGGAAATCGACATAGCCGCGCGACATGTAGAAGTCGCGCAGCAGCTGCTTGTCGAGCTCGATCCGCTCGGCGATGAAGGTGTCGGAGGCGATGAAGGTCCGCAGGATGCCGGCCTGTTTCGTCTCCAGCACCTGACGCAGGCGGCGGTCGGAGAAGGAGCGGTTGCCGACGAAAGACAGCCGCTCGATCTCGACGACCTTGCCTTCGGTGATGTCGAAGACCAGATCGACGCGGTTGTCGGAGCGGCGGATGATGCGCGGCTTCACCGTGGCGGCGATGCGGCCGCGGGTGGCGTAGAGCTCGGTGATGGCGGCGGCGTCGGCCTCGGCCTGCGCGGGCGAATAGGCGCGGCGCGACTGGCTCTGCAGCAGCTCGGCGAGGTTTTCATCCTTCAGCCGCTTGTTGCCCTCGAAGCTGATGACGTTGATCGTCGGGTATTCCTGCACCCGGATCACCAGGGTGGAGCCCTGCGGCACGACCTCGATCTTTTCGAACAATCCGGAGTTCTGCAGCCGCTGATAGGCGCTGTTCAGCTCGGCCGCCGAGATGGCCGCGCCGCGTTCGATTCCGGCGAAGCCGAGGATCGTGGTGGCGTCCACCCGGGTGGAGCCTTCGATCACCACATTGGAGAAGCTGTAGCTCTGCGCCAGGGCCGGCTGGGACCCTGCTGCGCAAATCGCTGATACACCGAGGAAAACCTTGACCGCGGCCGGTTTGACGAGGTCTCGTCTGCTCTTGCCGCGCGTGGTAATTCCGTTTGTCGCCCGACGCATACCCATTCGCCCGCCCTCAAATTATTTATTGTTTTCCTGACTACCGGACATGTCCGGTTTTGTCAAAAGGCCAAAACCGTTAGGCGGATATCTGGCGAGCGACTGATGCGGCGCTGGATCAGTTCGGCAACAGTGCGCAGCCGAGATAGCCCGCGCTGGCCAGCGCGGCGACCGTGGCGCCCAGCATCACCAGCCAGTCGCGGTTCAACACCAGCAGAAGCGCGAGCCCGCGATAGCCGTCCACAACCGTCTGCATGAGAGCCTCCGCGCCAGATTTCCGCCGCTGGAATTAACCATGGATTGCGGCAGCAATTTGACGCGGAAAGGCCCGGCTTCAGCAGAACAGGTCGTTGGTCAGCGAGAAGACCATGAGCCCCAGCAGCAGCGCCAGACCGCCGGTCATCAGGATGCGCAGCACCCGGTCGCTCGGCGGCTTGCCGGTCACCGCCTCGAAGGCGTGGAACACGAGATGGCCGCCGTCGAGCACCGGCACCGGGAAAAGGTTCATCAGCCCCACCGCGGTGGAAAGCATGGCGATGAACCAGACGAAGCTGGCCGCCCCCTGCGAGGCCGCGGCGCCCGAGACCTCGGCGATGCCGAGCGGACCCTGCAGGTTGCAGGAGGAGATCGCCCCGGTGATCATGTGCCAGAGGCCGGAGAGGCTGGTGGTGACGATGGTCCGGGTCTGGCCTGCCGCGAGGCCGATCGCCTCGAACGGGCCGGGCGTGCGGGTTTCCGGGGAGAAGAACAGCCCGCCGGAGAGACCGATCAGCCAGCGGGTCTCGAATCCCTCGGCGGTCGGCAGGTCCATCCGGCGCGGAACCAGAGTGACGTCGAAGGTGCGGCCGTCGCGCCAGACGGTCAGCAGCAGCGGCTTGCCGTCGGAGGCGCCGACGGCGGTGCGCAGTTCGGAGAAGGCGGAGATCGGCGTGCCGTCGATCGACAGCACCACATCGCCGGTCTGCATGCCGGCGTCATTGGCGCCGGAGGGCGCCTGCACCCCGTCGGCCACCGGCGGCAGCGGATAGGGACCGGGCACCGTCAACTCGGCCCCGTCGCGCAGGATGCGGTATTCTGCGGTGGCCGCCGGCGGCAGCGCGCTGCCCACGGTGACGAAGGTCGAGAGG
>NZ_PZKG01000124.1 GCF_003034985.1 Cereibacter changlensis JA139
AAGTTAGGGTGAAGAACTCAGCGTTCTCCTCAAACCCTTCGGCGATCGGGAATTCATCAGTGAACTTGTAGTCGCCTCCGATCTCCTCGCCGTCCGGCGTTTTGCCTGTGATGGCGGCGGCGATCCGCGGCTTGGTGATGTAATCACAGATGCCCCATTTCTCCCAGTCCGGGTCACCTTCACGCAGGCCTGCCTTGCGCAGGGCCGCCTGTTCGTCGGCCGCCACCTCGTTGTTGGTGACCGAGATGCACTGCCGCCGCCCACCGTCCTGGCGGTTCAGTCTCATGACGGCATGGGCCGTGGTGCCGGAGCCGGAGAAAAAGTCGAGGACGATGGCGTCGGGCTTCTCTTTGATGAAGAAACGTAAAGCATCCTCGACAGCGTACAGAGACTTGGGAAACGGAAACCTCCGATCGGGCATCATTGCGCGGAGCAGACTAGTTCCGTGACTCCCCGCATCATGTGACGTCATGTTCCAAATCGTTCTCGGTGCAGCGGAACGCGATCCGGCAGCGAACTTTAGCTCGAGAGAGCCGTCTTCTGCCTTGCCGACAATTTGCAACCGCCCTTCCTCGATCGCCGCAAGCTGGTTGAAGGACAGGTAGTAGATGGGAACGGACATTTTCTTCAGGTTAATCCTGCCGGTCCGAACAGCACCTTTCTCCATCAACGTCCGCAGAGTTTCCGGAACAACAGACCAGCTATACTCTTGGTTGTTTGCTCGGGGCGGCCAAATTGCGACAGTTCCTTCCGGGACGTCTACAGGCTCTGGTTCCCCGACCCAAACTGTATTGCCAACGGATTGAATCCCACTTCCATCAGTCTTGACGTAAATGGGATACCAAGAACCCGGGTTGTGAGCGCGCAGGCCCTTTCGGCCTGTTCTGGCAAGGCCCCTCCATCGAACATCTTCATCAAGCGCATAGTCGCGTTCATTCAACATGTCGCGATTAGTGCGCGACAGCGAAATTCCCCCAAACTTAACAAAGAAGATGTACTCGTCTACTCGTGCAAACTCATTTCCACGCGCCGTGCCTTTTGGGTTAATTACACTGCTCACCATCTGAATTTCAGCTTCGGGAAAAGTCTGTTCTAATAGTAGGCCAAGGCGAAGATATTCTTTCTCGTCAATCGTGACGATCAAGATGCTTCTCTGGGGATTGAGCAGCGCACCTACAACCTAAAGCCGTCTCTCCATGAAGGCCAGCCATTTTGAATGACGGTACAGGTCCTCCGACTCGACGTAGTCGTTATTGTATTTCCAGTCCCGCGCCCCCGTGTTGTAGGGCGGGTCAATGTAGATGGCGTCGATCTTGCCGCGATGTGTGTAGGTCAGGGCCTCGAGCACATGGAAGTTCTCGCCGTTGATCACCGTGTGGAAAGGTTTGTCGCCGCCCCGTGGCACGCGGCCGGTGCTGACCAAGCCGGGATAGATGAAATCGCGGAACTCGGCCACCACGACCAGATCGGCAGCCGCCACATCGGCTGTCTCGGGTGTCTCGGCGTCGATGAGCGTAATCTGCGCCATCCGCGCCTCGCCATCGCTGTCAAGCCGGGTGACCCGCCACAGCCGCGGATCCCCGCGGGTGCCCGTGCCCCGCGGCGGCAGCACGCGCACCTTGTCGCCCCGCCGCACGGGCCGCCCGGGTAACTCCACGCTTTCCGGCCGATGCCGTTCGAAGTTCAGCCCAAATGCCCGCCGCGACGCCAGCGCCTTGAACTCCCGCTCAAGCTCATCCCCCAGCGCTTTGTCTTTGGCCTTTGCGCGCGAGATTAGGGCCGTCAGCCGCGACATACAAACACTCCAAGCTTCACATGGGATCCCGCATCTTGCCGCCTGTGGGCCGCACTTGACACACAGGGGGTCGGCTTCCCACAGAGAGCATTGTGGGGGCGCCCTCTCTTCGTCGCGTTAGAGATCGCTGTCGCGGCTGTCAAATGGCTTGTCCTGTCAGAGCGGCGACGGCCATGCCGAAACGCCCCCGAAAATGAGCTGACATTACCGACCTTTACGGATGCACACTAAGCCGCGACATCGCGCTGACGCAAGCCGAATGGGCCTTGCATGAGGCCTTACACGGACTGTTTCGCGGCGTGCCGGACAGGCGGCGTGCAGCCCCTTTCTGAAAGGTGCGGGTTGACTCGTGTCGTCGACCCGCAACACGCCGAGCAGCTGCTAGGTTTGCAAGCGCTTGGCCATGTTGCAGACGCAGAACGCATGCCCTTTCATCTCAGCCTTCGCCATATATGTGGCTGTGGCATGCCCTCGGAAGGTACACGCTGACTTACAAAGTCTGCACGACAGATCATCCGCCCTCGCAGCCCTATCTGCCCGGTTTTGCTGCGGCACCTGTTGAAGGGCGGCTTGGTGAATGCGGCCATGTGGTATCCTGGCAGCCCGAACGGCAGCTGAAGGCCGCTCGCGACTGGCCACGATGCTATGAGTTACAGCATGGGCCAGCCGGAACGACTGTCGGGCGTCTCGGCCGGATCAGATATTCTGCCCGCCCGACACCTCGATGCGCTGAGCGGTGACCCAGCGGTTGCCGTCTCCCAGCAGGCTCGCGACCATCGGGCCGATGTCGTCGGGCAAGCCGACGCGGCCGAGCGCCGTCAGGTTAGCGAAGCGCGCGTTCATCTCGGCGTTGTCGCGCACGACGCCGCCGCCGAAGTCAGTCTCGATCGCGCCGGGGGCCACCGTGTTGACGGTGATGCCGCGCGGGCCAAGCTCCTTGGCCATGTAGAGCGTCAGCATCTCCACCGCGGCCTTTGCCGCCGCATAGGCCGCGAAGCCGGGGAAGGAGAAGCGCGTCAGGCCGGAGGAAAAGTTGATGATCCGGCCGCGGTCGGCCAGCAGCGGCAGAAGGGTCTGCACCAAGAAGAAGACGCCCTTCACATGGACCTGGAACAGCCCGTCGAATTGGGACTCGGTGGTCTCGCCGATCGGCGCGAACTCTCCGTGGCCGGCATTGTTGACGAGGTGATCGAAGCTGTCGCGGCCCCAGACCTCGGCGAGGCAGGTGCGCAGGCGGTCGGCGAAGGCCGGGAAGCTCGCCGTCTCCGCCATGTCGAGCTGCAGCGCGGCAGCCTGCCGGCCGAGGGCGCGGATCTCGGCGACGGCCTCCTCGGCCTGGGCCGCGTTGGCGCGATAGGCGACGATGACGTCGCCGCCGCTGCGGGCGATGGCGAGGGCGGTGTTGCGGCCGAGGCCGCGGTTGGCTCCGGTGATGAGGGTGATCTTGCTCATGCTCTGTCCTTTCGGGTTCTGGATGCCCCGATACCTAGTCGAGCCCGGCGGGGCCGCGTTGCCCATTCCCCGCCGGTTCTTGCCCATTCCCGCTTCCCCCTTCCCGCAGCGCCGGAAACGAGCCATTCTTTGGCCATGACCATTGCCCAAAACACTCCGCTGATCTCGGCGCTGCTCGACCGCTGCCGGCGCTATGCCGACGCCCATCTCGGGCCGCTCGGCCATGCCGCCACGCCGGTCCCCGGCCTCGCCATGGTGCGGCTGCTCCAGCCGGGCGAGCTGCAGGTGGCGGTGCAGAAGCCGCTGATCGCCATGCTGCTGCAGGGCCGGAAGCGGGTCAGCACCCATGGCGGCAGTTTCGAATATTCCCCCGGCGAGGCGATGGTGATCGCGGCCGACACGCCGACGGTGAGCCAGGTGACCAGGGCCAGCCTCGCCGCGCCCTACTATGCCCTGGTGCTGGAGCTGGACCCGGCGATCCTGCGCGATCTCTCCGCCGCAGCGCCAGCGCGGCCGGCTGAGACCCGGAGCGTGCGGGTGGAGCCGCTCGCCGCCGATGTCGTCGACGCCGCCCTGCGGCTGGTGCGGCTGCTCGACCAGCCGGAGGCGCTGGCGGCGCTCGGCGGCGGGCTGCTGCGCGAGCTGCACTACTGGCTGCTCATGGGGGTGCATGGTCCGGCGATCCGCGCGCTCGGCGCGCCGGACAGCCATGCGGCGCGTATCGGCCGCGCGGTCGGCCTCCTGCGCCGCGACTTCGCGCGGGCGATCCGGGTGGACGAGCTGGCCGAGGCCGCCCGGATGAGCGAGCCGGCCTTCCACCGGCATTTCCGGGCGATCACCAGCCTGTCGCCGCTGCAGTTCCAGAAGCAGCTCCGGCTGATCGAGGCGCGGCGGCTGATGCTGGCCGAGGGCAAGGAGATCTCGCAGGCGGCCCATGCCGTCGGCTACGCCAGCGTGCCGCAGTTCACCCGGGAATACGGCCGGCTGTTCGACGTCTCCCCCGGGAAGGACATGCGCCTGGCGCGGACAGGCGCATAGCGCCGCCCCCGGTAGCGGCTTGCAACAGGCCGAGCCCCGCTCGCGCCAGGCAGTCACCCGTTTCCTTTTTGTTCCGACGTCGTTAACCTGCCCGCAGCACAGGGCAAGGTGGCGGCATGGCGGCGGCATATCTCGACAAGCTCAACGACCAGCAGCGCGCCGCGGTGGTGTTCGGGCTCGACGGCCCTGCCCTGCCGCCCCCGCTCTTGGTGATCGCCGGCGCGGGATCGGGCAAGACCAGCATGCTGGCGCATCGCGTGGCGCATCTCCTGGTGAAGGGGGCCGATCCACGCCGGATCCTCTTGATGACCTTCTCGCGCCGGGCGGCGTCGGAGCTGACCGAGCGGGTGGCGCGGATCACCCGTCAGGCCATGGGCACGCCGGTCGCGGCCGAGGCGCTGACCTGGACCGGCACCTTCCACGCCGTCGGGGCCCGGATCCTGCGCGAGCATGCGCTGTCGATCGGGCTGCATCCCGACTTCTCGATCCATGACCGCGAGGACAGCGCCGACCTGATGAACCTCAGCCGGCACGGGCTCGGCCTGTCGAAGACCGAGAGCCGTTTTCCGACCAAGGGCACCTGCCTCGCGATCTACTCCCGCGCCGTGAACTCCGAAGAGCCGCTCGCCGTGGTGCTGCGCGCCCACTTCCCCTGGTGCGCCGGCTGGGAGGCGCAGCTGAAGCAGCTGTTCGGCGCCTATGTCACGGCGAAGCAGGCGCAGAACGTGCTGGACTACGACGACCTGCTGCTGGCCTGGGCGCAGGTCATGGCCGATCCCGGCTTCGCGGCGCATCTGGGCGCGGCCTGGGACCATGTGCTGATCGACGAATATCAGGACACCAACCGGCTGCAGGCGCGGATCCTGCTGGCGCTGAAGCCGGACGGCCGCGGCCTGACCGTGGTCGGCGACGACGCGCAGTCGATCTACGCCTTCCGCGCGGCCGACGTGCGCAACATCCTCGACTTCCCCGCCAGCTTCGCGCCGCGCGCCGATGTGGTCACGCTGGAGCGGAACTATCGCTCGACCCAGCCGATCCTGGCCGCGGCCAACGCCGTCATCGCCGGGGCCGCCGAGCGCTACACCAAGGATCTCTGGTCCGACCGCGCCTCGGCCGCGAAGCCGCGGCTGGTGACGGTGGCGACCGAGGCGCTGCAGGCGCGCTACATGGTCGACCGCATTCTCGAGGACCGCGAGGCCGGGATGCGGCTGAAGGATCAGGCGGTGCTGTTCCGCACTTCGAGCCATGCGGTGCAGATCGAGGTGGAGCTCACCCGGCGCAACGTGCCCTATGTGAAGTTCGGCGGGCTGAAGTTCCTCGACAGCGCCCATGTGAAGGACCTGCTGTCGATCCTGCGGCTGGCGCGCAATCCGCGCGACCGGGTGGCCGGCTTCCGGGTGCTGCAGCTGATCCCCGGCATCGGCCCGCGCGCCGCCGGTCGCATCCTCGACGCGCTGGATCTCGCCGCCGATCCGCGGGCCGCCTGGGAGCAGATCACCCCGCCGCCGAAGGCCAGCGCCGACTGGCCGGGCTTCGCCGCCGCCATGACCACCGACGCGCCCTGGCCCGCAGCGCTGGGGCTGGCCCGCGCCTGGTATGACCCGCATCTCGACCGCCTCCACGAGGACGCCGAGTCCCGCCGCGCCGACCTGCTGCAGCTCGAGCAGATCGCCGCCGGCCACCCCTCGGCCGAGGCCTTCCTGACCGAGCTGACGCTGGACCCGCCCGACGCGACCAGCGACCAGGCCGGCGCGCCGCTGAAGGACGAGGACTACCTGATCCTCTCGACGATCCACTCGGCCAAGGGGCAGGAATGGCGCTCGGTGCATATCCTGAACGCGGTGGACGGCTGCATCCCCTCCGACCTCGGGACTGGCACGACGCGCGACCTCGAGGAGGAGCGCCGCCTGCTCTACGTCGCCATGACCCGGGCGAAGGACCACCTGACCCTCGGCCTGCCGCTGCGGTTCTACGTGAGCCAGCAGACCCGCAACGGCGACCGCCACGTCTATGCTATGCGCACGCGGTTCATTCCGGGCAGCATCCTGGATCGCTTCGAGACACTGAATTGGTCACCGGCGGTGCAGGCTGATGCGGTGCGGCCCGCGCCGGCACCGATCGACGTGGCGGCGCGGATGAGGTCGATGTGGAGGTAAGAACGCCTAGGCTAGAACGTATCAGCTCGCTCGAGCGCATGGATTTCCAAAAGGCAGCGCTGCTCTGCTGAACGGAGAAACGCCCCCAAGCAAAACAAACTCAGCTCATTGCAGCAATCGCGAAGCGCGCAGAAAATGTCCGAGCTCGGCATGGTTGTAGTCAATTTCGATAAGTCGCAGCGCAGATAATCAGCTGCCTCGGAAGAGCACACGGGCCAGATTCATCTTGCAAGAATCACCCTCAGATGATTGTGAGTCTCGGGCGGGGCAGTGAGCCCGTGCCCGCCCCTATCACTGGCGGACGTATTTGGCTGCCTCGCGAAGCACTGCCAAGATCGAGCTCATTGAAAACTCGCCGCTGTTGGTTACTGTGAATAGCCAACGACATAAACCCGCCCGACAAGGGAGTCCGCCACATTCCCTACGTTTCACTGCCCGCCAACCTTGACCTGCATTCTTACGAAAGAGAGGGAATGAACTGGGACAATCCATCCAAGACTGGCGCGTCTCCGTGAGAATAATGCATGAAACAGGGAATACTCAGAAATTGATCGCGGCGAACGCTTTAAATCAGAATGATAGCGCATCAAGAAGTATTGCGGAATATCTGCAGGCGGCACGGTGGAAACATGTTCTGTTCACGACCTATGCGCTCAGTCTTAGCTATTTTGAATCCGAGGTTCTTCGCGTCCTTCTCCAACAAGGTTGCAATGACATCTGGCTTGTGTGTGATGCGCAGGGTTATCGCTCCTCATTGCTTGAACGTTATTCCATGCGAGTGGGCCAAGAATACAGGATTGTGCCAATTGGTCTCCGGAGGGGTGTCTTTCATCCGAAGTGCATTCACCTAATCTCTGAGGATGAGCAGCTTCTTCTGATCGGTAGTGGTAACGTGACCTTCGGAGGCCACGGTCGAAACACTGAAGTCTTCGAAGCGCTTGTCCCCGGACAGCACGCGACAGCTTTTTCTGATTTTTCCGATTTTCTAGAAGCGCTAGGTTCCCAACCTGACATCAAGATTGCGCGGCGCGATTGGATAGATGATTTTGCTAGACGGGCCGCACAAGCGGCAGCTGAAGGTGCAGATCAATCGGCGCAGCCGGTGCGGCTGATTCATCCTCTTGAGAGAACGGCCATTCAGCAAGTCGGTGAAGTCGCTGCAGCCATCGGGCCGTGCCGGACGGTGAAGATCATTTCACCCTACCATGATCCTGATGGGGAAGCAGTGCGCGCTCTGCTTGAAGCCGTGAATGCTGATAGCGGCGCGGTTGCCGTCACCTGCGAAGGGACCAGCCCATTTCCGTTTTCTGGCGCAGCGGGGTGGTCCCGTCCCGTCGTGCCAAAAAGGCCGAAGATCGAAGGCAAACGCTTCGTTCATGCGAAATGGCTGCAGTTCGACTTCGGCAATGAGAGCCTCATACTATCAGGCAGTTTCAACGCAACCAGAAAGTCGATTGGAACAACCGACAATGTCGAACTCGGTGTCTTAAGGCGTGTGGCCGTGCCTGATCAGATTCTGGAGTGGCAAGATTGTGCCGCTCCGAACTTCGCACCGGCGGAAAGAATGCCCTCGGGTTTAGGGCAGGCGGAGATCGTCTATGCGAGTTTTGATCGGCACAACCCACAGAAACTGACGGGGCAGATGATCTCCCTACAGGAGGTGTCAGGCGCATGGGCGTTTAGGATTATTCAAGCTGACGGCACTACCCATTCAGGTGAGACTACACTCAAAGATGACGGTATGTTCACTGTCCTTCAACGGGAACTGGAACTGTTGGGCGAAATGCCTGCATTGCAGATCGTTCTCCAGAGGGATGAACGCGAAGCCCGCGGCTGGGTTCACAATGAAATGCTGCTCAGCGTGGGTGCACGGCGCAGGCTTACAGTCGGAGCGCTTAGTCGTTTGATGCGCCGGGAGGGTAGTGATGATGATATCCAAGCGCTCTTGGACTATTTGAGCGTTGCGGCAGACAAGCATCTTCGTGTGTTCAGTCTTCCTGTGCTGAAGAACGGCGAGCACGATGACCCGGCCGAAGGCACTAATACGGCGGAGCCAGTGCACGTCAGTTTGGAAGACCTAGCGCCCATGGAAGAGCTGCCCGAAGGTGCCGCGGGTATTGTCAGCGCGGGACTTGGTTCTGGTGACCCGTTCGAAACCGCGCTGGTGAGACTGCGCCGTATGCTACTTGGCCACGGAAGCCTGAAGAATGCGCCTTCTCGTGACGGATTGTCATTGTCTATCCTAGCGGAAGACGAAGAAGACGAAGTTCAGCGGCATACTGCCGAGCAGTTCGCCTACAGCCGGGGACTGCAGGATTTCGAGAACGCGATCGAGACGATGATCGGAGAAATCGCGGAAGATCCTGAGCGGCTGCCTGGCCTGCTGACAATACAGTTCGAGATTGGGATGTGGATGCGCATCCACCGCTTGAAGGATATTGACGGCGCGGTCGAGTTCATCGAAAGTTGGCTTCGGCGCACCGCGCAGCGCACCACCCAACCGCAGGACAAAGCGGCAGCTCTTCCGCAGCACTTTGTCACCTCTTCGGCCATTCGGGCGGCTTTGATAACTTCCGGCAAGAGGGCCGAGCAGCTCGTCGGACTGCACGATAACTTGGAAAAGTTCTTCGGCGGGGCGGTAGATCGAGAACTTGCATCGGCGCTGCTTATCGATGATGCCAACACAGGATTTGCAACCGCTTTGGCACAGGGGCAAGCAGCGCTCGACTTGAGCGCAGCACTTGCCGAGGTGCTTTCTACACGAACAAGGCGTCAGCAACTCGAAGACGTGTGGAGCGCGCGTGCGGCGGGAGAAGATGTATCGTCGGACTTGGCGGTGTTCCAGTCACCCACGGGAAAGGCGCTTCACGAATCTCTGCTTCGTCAAGGTTGGGAGAAGCGTGTGAAGCGCGCTATCCCCCACTGCGAAGCCTGCAGCCACTGCTTTTTGACTTACCCGCTATTCGAGAAATCTGTCTTTAAACGAGAGCGTATCGGGCGCTGCATACACTGCAAGAAGTTTTCACTGGACTTGACGAAATGACCATCTACTCCCCCGACCAGCCATTCTTTTTGCCGCCGCGAACGGCTGATAACAACGGCGTAGATTTTCTCGGCCTCCGTCAGACTAACCTCGACATGATGGCGGAAATGATTCCGTCCATAAACAATGTGACCGGCTACATCCGACCGTTCTCTCTAGTCTGTTGGGTGTTCTGGAAGTTCTATGATTTGTGCTCCACCGCAGGATTCGGAGATCCCTCGAGCAAAGACATTGATCGCTTCAGGGAACGGATTGAGGTGCTGTTTTCGTGGGGCGCAAGTATGTCCCAGAATGGCGGTCGGATACCGGGAACGGGAGCCGTTCCGCCTACAGCATCTTCCGATGGGCAATATCCACTGACATTCAAGGACTGGAAGCGCATCCAGAGTAGTACTAGCCTCATTGCCGCTCTCTGGTACGGTCCTGCGTCCAAGATCGCAACCGGTCTCGGCTTCCTGATGCCACTGCGGGGAAAAGCAGGCTTCTTCCGCGTGACGGGTTTGGGCATTCGCTTGGCCGAAGCGCTGGATGCGCAACTTCGATCAGACAAAGAGCTCTATTCCCGCCTATTAGCAACGCTCGCCCCTGTGACAGCAAGCAAAAAAGATGCGGCCAGCCTGTGGAAAATCTGGGCCCCAGACCAACTCCTGGAAGCTGAACGTGTGGCCTTTCACTCGGCGCTATTTTCTAAAAAAGAGATCGGCGATCGGAGTGGCCTTCTCGGCAGGCGAAGCACTACTCTTGCTCTGGCAATGCATCATATGCGGCACTGCACGGCGCCTGCCTATGTTGCCGACATCAGGCAAGGCATGGCGTTGTCGATTGGACAGGGTGGCGCTCCCTACACAATTCCCGAAACGCTCGTTTCGACCAGAAACAGCTGGCTTACACTTCAGATGCGTCAGTTGCAGCGCTTGTCGATGGAGTGCCTTCTGTCGTGGTGCGAAGACCGCATCCTTGCAGATCGAATAAAGGAAACATATGCCATGGCCGCCCGCTTCAAAGAAGGCTGGGATAGCGCCGAGAGTGGCTTTGATGGCCTGACGAAGGTCAATGACATGATAGCGCAACTTGATGAGCAAGCCGACAGCATCGGAGGCTTCGTTGCGGCAGTCAATGGAAAACGGCTTCAAAACCCATTCAACCTGATCGCCACCATTCAACAACTGCTTAGGGCGCGCGATCCTTCAGTCGCTCACTATGCGTTCTTGGGGATACTGCTCTGCGTGGCTTATGCTGGCGCAGCCGCGAACGAGGCAAGCTCGCTGCGACTTGGCGGAGCCCCACGGCTCGCCCTTGATATCGTGCGCCGCCGTATGATCGGGCTTGGGGCGGTTTCGGCAAGGGAGGCGTTTCAGTACATCCTTGAAGCCATGATCATCAGCCAGCACTTTGCGACAGCCGTGAACCGGTTTGACGGGCGAAAGCAACGTCTGCGTTTGACGATCGAAGAGACGGGGCTGGAAGCGTTGATCCGCAAACCATGGGAGCCAACCGTGACGGAAGACCGTCTGCCGACCCTTTTGTCACTTGCAGCCCAAGCGGGGATCGTCTCGCGCAATGAAGAAAATGCATTTGCGGCAGTGTGATTAAACTATTGAAGAGGATTAGGAAATTGTGCTTCGCTCACGACGTCTGGGCCGGCGTAGTTAACGATGTGAGATAACTAACTCGGCACTCCTATCATCATGCCACATGCCGCGAACGATCGCTTTTCGTCCACCATGTCGATCACAAACCTGAAACCGCTGCGCACAGAGCGAATGTCAGCTTCTGCCATAGGCTGCAACCGCCATGCCGCATCGCTTTCAGGCTGCTTTCTGCCCTTCGCGTCGCTCTCAGAACTGCGCGAAGCGTTCATTAGGCGGCTGCGGTAGCCCGCGAGCCTGCGGCGCGGGCCAGCAGGGTGCGCTAGATGCAAGGGCAGCCCCTCGTATACGCGGAGCCCGGCGACGAGAGCGCGGGAAAAGCTGGATAGATCCACTCTGGACAACGAAACGGCGGTTCTAGGCATCGGTTGATCCGCAGGCGCGTCTCGAGATCGTTGGTTGCTGGCTTACGACGGGCTCCGGGAAAAACCGGGGACTGTCATTGGGCTATGGAAGGTTTAGCTTCCCTCGCAGGACAGCGAGGCCTCGGTGAACTGCCGGCCGTGGCGGGCCGATAGCACGAAATGCGGACCCGCCCAAGCGTAAGCGGTGGTTTTCCCCATTGATGTCGGGGCTTTCGGCTTGATGGTTGTCGTCAGATCCTTCGCGGTGGAGATCGTGGAGGATTGTCATGGGTGAGGGATATATCGGTTC
>NZ_PZKG01000125.1 GCF_003034985.1 Cereibacter changlensis JA139
GCCTCGGTCGGATGGAAGGTGATGCCCGTCGCCCACCCCCGCCGCCATCGCCGCCGGATTGGCGTCGATCACGGTGTCGGCCAGCCCCCCGGTCAGCGCCACCACCGGCAGCGCGCCATAGCGCAGCCCGTACATCTGCGTCAGCCCGCAAGGCTCGAAGCGCGAGGGCACCAGCACCGCGTCGCCGCCGGCGAACATCAGATGGCTCAAGCCTTCGTCATAGCCGATCCGCACCCCGACCCGGCCCGGGAAGCGCACCTCCAGCTCGCGCATCGCCGATTCCAGCGCCGCGTCGCCCGAGCCGAGCACGGCGAGCCCGCCGCCCTGCGCCACGAAATCGGGCAGCACGGCGGGAATGAGGTCGATCCCCTTCTGGTCGGTCAGCCGGCTGACGAGGATCGCCAGCGGCCCCGGCACCTCGAGCTTGAAGGCGCCGCTCAGCACCTGACGGCTCTCGGCCTTGCGCTTCAGCGTGCGGGCGGAATAGGGCCGCTCCTCGACCTCGGGCGACCAGATGTCGGTATCGACGCCGTTGAGGATGCCGCTCACCCGGTCGGCCCGGGCGGCGATGACGCCCTGCAGCCCCATGCCGAACTCCGGCCGCCGCAGCTCGGCGGCATAGGTCGGCGACACGGTGGTGATCCGGTCGGCGGTGATCAGCCCCGCCTTCAGCGAGGAGAGCCCGCCGTAATACTCCAAGGCCCCCGGATGGAATTCCTGCGCCGGCAGCCGCAGCTCGTTCAGCATGCCGGCGGGCGCCCAGCCCTGGAAGGCGATGTTGTGCACGGTCAGCACCGACCGCACCCCGTTCGCCCCGCCATAGGCGAGATAGGCCGGGGCCAGCGCCGCCTGCCAGTCATGCGCATGCAGCACGTCGGGGCGCCAGCCGTCGCCCATCCCCTCGCGGGCGATGCGCGCGGCCATCCAGCTCAGCGCGGCGAAGCGCTGCGCATTGTCGCCCCAGTCGCCCTGCGGCCCGGAATAGGGCCCGCCCTCGCGGTCGTAGAGGTGCGGCGCGTCCAGAAGCAGCATCTGCCGTCCGGCCACCTCGCCCGCCATCACCCGGCCGCGCCCGCCGAAGAGACTGTCCTCGGCAAAGACCTCGACCATCCCCTCCAGCCGCCATTGCAGCGCCCGGTAGCAGGGGATCAGCACCCGCATCTCCCAGCCCTGCGCGGCAAGGGCCGCCGGCAGCGCGCCGACCACATCGGCGAGGCCCCCGGTCTTCAGCAATGGCACGCATTCCGACGCCACCGACAACACCCGTCCGCGCGTCACCATGCTGCCTGTCCTTCCGTCATCATCTCGGTCAAATATCCCGCGTTCATCCGTTCAAAATACCCGCGCGTGGCCGGGAGCGCGATGCTCCCGGCCACGCGCTCAACCCAGCTGCGCCGCCCGCGCGTCGAGCATGTCCTGCGTCACCAGCACGATGCCGGACTCGGTGCGGCGGAACCATTTCGCATCCTCCTCCGGATCCTGCCCGACCACCAGCCCTTCCGGGACGATGACGCCGCGGTCGAGGATGCAGCGGCTCAGCTCCGCCTTCCGGTTCACCACCACCTGCGGCAACGCCACCACGCAGTCGAGGCTGGAGAAGCTGTGCGTCCGGCAGCCGGTGAAGAGCAGCGAGTTGCTGACCTCGGAGCCCGAGACGATGCAATCGGCCGCCACCAGCGACGAGACGGCGAAGCCGCGCCGGCCATCGGTGTTGTGGATGAACTTCGCCGGCGGCAGCACCTCGGAATAGGTCCAGATCGGCCAGGCGTTGTCGTAGATGTCGAGCTTCGGCACGAAATCGGTCAGGTCGATGTTGGCCTGCCAGAAGGCGTCGAGCGTGCCGACGTCGCGCCAGTAGGGCTCGGTCTCCAGCCCGCTTTTCACGCAGCTGTCGGAGAAGCGGTGCGCCATCGCCTTGCCGTGCTTCACGATCTGCGGGATGATGTCATTGCCGAAATCATGGCTGGAGTTCGGGTCGGCGGCGTCGCGGATCAGGAGGTCGCGCAGCAGGTCCCAGTTGAAGACATAGATCCCCATCGAGGCCAGCGCATGATCCGGATCGCCGGGGATCGAGGGCGGATCGGCCGGCTTTTCCAGGAAGTCGGTGATTCTGAGATCCGCGTCGACATGCATCACGCCGAAGGCCGTCGCCTCCATCCGCGGCACGGTGAGACAGCCGATGGTCACATCGGCCTGCGTCTCGCAATGCTGGCGCAGCATGATCTCGTAATCCATCTTGTAGACATGGTCGCCGGCCAGCACGACGACATATTTGATGCCGTAGCTGTCGACGATGTCGATGTTCTGCGTCACCGCATCGGCGGTGCCGAGATACCACTGGCTTTCGCTGACGCGCTGCGAGGCGGGCAGGATGTCGAGATATTCGTTGCGCTCGGCGCGGAAGAAGCCCCAGCCGCGCTGGCAGTGCCGGATCAGACTGTGGGCCTTGTACTGCGTGGCGATCGCCATCTTGCGGATGCCCGAGTTCAGCGCGTTGGACAGCGCAAAGTCGATGATCCGCGCCTTTCCGCCGAAATAGACCGCGGGCTTGGCCCGGCGGTCGGTCAGCTCCTTCAGGCGGCTGCCGCGCCCGCCGGCCAGCACGAAGGCCATGGCCTGCGTCGAGAGCCGCGTATTTGGTCCGGTCTGCATTCTTCCCTCCCTGTCACGGGCTTTCTGCCCGCCTTATGTCCGTCCCGCGCCCTCGGGCTGCCGGAAGATCACCGCCGACAGGGGCGGCAGCGTCACCAGCGCCGACTGTTCCTGCCCGTGCCATCCGACCGCCTCGGTCACGACCCCTCCCAGATTGCCGCGGTTCAGGCCGCCGTAGACCGCCGCGTCGCTGTTGAGAACCTCGTCCCATTGCCCGCCCGCCGGGAACCCCAGCCGATACCGCCGCTCCACCGGCGTCATGTTCAGCGCGACCACCACCATCGGCTCCTCCGCCCGGCCCTTGCGGGCATAGGCGAAGACCGACTGATCGGCGTCGTTCGCCTCCAACCACTCAAACCCCTCGGGACGCGAGTCGTTCCGGTAAAGCGCCGGAGTTTCGCGATAAATCCGGTTCAGATCGCGCACCAAAGCCTGCACGCCGCGATGCGACGGATCGTCCAGCAGGTGCCAGTCGAGGCTCTGGTTGTGGTTCCACTCGCGGTCTTGGGCGAACTCGCAGCCCATGAAGATCAGCTTCTTGCCGGGATGGGTCCACATGTAGCCGTAATAGGCGCGCAGATTGGCGAATTTCTCCGGCCCCTCGCCCGGCATCTTCTGCAGCATCGAGCCCTTGCCATGCACCACCTCGTCATGGCTGATCGGCAGCAGGTAATTCTCCGACCAGGCGTAATGCAGGCTGAAGGTCATCTGGTGGTGATGGTGGCGGCGGTGGATCGGGTCCTTCTCCATGTAGGAGAGGGTGTCGTTCATCCAGCCCATGTTCCACTTGAAGCCGAAGCCGAGCCCGCCATGGTTCACCGGGCGCGACACCCCCGGAAAGGCGGTGCTCTCCTCCGCCACCGTCACCACGCCGGGGTCTTCGCCATAGGCGGTGACGTTCACCCGTTTCAACAGGTCGATCGCCTCGTAATTCTCGCGCCCGCCGTCCTTGTTCGGCACCCATTCGCCGGCCTTGCGCGAATAGTCGCGGTAGAGCATCGAGGCCACCGCATCGACGCGCAGCCCGTCGATATGGTATTCCTCCAGCCAGTAGAGCGCGTTGGAGGTGAGGAAGTTCGACACCTCGATGCGGCCGTAATTGTAGATCAGCGTGTTCCAGTCCTGATGGAACCCCTCGCGCGGGTCGGCGTGCTCGTAGAGCGGCGTGCCGTCGAAGCGGCCGAGGCCATGCGCGTCGGTCGGGAAATGGCCGGGCACCCAGTCGATCAGCACGCCGAGCCCCTTGCGATGCGCGGCGTCGACCAGCGCGCGGAACTCGTTCGGCGTGCCGTGGCGGATGGTGGGCGCGTAGAGTCCCACCGGCTGATAGCCCCAGGAGCCGTCGAAGGGGAATTCGGAGATCGGCATCAGCTCGATATGGGTGAAGCCCATGCCGGCGGCGTAATCCACCAGCTGATCGGCAAGCTCGAGATAGGAGAGCATCCGGTCGCCCGGCGCGCGTTTCCAGCTGCCGAGATGCACCTCGTAGACCGAGATCGGCGCGTCGATTCCCTGCCGGGGACCGCGCTGCGCCATCCAGTCGGCGTCGGACCAGCGGGGATCGCGGATGTCGCGCACGACGGAAGCATTTTTCGGCGCATGTTCCGAGCCGAAGCCCACCGGGTCGGCCTTCAGCGGCAGCAGCGCCCCGCCCGCGCCGCGGATCTCGTATTTGTAGGCCGTGCCCTCACCGATCCCGGGGATGAAGGTCTCCCAGACCCCGGTCATGCCCCGGCGGCGCATCGGGTGGCGGCGGCCGTCCCAGAGGTTGAAATCGCCCACCACCGAAACCCGCTCGGCATTCGGCGCCCAGACGGCGAAGGTGGTGCCCACGACGCCCTCATGCGTCATCGGATGGGCGCCCAGCACCTGCCAGATGCGTTTGTGCGTGCCCTCGCCCAGCAGATACTCGTCCATCTCGCCGAGGATCGGGCCGAAGCGGAAGGCGTCGTCGAACTCCCATGTCGCGCCATGCCCCTCGGCCCGCAGCCGGTAGGGCTCGCGCCGCTGCATCGGGGCTGTGAAGAGGCCGGGGAAGTCGGGGACCGGCGTCGCTTCGACCTCGGCGCCGGCCAGCACCGAGAGCCGGTCGGCTCCGGGAACGAAGGCGGTCAGGGTCAGCTGACCGCCTTTCTCATGCAGACCAAGAACGGAAAACGGATCCCCATGCGCGCCCTCGACAATGGCCCGCGCAACCTGCGGGTCAATCAGCGTTTCCGAAGGCTTGGCCATGGTTTCTCATCCTTGCAGGGCCGACTCGACCGACCATATGTCCGTCATGTAACCACGGATC
Organism: Cereibacter changlensis JA139; assembly: GCF_003034985.1. Taxonomy (GTDB): domain Bacteria; phylum Pseudomonadota; class Alphaproteobacteria; order Rhodobacterales; family Rhodobacteraceae; genus Cereibacter; species Cereibacter changlensis. The sequence goes on from NZ_PZKG01000125.1 coordinate 4,946, forward strand.
GTACGGTCCGACGAGAAAAAGCCCGACCGCGCGGTATTCATCGCTGCCATGGTCAGCCAGCGGTTGCGATCGGCATAGGCCGCGTCGGTTTCGGCCTGCGCTGCAAGGAAGGCGTCGAAGTCCGAAGCCACGAGGAAGTAGTCGTGGTGCCAGACCCGGTGGACGAGACCGTGGTAGCGGTCTTTCTGCGTCGGGCTGAACACGCCCTCGGCGATGTTCTGCAGCACGTCCTGCAGCACCTGACTGGCCTCGATCGCCTTCTTCGCGTGATCGGGATCCTCGCGCCGGGTCACCACCTCTTCGGCGGTCAGGCCGAACAGGAAGAAGTTCTCGCGACCGACTTCCTGCAGGATCTCCACATTGGCCCCGTCCAGCGTGCCGATGGTCGGCGCGCCGTTGATCATGAACTTCATGTTGCCGGTGCCCGAGGCTTCCTTGCCCGCGGTCGAGATCTGTTCGCTGAGGTCGGCGGCCGGCACCAGACGCTCGGCCATCGAGACGTTGTAGTTCGCCGGATAGACCACCTTCAGCCGGTCGCCCACCACGGGGTCGGCGTTGATCGTGGCGCCGACGTCATTGATCAGGTGGATGATCTCCTTGGCCACCACATAGCCCGGTGCCGACTTGCCGCCGAAGATCTTCACCCGCGGCACCCAGTTCGCCGTCGGATTGGCGCGGATCGCCTGCCAGCGGGCGACGGTCTCGAGGATGTTGAGAAGCTGGCGCTTGTATTCGTGGATGCGCTTGATCTGCACGTCGAAGAGCGCGTCGGGGCTGACGCTGACGCCGAGATCCGCCTTCAGCCAATTCGCCAGCGCCACCTTGTTCTGCCGCTTGGCCGCGTCGAAGGCGCTGAGGAAGCCTTGATCCGGCACATGCGGCTCCAGCTCCTTCAGCCGGTCGAGATCGGCCTCCCAGCCCTCGCCGATGGTCTCGGTGATCAGGCCGGAGAGCGGGCGGTTGGCCATCTTCAGCCAGCGCCGCGGGGTGACGCCGTTGGTCTCGTTGATGATCCGCCCCGGGTGCAGCTTGTCGAGCTCGGGGAAGAGGTTCTTCTTCACCAGATCCGAATGCAGCGCCGAGACGCCGTTGACCTTGTGCGACATGATGAAGGCCAGCTCGCCCATCCGCACCTCGTGGTGCTTGACGATGCCGACGTAATGCGGCCGCCCCGGATAGGTCCGGCGGTGCCAGCTGTCGATCTGCTCGACGATCTGCATGTGGCGCGGCAGCACGTTGCCGAAGGTGAAGGTCGCCCAGCGCTCCAGCGCCTCGGGCAGCAGCGTGTGGTTGGTGTAGCCGAGACAGGCCTGCGCGATCTCCAGCGCCTCCTCGAAGCGCAGCCCATGCTCGTCGACCAGAAGCCGGATCAGCTCCGGCCCGGCGATGGCGGGGTGGGTGTCGTTCATCTGGATCGCCACATGCGCCGGCAGCTTACGCAGGTCGCCATGCGACGAGGTGAAACGGCGCAGGATGTCCTGCAGCGCGGCGGAGGTCAGGAAGAACTCCTGCTTCAGCCGCAGCTCCTTGCCCTGATAGGTGGTGTCGTCGGGATAGAGCACCCGGCTCAGCGTCCGCGCCAGCGTCTCGGGTTCGGCGGCGGCGGCATAGTCGCCCCGGTTGAAGCGGTCGAGGTCGAACATCGTCGTCGGCTTGGCGCCCCAGAGCCGCAGCGTGTTGGCCCAGCGGCCCTTCCAGCCGATCACCGGCGTGTCATGTCCCATCGCGAAGACCGTCTCGCCCGGGGTCCAGATCTCCTTGCCGTCGCGCGTGACCACCTCGCCCTTGAAGCCGATGGTGTAGGTCGCCTCGGGGCGGTCGAATTCCCACGGGTTGCGCTGGTTCAGCCAGTCCTCCGGCGTCTCGACCTGCTGGCCCTGCTCGAAGCGCTGGCGGAAGAGGCCATGCTCGTAGCGGATGCCATAGCCGTAGGCCGGGCAGCCGAGCGTCGCCATCGATTCCATGAAGCAGGCGGCCAGCCGGCCCAGCCCGCCGTTGCCCAGCGCCGCGTCGGGCTCGTTGCCGATGATCTCGCGGAAGTCCTGCCCCAGTTCGGCCATGGTGGTCTCGGCCATCTCGTGCAGGCCGAGGTTGATGGTGGCGTCTTCGAGAAGCCGCCCGATCAGGAACTCCATCGACAGATAATAGACCCGCTTGCGGTCCTCGCCCCAGGTGCGGCGGGTCGAGGCGAACCACGGCTCCATGATCCGGTCGCGGATCGCGTAGGACAGGGCCATGCGCCAGTCGTAGACGCTCGCATGCGGCGCATCCTTGCCCAGCGTGAAGGTCAGGTGGCGCAGGATGTCGGATTTGAGCAGGGTCTTGGTCAGGATCTGATCGGTCACGGCTATCGTCCGTTCAAGGGTCCGCAAAGCGGGACATGGCTAGATTTTCCGTGTGACGCCCCCCTTTGGCGCAGTCAAGGCACGGTTCCGGCAGCTGGCGCGATGGAAACCGCGGCAGCGCGGGCGCCGCATCCGGCGGCGGCCTACCGTATAAACCACAAGGCCTTCTTTTGACAGCGCGTTGCGGAATATTCCTCCGAAGGTTGCAGAGGCCTCTCCCGGGGGATGCGCCACGGGCGCGCCACGAAGCCCCGGCGATTGTTGCCGGACTGCGCCAGACCGGCCACAGCAAGGGCGGGCCGCCGCAAGCCCGACTGCCGCAAAAAGCGGCAGATGGCGCGCATCTTCCGCGTGTGGCGAAGGTTGCCCCGGGGGGTGCGGCGAAAGGAAAGCTGCAAGATATGGCTTTCGAGGGCGACGCGCGCCCCGATCTGATCTGGATCATGTCGCGGGCGATTCCCCGGGGGGAAAACAGGCGTCAGGGCCGTGGGTGGCCTGTTGACCCGTGGAGGCAGCCAATGAGACTGACGACCCGCACCAATCTGGCGATGCGGACGCTGATGTTCTGCGCGATCAACGACGGGCGGGTGGTGCGCAAGGCCGAGGTCGCTGCGGCCTGCAACGCGTCGGAGAACCATCTGGCGCAGGTGATCCACGGGCTGGCGCAGAAGGGTTTCCTGCGCACCGTGCGGGGCCGCTGCGGCGGGCTGGCGCTGGGGCGGCCGGCCGAGAAGATCTGCGTCGGCGACGTGTTCCGGACCTTCGAGGGCAACCTGCCCTTCACCGAATGTTTCTCGGCCCGGCAGAACCATTGCCCGCTCAGCGCCTCCTGCCGGCTGAAATGCGCGCTCAGCGATGCGCTGGACGCCTTCTACGGCTCGCTCGACAAGCTGTCGCTGCGCGACATGGTGTCGGAGAATGTCGAACTGCAGGACCTGCTGCGCGTCGCCTGATCCGGCTCAGCTGCCCCAGCTGCGCCGCAGCACCGCCAGCCAGTTGCGCCAGCACAGCTTCTCCAGCAGCGCGTCGTCATAGCCGTGCCGCCGCAGCGCCTGCTGCAGCGCCGGCAGCCCGGTCACGTCGCCGATGCCCTCCGGCACCGTCGCCCCGTCGAAATCCGACCCGAAGCCGACGTGATCCTCGCCCAGAACCGAGATCAGATGGTCGAGATGGCGCAGCACCGGCTCCCAGCCGATCTCGGGCGCGCGCTTGCCATCCTCGCGCAGGAAGACCGTGGCGAAGTTCAGCCCGACGATGCCCCTGGTCTCGCGGATCGCCGCCAGCTGCCGGTCGGTCAGGTTGCGGCTGGAGGGGGTGACGGCATGGGCGTTGGAATGGCTCGCCACCAGCGGCGCATCGCTGAGCGAGGCCACGTCGTCGAAGCCCGCCTCGTTCAGATGCGAGAGGTCGATGACGATGCCCAGCGCGTTGCATTCCTTGACCAACCGCTTGCCCGCCTCGGTCAGCCCCGGCCCGGTGTCGGGGCTCGACGGATAGCGGAACGGCACGCCATGGCCGAAGATCGTCGGCCGGCTCCACACCGGGCCCAGCGAGCGCAGCCCCATGGCGTGGAAGGCGTGCAGCGACAGGAGGTCGGGGTCGATGGCCTCGGCCCCCTCCAGATGCATGACGCCGGCGATGACGCTGCTGGCGCGGGCCGCCTCGATCTCGGCCATGGTGCGGCAGATGCGGAAGGCGCCGCGGCTGCTCTCCTGCATCCAGATCATATGGGCCGCCATGCTCAGCACCGCGGCCTGCGCCTCGGACTGCGGCACGGCGGCGGGCAGCGGCAGGTCATAGGGCGGGTGATCCATCAGCGTCTCGAAATTGCCGAGGCTCGTATCGCGCGGCGAGGGCACGTAGATCGCGAAGAGCCCGCCGACGAAGCCGCCGCTCCGCATCCGCGGCAGGTCGAGATGGCCGCGCCCCTCGCCGGTCAGCCAGATCCGCTCGCGCCGGTGCGGGGCGAGGTGGAGGCGCAGCAGGAGGTCGTTATGGCCGTCGAACACCGGGATCTGGCGGGACTGGGGCATGCATCTCTCCGGCTCTTCGCGGCCAAGGGTGCCACGCGCCGCCGGGGAAGGCCAGAGCGCTCAGCCCTTGCAAGCCTGCTGCGACAGACCGTCCAGGATCGGGCAGTCGGGCCGGGCGTCGCCGGCGCAGGCGCTGACCAGATCGGAGAGCGTCGCCTGCATGGCGCGCAGCTCGGCGATCTTTGCCTCGATCTGCTCCAGATGCCTGAGCGCCACCTGCTTCACGTCGGCGCTCGCGCGGCTGCGGTCCTCGTAGAGCGCCAAGAGCGTGCGGCATTCCTCGATGGAAAAGCCGAGCGAGCGGGCGCGGGCGAGGAAGGCCAGCTTGTGCAGGTCGCTCTCGCGGAAGCTGCGATAGCCGTTCTGGCCGCGCAGCGGCCGGATCAGCCCGATCTCCTCGTAATAGCGGATGGTCTTGGCGGGCAGCCCCGCGCGGCCGGCGACTTCCGAGATGTTCATGGCTGCTCCTTCACCGCCGCCACCCGACGCAGGCGCAGCGCATTCGACAAAACGAAGACGGAGGAGAAGGCCATCGCCCCCGCCGCCAGCATCGGTGACAGTTGCGGCCCGCCGAAGGGCACCAAAAGCCCCGCCGCCACCGGGATCAGCGCGGCATTGTAGCCGAAGGCCCAGAGGAGGTTCTGGCGGATGTTGCGCATGGTGGCGCGGCTCAGCCGCACCGCATTGGCGACGCCCAGCGGATCGCCCGAGATCAGCACCACATCCGCCGCCTCGATCGCCACATCGGTGCCGGTGCCGATGGCGATACCGACCTCCGCCGCCGCCAGCGCCGGGGCATCGTTGATCCCGTCACCGACGAAGGCGACGCGGCCCAGCCGCTCCACCTCTGCCACCTTGCCGCCGGGCAGGATGCCGGCGCGGATACCGTCGATCCCGAGCTCCGCCCCGATGGCCCGCGCCACGCCCTCGGCGTCGCCGGTGACCATGGTGGCGCCGAGCCCCATCCGTCCCAAGGCCGCCACCGCGGCTTTCGCCGTCGGCCGCACACGGTCGGCGATGCCGATCACGCCCGCGAGCGCCCCGTCGATGCCGACGAAGACCGCCGTGCGCCCCTGCGCCTCGATCCGCTCCGCCTGAGCCGCCAGCCCGCGAGCCTCCCCGATCAGCCGGGCGCTGCCCACCTGCACCCGACGCCCCTCGACCTGCGCCTCGGCGCCCTGCCCCGGCGTCGCGGCAAAGCCCGCAGCCTCCGGCAGTTCCAGCCCGCGTGCTTCCGCCGCCCGCAGGATCGCGCCGGCCAGCGGATGCTCCGACCGCGCCTCCACCGCCGCCGCCATGCGCAACAGCTCCGCCTCGGTGACAGCTTCCGCCGTCACCAGATCGGTCACCTCCGGCTGGCCCAGCGTCAGCGTGCCGGTCTTGTCGAAGGCAACGCCCTCGACCTCGGCCAGCCGCTGCAGCGCGTCGCCGCGCCGGAACAGCACGCCAAGCTCCGCCGCGCGCCCGGTGCCCACCATGATCGAGACCGGCGTCGCCAGCCCCATGGCGCAGGGACAGGCGATGATGAGGACCGAGACACCCGCCACCAGCGCCTGCCCGATCCCCGGGCCGAAGATCAGCCAGCCGATCACCGTCAGCGCGGCGATGGCCATCACCACCGGCACGAAGCGCAGGGTGATGCGGTCGACCAGCGCCTGCACCGGCAGTTTCGCGCCCTGCGCCTCCTCGACCATGGCGATGATCCGGCTCAGCACGGTGTCGGCGCCGACCTTGGTCACCCGCATCACCAGCGCCCCGGTGCCGTTCACCGTGCCCCCGGTCAGCGCGTCGCCCTCGGCCTTGGCCACCGGCAGCGCCTCTCCGGTCAGCATCGCCTCGTCCACCGCACTGCTGCCCGAAACCACGACACCATCAAGCGCGATCCGCTCGCCCGGACGGATATGCAGCATCGCCCCCGGCATCAGCGTCTCGATCGGCACTTCGCTGACCTGCCCCCCGATCTCGGCCCGGGCCGTCTTCGGCTGAAGCTGCAGAAGCCCGGCGATGGCTGCGCCCGCCCGGCCCCGCGCCCGGGCTTCCAGCACCCGGCCGAGAAGGATCAGCACGACGATCACCGCCGCCGCCTCGAAATAGACGGCCCGCGACGCCTCGGGCAACAGACCCGTCGCGAAGGTCGCCACAGAGGAATAGCCCCAGGCCGCCAGCGTCCCCACGGCGACGAGGCTGTTCATGTCGGGCGCCCCCCGCCCGAGCGCGGGCAGGCCCTTGGTCAGGAACCGCCGCCCCGGCCCGGCCAGCACCAGCGTCGTCAGCACGAATTGCAGGACCCATGAGGTCTGCATGCCAATGGTTCCGGCGATCCAGTGGTGCAGCGCCGGGACCAGATGCCCGCCCATCTCGACCAGGAACAC
>NZ_PZKG01000126.1 GCF_003034985.1 Cereibacter changlensis JA139
GATCACCATGTAATCGGCCATGTCGGAACGCCCGCGCAGATCGATCTGCACGACATCCTCGGCCTTGTCGTCGTCCAGCGAGGCAAGGATATGCTCCAGCAGCACTTCGCTCGTCGGCTGATCGGATGCGGTTTGCGCGGCGCTCATGCGAGCCGGCCGCTGCCCGACCGGAAGCCCGGTCGTGGGGTCAGAATGAGACAGGACATCGTCCTCCAGAGTTGCGCGCCGATCCCGCCCCGGCGCAGGGCTCATGCCTTGCAGCATAGCACCCGACGGACGCCGACTCAACAATCGCGCCCGTTCCATGCAGCCCGTGCTCGTAACCCTTCGGGCGGCGGGGGGCAAGCGCGGCCGGCGACGCGAAACACTTTGCATTTTTTCCGCCGGGCGCTTATTTCCTGAGGCATGCAAGGCTTCGTCTATTTCAACATCACCGATCATGCGCGGCTTCCGGCCCGCTTCTTCGGCATGACCCGCACGATCCTCGCCCGGCTTTGACGCGGCGGGCGCCCCGCGCGCCCTGACGCCGCTGTCCCCTCCGACATTCCCGCAGCTATCCCCAAGTGAAGGTGAGAGCCATGACCGCTCCGCGTACCCTCTATGACAAGATCTGGGACGACCACGTCGCCCATCAGGCCGAAGACGGCACCTGCCTGCTCTACATCGACCGCCATCTGGTCCATGAGGTGACCAGCCCGCAGGCCTTCGAAGGTCTGCGCATGACGGGCCGCACCGTCCGCGCGCCCGAGAAGACCATCGCCGTTCCGGATCACAACGTGCCGACCACCGCGGGCCGCGATGTCCATATCGACAACGAGGAATCCCGCATCCAGGTCGACGCGCTCGACAAGAACGCGCGCGACTTCAAGATCAACTACTACCCCGTCTCTGACATCCGTCAGGGCATCGTCCACATCGTCGGCCCCGAACAGGGCTGGACGCTGCCGGGCATGACCGTGGTCTGCGGCGACAGCCACACCGCGACCCACGGCGCCTTCGGCGCGCTGGCGCATGGCATCGGCACCTCCGAGGTGGAGCATGTTCTGGCGACGCAGACGCTGATCCAGAAGAAGTCGAAGAACATGAAGGTGGAGATCACCGGCTCGCTGCGTCCCGGCGTCACCGCCAAGGACATCACCCTCAGCGTGATCGGCGCCATCGGCACGGCGGGCGGCACCGGCTATGTCATCGAATATTGCGGTCAGGCGATCCGCGAACTGTCGATGGAAGGCCGGATGACCGTCTGCAACATGGCGATCGAGGGCGGCGCCCGCGCCGGCCTGATCGCGCCGGACGAGACGACCTTCGCCTATGTCATGGGTCGCCCGCATGCGCCGAAGGCCGCGCAGTGGGAAGCGGCCTTGGCCTATTGGAAGACGCTCTACACCGACGAGGGCGCGCATTTCGACAAGGTCATCACCCTGAAGGGCGAAGACATCGCCCCCGTCGTCACCTGGGGCACCTCGCCCGAGGATGTGCTGCCGATCACCGGCACCGTTCCGGCCGCGACCGATTTCACCGGCGGCAAGGTCGAGGCGGCGCAGCGCTCGCTCGACTACATGGGCCTGACCCCGGGCCAGAAGCTGACCGACATCAAGATCGACACGGTGTTCATCGGCTCCTGCACCAACGGCCGGATCGAGGATCTGCGCGCGGCGGCGGCGATCCTGAAGGGCAAGAAGGTGGCGCCGGGCATGCGCGCCATGGTCGTCCCCGGCTCCGGCCTCGTCCGGGCGCAGGCGGAAGAGGAGGGTCTGGCGCAGATCTTCATCGACGCCGGTTTCGAATGGCGTCTGGCGGGCTGCTCCATGTGCCTCGCGATGAACCCCGACCAGCTCTCGCCCGGCGAGCGTTGCGCCGCGACCTCGAACCGCAATTTCGAGGGGCGTCAGGGTCGCGGCGGCCGCACCCACCTGCTCTCGCCCGCCATGGCGGCGGCGGCGGCGGTGACAGGCCACCTGACCGACGTGCGCGAGATGATGGCCGAGACCGTCTGAACCCGTCTGCATCGGATGTGCATGACCTGTGCATCCGATGCGCATGCCGCCCGGACCCTCCGGAGCCGGTAACCCAAGGGAAACCATTATGGATAAATTCACCAAGATCACCGGTGTCGCGGCCCCCATGCCGCTGGTCAACATCGACACCGACATGATCATCCCCAAGCAGTTCCTGAAGACGATCAAGCGCTCCGGTCTCGGCAAGAACCTGTTCGACGAGATGCGCTTCACCCAGGACGGGCAGGAGATCCCGGAGTTCGTGCTGAACCAGCCGGCCTACCGCAATGCCGAGATCATCGTCGCCGGCGACAACTTCGGCTGCGGCTCCTCGCGCGAACACGCCCCTTGGGCGCTCCTCGACTTCGGCATCCGCTGCGTGATCTCCACCAGCTTCGCCGACATCTTCTACAACAACTGCTTCAAGAACGGCATCCTGCCGATCGTCATGCCGCCCGAGGTGGTCGAGGTGCTGATGGAGGATTCCCGCAAGGGCGCCAACGCCCGCATCACCGTCGATCTGGAAAACCAGACCGTCACCACCTCCGACGGCCAGTCCTTCCCCTTCGAAGTTGATTCGTTCCGCAAGCACTGCCTCTTGAACGGGCTCGACGATATCGGCCTGACGCTGGAGAAAGCCGCTTCGATCGACGGCTTCGAGAAGACCGCTGCGACACTCCGTCCTTGGGTGTAGGCCCGGCCAAAATCACCAAATATGGGGCCGCCTTTCGGGGCGGCCCTTTTTGTTGCTCATTTTGACGCAGCCTGACAGCGTGTTTGCCCCTAAGCTGCCACATTCCATCGTTTTTATGACTACGCTTCTGCAACGGATAGGCAGTCTGCGAAATTTTGAAAAAGCGAGCGAAGCCCGGAGGCGGGCGTCGCTGTAGGTGGGCGCACGGGCGCGGTTGTCCGGGCGGATTGAGGGCGACAAGGTGGCGATTTCACGTCTGACCGGTGCAATTCCGCGCGCATTCTTGATCATCGGCCTCATCATGGCTCCGTCGCTGCTGCTGCCGGGCGTCTCCCCCGACGGCAAGCAGATGGTGGCGCTGATCGCGCTCTTCGCCTCGGCGCTGACCCTGGTTGAATACAACGCCACCTATCCGGGGCTGGTGGAGTTCCGCGACGCGCCGCCCTTCAACCGGATCCGCTACCTCCTGGCGCTGCTGACCGTGCTGACGCTGACCCTGATCGAATGCGGCCGCGTGCAGCCGACCACGCTGACGCTGCTGCTGGAAACCCTGGGCGATCTGGCGGGGCGCGGCATGGATTTCCCCTACAGCCCGGTCCGGCTGGCCGCGGAGATGCTGCAGCCCGACGCCTCCGAGGCTGAGATCGCCCGCCTGCGCAGCGCGGCGGGGTTGAGTTGCCTGCTGGCGCTGCTGGTGCTCACCGGCTTCGTCACCCTGCTGTGGCTCAGCCGCTGGCCGCTGGGCGGCGGGGCCTTCAACGTCTGGGTGAACCTGCCGACCTTCGATCCTACCACCGGCGGCGACGTGATCCTGCGCCTGCGGCGCGATGCCCGGCTTAACGTGGCCTTAGCGTTTCTTCTGCCATTCCTGATCCCGGCCGTCGTCGAATTCACCGGCGACGGTCTCGACCCGATGACGCTCCATTCACCGCAGACCCTGATCTGGACGATGACCGCATGGTCCTTCCTGCCCGCCAGCCTGTTCATGCGAGGCGTCGCCCTGGCCCGCATCGCGGAGATGATCCGCGAGAAGCGGCGGCTGGGGGTGCTGCCGCCCGCGGCGGATTATCTGCCTGTCTGATCCTGCTCTCCAGCCTGATCCTCCAGGCCTGCCTGATCGTCTTCTGCCTGCCGCTGGCGGTGGCGGGCGAGACGCTGCGCATCGCCACCTGGAATGCGGCGCTGACCCGTGACGGGCCGGGGCTGCTGCTGCGCGACATGGAACGGGGCGACGATCCGCAGCTCTTGGCGGTGGAGCGGATGCTGGCAGCGCTCGACGCCGATGTGCTGCTGCTGACCGGGATCGACTACGACCTCGGGCTCGCCGCGCTCGGCCAACTGGCCGAACGGCTGGCGGGGCAGGGGCTGGCCTATCCGCATCGCTTCGCCCTGCGACCAAACAGCGGCCGGCCGACCGGGCTTGACCTTGACGGTGACGGCAGGCGGGGCGGGCCGCGCGACGCGCAGGGCTACGGCCGCTTTTCGGGCGAGGCCGGCATGGCGATCCTGTCGCGGCTGCCGATCGACACGGCGGCGGTGCGCGACTTCTCCGGCCTTCTTTGGCGCGACCTGCCCGGCAGCCTGTGGCCGGACGCGGGTGAGGCGCGCGCGCTGCAACGGCTCTCCACCACCGGCCACTGGGAGGCGCCGTTGCGTCTGCCGGGCGGCGGCAGCCTGCGGCTGCTGGCTTGGTACGCCACCCCGCCGGTCTTCGACGGGCCCGAGGACCGCAACGGCCGGCGCAATCATGACGAGGCGGCATTCTGGCGGCTGCTGCTCGACGCCCGGCTGCCGATGCCGCCGCCGGAGCCGCCCTTCGTGATCCTCGGCGACGCCAATCTCGATCCGGAGGATGGCGAGGGGCTGCGACAGGGGCTTGCGGCGCTGCTGGCGCATCCGGCGCTGCAGGACCCGCACCCGCGCGGCCGGGGCGGGCATCGCGACGAAGGCCAGCGCGGCGACCCGGCGCTCGACACCGCGGATTTCACTGCCAAGGAAGGCCCCGGGCATCTGCGGGTCGATCTGGTGCTGCCCTCCGCCGACCTGCAGGTCGCGGGCTCCGGCGTGCTCTGGCCGCCGCCGGGCGATCCGCTGGCCGAAGTCGCCGCCACGGCCTCGCGCCACCGCCCGGTCTGGGTCGACATCGTGCTGCCCTGAGCCTGCCGCGCTTGACCCTAGGGGGGCAAGCCGGTAGGCGGGAAACCAACCTTTCTTGACCGCAGGAGCGTACATTGGCCAATCCTTCCCTCCTCATCCTCGCCGGCGACGGCATCGGCCCCGAAGTGATGGCCGAGGTGAAAAAGATCATCGGCTGGCTCGGCGCCAAGCGCGGCGTGACCTTCGACGTGACCGAGGATCTGGTGGGCGGCTGCGCCTATGACGCGCATGGCACCCCGCTCCACGACGACACCATGGCCAAGGCGATGGAAGTCGACGCCGTGCTGCTCGGCGCCGTCGGCGGGCCGAAATACGACAACCTCGACTTCAGCGTGAAGCCCGAGCGCGGCCTGCTGCGTCTGCGCAAGGAGATGGACCTGTTCTCCAACCTGCGCCCGGCCCAGTGCTTCGACGCACTGGCCGATTTCTCCAGCCTCAAGAAGGAGGTCGTCGCCGGCCTCGACATCGTCATCGTGCGCGAGTTGACCTCGGGCGTCTATTTCGGCGAACCGCGCGGCATCTTCCCCGACAACGAGGGCGGCCGCTTCGGCGTCAATACCCAGCGCTACACCACCGACGAGATCCGCCGCGTCGCCCGTTCCGCCTTCGAACTGGCCAAACGCCGCAACAACAAGGTCTGCTCGATGGAGAAGGCCAATGTCATGGAGTCGGGCATCCTCTGGCGCGAGGAGGTGCAGTGGGTGCATGACAACGAATACCCGGAAGTCGAGCTGACCCACATGTATGCCGACAACGGCGCGATGCAGCTGGTGCGCTGGCCCAAGCAGTTCGACGTGATCGTTACCGACAACCTGTTCGGCGACCTGCTGTCGGATTGCGCGGCGATGCTGACCGGCAGCCTCGGCATGCTGCCCTCGGCCAGCCTCGGCGCGCCGATGGCCAACGGTCGCCCGCGCGCGATGTACGAGCCGGTGCATGGCTCGGCCCCCGACATCGCCGGCCAAGGCAAGGCCAACCCGATCGCCTGCATCCTCAGCCTCGCCATGGCGCTGCGCTACTCCTACGACATGGGCGACGAGGCGACCCGGGTCGAGAAGGCGGTGGAGAAGGTGCTGGCCGACGGCGTGCGCACCGCCGACCTCATGGGCCCGGAGGGCGGCTCGCCGGTCTCCACCTCCGGCATGGGCGACGCCATCGTCACCGCACTCGACGCCAGCCTCTGACCGGGCGCCGCGCCGACCCGCCTTGCGCTTGCGCGCGGGGCGGGTGAAGGTGCGGCATTCCGTCCCCTCGGCACAGTGCAGAAAGCGACCCGGATGTCCGTCGTGAAATCGAACCTGCGTGGCGCGCTTTTCGCACTGGCCTCCTTCGCGATCTATGCCTCGCATGACGTGGTGGTGAAGATCCTCGGCGCGCATTACTCGCCGATCCAGATCATCTTCTTCTCGCAGCTGCTGACCTTTCCGCTGGTGACGGTCATGCTGATGAACGACCGCACCGACGGCAATCTCAGGCCGCGCCACCCGTGGTGGACCGCGCTGCGCAGCGCCTGCACCGTCATCACCGGGGTCAGCGCCTTCTACGCCTTCTCGGTGCTGCCGCTGGCGCAGACCTACGCCATCCTCTTCGCCGCGCCGCTGCTGATCACCCTGCTGGCCATCCCGGTTCTCGGCGAGACGATCGGCATCCGCCGCGGCCTCGCCATCGTGGCAGGGCTCGCCGGGGTGATGATCGTGCTGCGCCCGGGGGCGGAGGCGCTGAGCCTCGGCCATCTCGCGGCGCTGACCGCGGCGGTCACCTCCTCGCTGGCCTCGATCACCGTGCGCAAGATCGGCCAGGCCGAGCGGTCGGTGGTGCTGCTGATCTACCCGATGATGGCGAATTTCATCGCGCTTGGCCTCGCGCTGCCCTTCGTCTACCAGCCGATGCCGGTCGAGCATTTCGGCATGATCGGCATCATCGCCGCCTGCGGTTTCGTCGCCATGCTGGCCATCATCGCCGCCTACCGGGTGGGCGAGGCGGTGATCGTGGCGCCGATGCAATATTCGCAGATGGTCTGGGCCGCGATCTTCGGCGCGCTGATCTTCCACGAGCGTCCCGACCTCTTCACCTGGGTCGGGGCGGCGGTGATCATCGGCAGCGGGCTCTACATCGTGCTGCGCGAATCGCGCGGACATGTGTCGGAGAACCAGCCGGTGCTGAAGTCGCGCTCCGGCCCGGCCAGCGGCATCAGCCCGCGGATCTCGCTGCTGTTGAAGCGTTACGAGGCGCGGGACCGCGACCTGTAACTTCGGCACCGAAACCGCATCTTGCCCCCTTGCAAATGCCCGTCGGACGGTTTACCCCGACGCCACGGTCGGAGCGTAGCGCAGCCTGGTAGCGCACCTGCTTCGGGAGCAGGGGGTCGGAGGTTCGAATCCTCTCGCTCCGACCAATTTTTCCCGAGAATCCCCTCAGCGCAGTCGCCACATGGCGGCGATGTAGGAAGCGGTCATCAGGTCCAGATGCGCGCCGCCGCCGTTCTTGGCCAGGGTGATCTCCTCGGCCGAGCGCCGGGCGAAGCCGCCGTGCGACAGGTCGTAGTAATCGGCGCGGATGTCCGATTCCGAGATGACGCCGCGGGCGATCGGGTCCTTGATCTCGCCGATATGGCCGATGGTGGTGGCGCGGCTGTCGACGAAGATCGAGGCGCGGCGCAGCGTCTCGTCATCCACCTCGCGCATGTCGGGCCGATAGGCGCCGATCAGGTCGAGATGGGTGCCCGGCTTCAGCCATTTGCCCTTCACCACCGGATCATGGCTCATCGTGGCGGTGCAGATGATGTCGGCCGCGCGCACTGCCGCCTCCAGATCCTCCGTGGCGCTCACCTTGCCGCCGGCCATCGCCTGCGCCTTTTCCGGCGAGCGGTTCCAGACGGTGAAGCGCGCCTCGGGGAACAGGCTGCCATAGGCCTCGATCATCGAGCGCGCCACGGTCCCGGCCCCGACCAGCAGGATGTTGCGGCTGTCGGGCCGCGCCAGCTTCTTCGCCGCCAGCAGGCTGTCGCCGGCGGTCTTCCACTTGGTGACGAGGTGGAAATCCACCAGCGCCTCCAGTGTGCCGTCGCGGTCGGAATAGAGGTTCACCGCGCCGTTCACCGAAGGGAGGCCGTGCGACGGGTTGCCCGGGAAGATCGTCGCCGTCTTCACCAACTGCCCCAGCCCGCTGATCCAGGCCGCGCGCGACAGGAGCGTGTCCTTGCCGCGATAGAGGAAGATGTCGGCGATCTCGGCCTTCGGCAGGCGGTGGCCGGCCTCCAGCGCGTCGGTGAGGCCGTTCCAGGTCAGATGCGCCTCCGCCTCGGGTCCGATGATGTCGATCATAGTCCTGCCTCCGTTTCGTTCAGCAACCCGTCCGCGACCAGGCGGCGCGCCCAGCCTTCCGGTCCGGTGAAATGATGCACCTGCCAGCCGCGCGCCGCGGCGGCGGCGATGTTGTCGGCGCGGTCGTCGGTGAAGAGAAGCGCCTCCGGCGCCACGCCGCAGCTTGCCTCCATCAGCCGGAAGATCTCCGGATCGGGCTTGATGCAGCCCATCTCGCCCGAGACGAAGGTCTGGTCGAACTCGCTCAGGAAGTCGTATTGTGTCCTGGCATAGGCGAAGCTGTGCACCCCGAAGTTGGTCAGGGCAAAGACCGGCACGCCCTTGGCGCGCAGCGCCCGCAGCAGCGCCACCGAATGGTCGATGCGGGGCGAGGCCATCTCGATCCAGTTGTCGTGCCACATGCGGATCTCGGGGCCCCAGGCAGGCGTCGCATCGGCCAGCGCGTGGATCGTCTCGCGGAACAGCGCGCCCGCGTCGATGCTCTCGTTCATGCCGATCAGATCGACCTCGGCGAACAGCTGCCGCCGCCGCGCCTCGCCGATCGCCCCGTCGTAGAACCGTTCCGGATTCCATTCCATCAGCACATTGCCGATGTCGAACACCACCGCTTCCGGTTTCATGGCTTTCCTTTCGCCTGTCGCACCAGCCGCTCCAGCACCTCGAGAAAGCGCGAACGGTCGGCCTTGGAGAAGGGTCGCCCGCCGCCCTGCCGGAACGGATCGGCCGAGCGCAGATCCTGCATCAGATCGCGCGTCGCCAGCGCATTGCCGATGTTGGCCGGGGTCAGGGGCTCGCCGTTGTGCTTGACCACGAGGGCCCCCGCCGCCACGCATTTCGCGGCCAGCGGGATGTCCCCGGTCACCACTACATCCCCCGGTCCCGCCCGCTCGGCGATCCACATGTCGGCCACGTCCGGCCCGTCGGGCACGAAGACGCTTTCCACCAGCGGATTGGCCGAAGGCCGGATGCCCCCGTTCGAGACGAGGATCATCCGCATCCGGTGCCGCGTCGCCACCCGCTCCGCCTCGGCCTTCACCGGGCAGGCGTCGGCGTCGATGTAGATGGCGCCGCCCTCAGGCATAGAGCGCCGAGGCATGGAAGCCGATATGGTCCTCCATGAAGGTCGAGACGAAGAAGTAGCTGTGGTCATAGCCCTTCTGCATCCGGAAGGCGCCGTTCTGCCGCCGCTGCATCATCGCCTCGGCCAGCGCCTCGGGCTTCAGGAGGTCGAGGAACTGGTCGGAGGCCCCCTGATCGATCAGGATCGGTCCGTCGAAACCGCGCTTCCGCATCAGCAGCGTCGCGTCATGCGGCGCCCATTTCGTCTCGTCCTCGCCCAGATAGGCGGTGAACTGTTTGCGGCCCCAGTCGGATTGCGTCGGGTTGGCGATCGGCGCGAAGGCCGAGACCGAGCGGAAGCGGCCCGGGAAGCTCATGGCGATGGTCAGCGCGCCATGCCCGCCCATCGAATGCCCGGTGATGCCCTGCCGCCCCTCGTCCAGCGGGAAGGCGTTGAACAGGAGCCGCGGCAGCTCGTCGGTCACATAGTCCCACATCTTGAAATGCGGCGCCCAGGGCGTCTCGGTGGCGTTGACATAGAAGCCCGCGCCTTGCCCCAGATCGTAATCGGCATGGTTCGCCACCCCCTCGCCGCGCGGCGAGGTGTCGGGGAAGATCAGCGCCACACCTTCGGCCGCCGCCCATTTCTGCGCCCCGGCCTTCACCATCGCGTTCTCATGGGTGCAGGTCAGGCCCGACAGGTACCAGACCAGCGGCACCGGGTCGCTCTCGGCCTCTTCCGGCAGGAACAGGCCGAAGGTCATGTCGCAGCCGGTGGCTTCGGAACTGTGGGTATAGACCCCCTGCATTCCGCCGAAGGCCCGGTTCTCGGAAATGGTCTTCATCTCTTCTCTCCTCTCAGAAGCTCGTGACCCAGGCGATCACCCCGGTAATCGTCAGGATGCTGATCGCCGTCGAAATCAGGATGGTGGCGGACACCCGTTGCGGCGCCACCCCGTAATGCTGGGCGAGGATATAGACATTCCCCGCCACCGGCAGAGCCGAGGCCGCAATCATCACACCTGCCGCCTCCCGCTCCACCTCGAAGACCACCAGCGCGGCAAAGGCCACCGCCGCCGGATGCAGCACAAGTTTGCAGAAACTGAGCCAGGCCGCCACCTCCATCCGCTCCGCCGATTTGGTGGCGAGCGAGGCGCCGATGGCAAAGAGCGCGCCGGGCGTGGCCGCGGCGCCGAGCAGCGCGAGGAACTCGTTCAGCGGCCCCGGCACCGGAACCCCGCTCGACGACCAGAGCAGCCCCAGCACCATCGAGACGATCATCGGGTTCTTCAACAGCCCCATTCCCAGCGCGCGGAACACGGCCCAGCTCATCCGTCCCTGCCGCATCCCGGTGATGATCAGCGTGATCAGGCTGGAGAAGACGATCAGATCGATCGCCAGCGTCATCAGCATCGGCCCTGCCGCCTGCGGCCCCAGCAGGACGACGAACATCGGGATGCCGAGAAAGCCGGTATTGCCGATCACCGCGCATTGCGCCTCGACCGCCGCCTCCTCGACGCTGACCCGGCGCAGCCGTGCGACCAGCGTGGCCAAGGCATAGACGATGCCGCAACCCAGCAGGTAGGCCAGCACGAACGGCGTCGAATAGATCTCGTCCAGCGACAGATTGGCGGCGAAGCGGAACAGCATCGCCGAGAGGGCGAAGTAGAAGACGAATTTCGTCAGATAGGCCGTTGCCTCCGGCGTGAAGAAGCGCACGCGCCCCGCCCAGTAGCCGACCCCGATCAGTGCGAAGAACGGCAGGGTTTTCAGCAGGATCGGCAGCATGCGGGGCTTTCGGCTCGGTGTCGGGCCAAGCTTTCACGCCGCCCCGGCAGATGCAAGCCGCTGGGGCCGTCTCTGCGACTTCTGGCGGGCTTTCCGCGCCCGCTGCCCTGAAATCATCCGGCCTGCGGGATTGCTCAGCCGAAGCCGATCAGGATCCCCGCCGCCAGCACCAGCCCGCCGCCCAGCACCACCTGCAGCGCGGCGCGGACGAAGGGCGTCTCCATGAAGCGGTTCTGGATCCAGGCGATGGCCCAGAGCTCGACGAAGACCACGATGATGGCGATGACCGTCGCCGTCCAGAAATCCGGGATCAGATAGGGCAGGGCGTGGCCCAGCCCGCCCAGCGTGGTCATCACCCCGGAGGCCAGCCCGCGTTTCCACGGCGCGCCGCGCCCCGACAGCACGCCATCGTCATGCGCCGCCTCGGTGAAGCCCATCGATATCCCCGCCCCGACCGAGGCCGCGAGCCCGACCTGGAACGTCGTCCAGGGGTCCTGCGTGGCGAAGGCGGTGGCGAAGATCGGCGCCAGCGTCGAGACCGAGCCATCCATCAGCCCGGCCAGCCCCGGCTGCACCCAGGTC
>NZ_PZKG01000127.1 GCF_003034985.1 Cereibacter changlensis JA139
GGGGCCGCCGTCGAGCGTTGCCAGCGTCTGCGTCGGCAGCTGGCTCGCCCCCGGTTCGGGCGCGAGCAGGCGGACGGTGTTCCACGAGGCGGCGCCGAGGATCAGGGCTATGGCGAAGGCGCCGAGCTGATCCGGCATCCGCCGCAGCTTGCGCCCGAGCCAGAGCGCCGCCACCACGACGCCGACGAGCGAGAGATAGCCGCCCTGCCAGAGGTAGAGCACGCTGAGCGGGTCCTCGAGGAACACCCGCAGGTTCGCCAGCACGAAGGCCAGCCGCGCGGCGATCACGCCCAGCACCACCGCCTGCGTCGCCCGCCGCTCGGGCCCGCGCCCGGCCAAGCGGGTCAGCACCGCGACGGCGATCAGGAAGGCGAGGATGCCGAGCCCGGCGGAGAAGCGTTCGGCGGACAGCACGAAGGGGCCGAGCGCGATCATCGGGCGGCCCCGGCGCTGGCCACGACCTCGTCGGCGCCGAAATCGCCGATCAGCCGGGTCTGCGGCGTCTCGGCTCCCATCCGGTCGAGGAAGATCATCGTCGGCGGGCCGACCGATTGCAGACGGTCCAGCATCTGCTGCGAGGCGCCGTCGAAGTCGCTGACATCGGCCTTCACCAGCGTCCGGCCGCCGAGCGCCGCGATCACCTCCGGATCGTCCAGCACCTCGCGCTCGATGGTGCGGCAGGTGACACACCAGTCGGCGGTGACATAGATCAGCCCCGGCGCACCCTGCGGCAGGGCGCGGTCCATCCCGTCGCTGTCGGTGACCTCGGCGAAGGTCAACGCCTTGGCGGAGGCCTCGCCTCCGCCAAGGCCGGCCAAGGGTTGCAGCGGTTCGTCGCCGCCTGCCGCAGCACCCAGCCCCAGCGCCACAGCGGCGATCAGCGCGGCCACGCCCACGCCCCGCGCCAGATGACGGCGCAGCGTTGTGGCGGGCTCGAGTGCGCCCAAGGCGAGACCGAGGCCGATGGCGAGCAGCGCCCAGAGGGCAAGCGACACCGGCCCGGGGACGATGCGGCCCAGAAGCCAGACCGCCATGCCGAGGAACACGAAGCCGAAGACCTGCTTCACCGCCTCCATCCAGACCCCGGCGCGGGGCAGGGCGCGGGCGCCCAGCGTTCCGGCGACCAGCAGCGGCACACCCTGACCGAGCCCCAGCGCAAAGAGCGCCGCCGCGCCAAGCCGCATGTCGCCGCTCTGCGCGATATAGAGCAGCGCCCCCGCCAGAGGGGCAGTGACGCAGGGCCCGACGATCAGCGCCGAGGTGAAGCCGAGCGCCGCCGCTCCCAAAGTCGATCCGCGATGCCCCTGACCGAGGCTGCCGAGCCGCGCGGTGATAGACTGCGGCAGGGCGAGATCGAAAGCGCCGAAGCTCGACAGCGCGAGCAGACCGAAGAGCGCGGCGACGGCGACGAGGGCGGTGGGCGATTGCAGCGCGACCTGCAGGTTCTGCCCCGACAGCGCCGCGACCACGCCCAGCAGCCCGAAGGCCGTGGCCATCGCGAGCACATAGACGCCCGAAAGCACCGCGCCGCGCGTGGCGGTCAGGCTTTCGCCCTGCCGCGACAGCATCCCGAGCAGGATCGGCGCCATCGGCAACACGCAGGGGGTGAAGGCCAGCAGCAGGCCGAAGCCGAAGAAGGCGAGGATCACCAGTGACGATCCACCCCGCGCGGCGATGCGCTCCACCAGCCCCGGCTCCGAGGCCATGCGCGGCCCCGTGCCCTGCGGCTCGGCGCCGGGCGCAGCGGGCGTTGCCGTGGTGACCGTGCCGTCGGCGGCGACGCTGCGGGTGATCGGCGCATAGCAGATGCCGTCGTCCTGACAGCCCTGCCATGTCAGCGTGACCGGAAAGACCTCGGCGGGCAGGTCGAGCGCGACATCATGGTGATAGACCTGCATCGTGCCGAAGGTCGGATCCTCCTTCGGCTCGCCCTCCGGCAGGGTGAGGCTCAGCGCGCTGCCGTCGGCGGCCCGGGCCTTGAAGAACTCGCGGTAGAGGTAATAGCCGGGCGTCACCTGCCAGCTCAGATGCACCGTCCCGCCGCGCGGCTCGACGCCGAGCACGAAGGCCTCGTCCGCCGTGCGCGGCTCGGAGGCGGAGCTGAAGCTGCCGGGGATGGAAAACCCGCCCTCCTGGGCAAGGGCGGGGGCGAGGAGGCCGAGACCCAAGGCGAGGATCAGGGAGAGGAGGGCGGGGCGAAGCGCGAAGATCATCTGCATGCCACCCGCTTCGCCGCAGCGGCTTAAGCCGGGCTTAACGGCGGCGCGCCTCCCGGCATCACGCCGCCGCGAGGCTCGGGTGATGCGCCCGCGCTGGTGTGGGCGCCGCGGCGGATCGCGAGGAAGACCTCGGGCTTTGCTGCAACCGGGTGGCGCTGCCGGTCGCGATGTTGGGGTTTCTGAGGCCCGAGCCTACGGCGCTGGCGATGACGGGGAGCTCGCTTTCTGTCGTTAACACGCTGCGGCTCGGCCTGCGGCGGAGAAAGCCGCGGCAGGCCGTGGTGGCGCGGGCGGCGCTGGAAACCCGATCCCGCGCCGTCCCCGCCCGTCACTGGCCCGGGGACATCGTGGCGGCGGTGGCGCCCGGATTGCTCGCAGCCAGCGTCTCGGCATAATCCGCCGGCGGCAGCGGCGTGCCGGGGGGCACGGTGCCCTTGCCGGTCTCGGCCTCGGTCAGCACGACCACCTGCGCGCCGGGCTTCACCCGATCGTGCAGGTCGACGATGTCCTGGTTGTAGAGCCGGATGCAGCCAGCCGAGGTGGCCTGCCCGATCGACCACGGGTTCGCGGTGCCGTGGATGCGGTAGAACGTGTCCTTGCCGCCGCGGAACAGGTAGAGCGCGCGCGCCCCCAGCGGGTTCTGCAACCCGCCCTCCATGCCGCCGGCGACCGGCCCGTATTGCTCGGGGTCTTCCTTGATCATGTTCTGCGTCGGGGTCCAGCGCGGCCATTCCCGGGTGAAGGGGATCGTTGCCTCGCCGGAGAAGCCGCGCCCCTCCTCGCCCACCGCCACGCCGTAGCGCATGGCGCGGTTGTTCGGCTCCACCAGGTAGAGATAGCGGGCGAAGGGATCGACGATGATGGTGCCCGGCTTCTCGTCGGTCCAGTAGTCGACCTCGCGGCGCTTGTTGCGCTCGGAGAGCCATTTCGGCGGGATCGCCGGGATGGTGACATCGCCGTCGGGCAGTTCGGCATACATGGCGACCAGCTCGGGATCGAGCTGCTGCTCGGCGGGCGGGGCGGTGGTCGTGACCTTCGGCTGGGCGCAGGCCGCGAGCGTCAGGAGCAGGGGAAGAGAGAGGCGGGAGGCAAGGCGCATTCGGAAATCCTTCTGGACCGCAGGCTGCGGCGCTGGCCTGCCCTCGCGCGCCTTGCTTAAGCCGGGCTTAAACCCGGCCTCGGCCCTCAGGCCTCAGGCGGCGGGCGGGGCGGCGAAGCTCAGCCGGGCCAGCTCGCCGCGCGGCTGGCGGCGTTCCAGGGTGAAGCGCGCGCCCATCTGGGCGGCGGCGGTCTCCACGATGGCGAGGCCGAGCCCGCTGCCCTCTGCGCGCCCGGCGCCGCGCCCCTCGCCGCGGTGGAAGCGCTCGGTGATCCGCGCCCGGTCGGCGTCGGCGATGCCGGGGCCCTCGTCGCGCACCTCGGCCCGCCAGCCGTCGCCGTCGGCCCGCAACTCCAGCTCGACGCTGCCGCCCTCGGGGCTAGCGTGGAGCGCGTTCTCGACCAGGTTGCGCAGCGCCGCGATCAGCAGGCCGGGCGCCGGGTGCGGCTGCGCGGCGAGCCGGTCGTCGCAGGTCTGCCGTAGCGTCACGCCGCGGGCGCGGGCTGCCGGGGCGGTGAGATCGACCACCTCGGCGCAGACCTCGGCCAGGCTGCGCGGGCTGCCGTCCTCGGCCCCCTGATCCACCGCCGCCATGTCGAGCAACTGGTGCACCAGCCGGTCGGAGCGGTCCACCGCGCGGCGGATCTGCGCCAGGGCATGGTCGCGGGTCGCGGCGTCGGGGGCGAGCCGCGCCACCTCGGCCTGCATCTTCAGCCCGGCCAGCGGGGTCTTCAGCTCATGCGCGGCATAGGCGGTGAAATCCTGCTCGCGCCGCCGCGCCGCCTGGACCCGGCCGAAGAGCCCGTTCAGCGCCGCCACCATCGGCGCCACCTCGCGCGGGGTCTCGGCCTCCAGCGCCGCGAGGTCGTCGGCGCCGCGCCGGGTCAGCTGCTCGGCGATGCGGCGCAGCGGGCTGAGGCCACGGCCCAGGCTGATCCAGATCGCCGCGGCCAGCAGCGGCAGGATCAAGAGGGTCGGCCACATCAGCCCCATCACCATGTCGGTCAGCAGACGCTCGCGGATCTGCAGGCTGTCGCCGACCATCACCCTTATGCCGCGCGTCTCGTCGACATGGGTGTAGACCCGCCAGACCAGCCCCTCGACCTCGCGCTCGGAAAAGCCCTGTTCGGAGCCCGAGAGCGCCGCCTGCGGGGCCTGGGAGGAGGCGGCGAGCCTTGTGCCGTCGAGGCCCCAGACCTGGCAGGACAGCTGCCGGGCATAGCTGTGCGCCGTCTCGCCGGGCAGGGCCGGGGCGGCGAGATCCATCGCCGCGTTCAACTGCAGCCCGTCCTCGTCGACGAGGCTGCCCACCATGCGCGCCGCCTCGGCCAGACGGTTGTCGAGCACCCGGTCCAGCTCGCTGCGGGTGGAGGACTGGATCCAGACCGCCGCCGACAGCCAGATGACGCCTGTGGCGGCGAGAAGCACGACGAACAGCCGGCGCTGGATCGAGGTCATTGCGGCTCGGCCAGCCGGTAGCCCGCGCCGCGCACCGTCTCGATGAAACCGTGCCCCAGCTTGGCGCGCAGCTTGTGCACATGCACCTCGACCGCGTTGCTGTCGATCTCCTCCTGCCAGCCGTAGAGCTGCTCCTCCAGCTGGTTCTTGCTGAGGATGGCGCGGGGATGCGCCATCAGCGCGCGCAGCACCGAGAATTCGCGCGGCGACAGCTGGATCGGCGTTTCGCCACGCAGGGCGAGCATGCAGGCGAGGTCCAGCGTGACGCCGTTCCAGGCGGGCTGCGCCTCGGACAGCCCAGCGGGGCGGCGGCCGAGCGCCCGCAGTCGGGCGGCGAGCTCGGTCAGCTCGAAGGGCTTGCCGAGATAGTCGTCGGCCCCGAGGTCCAGCCCGCGCACCTTGTCGGCGGGCCGGTCGCGCGCGGTCAGCAGCAGCACCGGCACCGGGTCGCGGGCGGCGCGCAACTCGGCCAGGAGGTCGAGCCCCGAGCCGTCCGGCAGCATCAGGTCCAGCACCAGGGCGTCGAAGCGCCCCGCCGCCAGCGCGCCGCGGGCATCGTCGATCGTCGCCACCGACTCCGGGCTGAAGCCCGCCAGCCGCAGCCCGACCTGCAACCCGTCCAGGAGGACGGCGTCATCTTCGACGATGAGTATCCGCATGCGACCCCTTCAGAACAGCTTCACCTGGGTGCCGACCTCGGCCATGGCGAAAAGCTCGGCGACATGCTCGTTATAGAGCCCGACGCAGCCGGAGGAAGACTGCCGGCCGATCTTGCGCGTATCATGCGTGCCGTGGATCAGATAGGCGGGCCAGCTGAGATACATCGCATGGGTGCCCAGCGGATTGTCCGGGCCGGGCGGCATGTAGTGCAGCTCCGGGTTCTCGGCGATCATCGATTGCGTCGGCGTCCAGTCCGGCCCGACGCGCTTGCGCACGATCTCGGTCTTGCCGCGCCTCGTCAGATCCTCGCGCATCGGGATCGAGCTGGGGTAGAGCCGGTAGGTGTCGCCGTCCGGCCCCCAGTAATGCACGGCGCGCGAGGTCAGGTCGGCCAGGATGACGCCCTTGCCGAGACGGTCGAAATGCTCGCGCCAGTCCTGGGTGGTGTAGCTGGAAATGTTGGCGCGCGGGCTGGCCAGCGCGAGGCTCGGCGCCGCGAGCAGCGTCGCCACCGTGCCGAGCCCGAAGGCGCGGCGCGACAGGGCAGGGGGCTTGGTCTGGAAGGCCATCTGGATCTCCTCGAATGACGGGAGCCCGGCAGATGCCTGTCCGACCTTAAGCGGGGCTTAAGTCGATCTCCGCGTCGCGGCCACTCACTCGTACTCCGACAGGCGGTTGAGCGTGCAGAGTGAGCTGCTCGGCGCTGTCTCCACGCAATCTCCACGAAACCTCTGCGGTTCTTCCACGGCGCGGTGCGATCAGCGGGCCTTGTGAAACGAAGGGCCACGACATGACGCGCCGCAGTCTCTCCATCATGCTTTTCCTGGCCCTGATGGCGGGATCGCTCGCCTTTCTCCTGCCCCGCCCTTCCGGCGAGGCGGGGGGCGGCGAGGCCGGTCCGGACCGCGTCGTTCAGCTCATGGTCGAGACGGTTCTGCCCGAACGGGTCGTGCTGGAGGACGAACTGTCCGGCCGGGTCGCGGCCTATCGCCGGGTCGAGATCCGCCCGCAGGTCGGCGGGTTGATCTTAGAGCGGACGGTGGATGAGGGGGCGCGGGTCAAGGCAGGCGACGTGCTCTTCCGCATCGACCCGGCGCCTCTGGAGGCCGAGCTGCGCACGGCGGAGGCGGCGTTGGCGCGTGCCGAGGCCGCGGTCTCGCACGCCCGCCGGGCGGTGGAACGGTCGGATGCGCTTCTGGCGCGCAACGCGGTCAGTCTGGAAAAGAACGACAGCGCCCGCACCGATCTGGTGCTGGCCGAAGCCGGCCTGATGGAAGCGCGCACCGTGGTGCAGCGCAAGCGGCTGGATCTCGGCTTCGCCACGTTGCGCGCGCCGATCGACGGCTATGTTGCGGCGGGGCTTGCCGACGCCGGCGGTTTGGCGGCGCCGGGGGGCGAGAAGCCGCTGGCGGTGGTGCAGGATCTGGAGAAGGTCTTCATCGACCTGCGCCTGCCTTCGGAAGGGCTGGACGCGATCCAGTCCGCCGCCGAGGCGGGGTTGGGGCCGGTGCGGATCCTGGCGGAGCGGGACGGGGCGGAACCCCTGACCGGGGTGCTCCGGTTCTCGGATGTGATCGTCGATCCCGGAACGGGAAGCGTCTCGGTCCGCGTCGAGGCGAAAAACCCCCATCTTGCCCTGCTGCCCGGCATGTTCGTCCGCGCGAGGCTGCCGCGCGGCATCGTGCCCGACGCCCTGCTCCTGCCCGAAGATGCCGTCCTGCGCCGCGGCGACGGTACGGCGCAGGTCGTCGTGGTCTCCGATCAGGGCGAGGCGCGGCGCCGCGACGTGGGCCTCGGCGACCGGATCGGCAACCGCATCATCATCACCGCCGGCCTGAAGCCCGGAGACACCGTCGCGATCCGCGGCCAGGACCGCGTGCCCGAGGACGCTGCGATACAGGTCACTCCGCGCCGCGCAGATGAAGTCGCCGCAGCGTCCCGTCCCTGACGACCCAACCTTGAAAGACCGGCCTCATGTCGCAATTCTTCATCACCCGCCCGGTCTTTGCCTGGGTCATCGCAATCTTCATCGCGCTCGCCGGGATCGTCGCGATCCCGCAGATGCCGGTCGCGCGCTTCCCCGACATCGCACCCCCCAGCGTGAGCGTCTTCGCCACCTATTCCGGGGCCGATGCACAGACCGTCAGCGACAGCGTCGTCCGGCCGATCGAGAAGGAACTCTCCAGCGTCAAGAACGTGCTCTACTACGAGTCCAGCGTGGATTCGACCGGGGGCGCCAATATCACGGTCACCTTCAGGCCCGGCACGAACCCGGAGCTGGCCCAGATCGATGTGCAGAACCGGCTGAAGAATGCCGAAGCCATGCTGCCCGAGCCGGTGCGCCGTGCTGGCATCGGGGTCGAGGCGGCGGAGTCGGGCTTTCTGATGGTCATCACCCTCAGGTCGCGCGACGGCAAGACCGACGAGCTGAGCCTCGGCGACTATCTGACCCGTAACCTGGCGGAAGAGCTCAAGCGTGTCCCCGGTGTCGGGCGGGTGCAGCAGTTCGGATCGGAACGCGCGATGCGTGTCTGGGTCAACCCGGCCAAGCTTGCCGCCTATGGCCTGACTATGGCCGATGTGACCGAGGCCATCGCCCGCGAGAACGCCCCCTCGACGCCGGGCCGGGTCGGCGAGGAGCCGACGGCGCCGGGCACCCGGGTCTCGACCCCGCTGACCATCGAGGGCCAGCTGACCACGCCCGAGGCCTTCGCCGCCATTCCGTTGCGCGCGAATGCCGACGGCTCGCGGCTCCTCCTGGGCGATGTGGCGCGGCTGGAGCTGGGCGCGCAGACCATGGCCTTCAGCGTCAGCAGCAATGGCAAGGGGGCCGCCGCCGCCGCCATCCAGATGTCGCCCGGCGCCAATGCCGTGCGCACCGCCGCCGCGATCGAGACGCGGCTGGCGGATCTGCGCCTCGCCATGCCCGAGGATATGGAGGTCTCGATCTCCTACAACACGGCGCCCTTCGTGAAGGTGTCGATCACCAAGGTGATCCAGACGCTCGTCGAGGCGATGGTGCTGGTCTTTCTGGTGATCCTGCTGTTCCTGCAGAAGGTCCGCTACACGCTGATCCCGACCATCGTCGCGCCCATCGCACTCTTGGGTACCTTCGCGGTGATGTGGGCGGCGGGCTATTCGATCAACGTGCTGACCATGTTCGGCATGGTGCTGGCCATCGGCATCATCGTCGATGACGCCATCGTCGTGGTCGAGAATGTCGAACGCATCATGGCGAGCGAGGGCCTCTCCCCCAGGGCCGCGACACAGAAGGCGATGCGCGAGATTTCCGGCGCCATTGTCGGCATCACCCTGGTCCTGACCGCGGTCTTCATCCCGATGGGGCTGGCCGGCGGATCGGTCGGTGCGATCTATCGCCAGTTCACCCTCTCGATGGCGGTGTCGATCCTGTTCTCGGCCTTCCTCGCGCTGACGCTGACGCCGGCGCTCTGCGCGACCCTCCTGAAGCCCGTGACCCGGCACGGCGAGGCGCGCGGCTTCTTCGGCTGGTTCAACCGCCGCTTCGAAGCGCTGACGCGTGGCTATACCGGCTGGGTCGGCTGGACCCTGCGGCGCGGCGGGCGGATGCTGCTGATCTATGCCGCGCTGATCGGCACCATGGGCATAGGCTATCTGCGGATCCCGACCTCCTTCGTTCCCGAAGAGGATCAGGGCAGCTTCATGGCCATGTTCGAGCTGCCGGCCGGCGCCACGGCCGAACGGACCCGCGCCGCCATCGCGCTCTATGAAGCCCATACCGCGACACGCCCGGACATCACCGAGAACACCGTGATCCTCGGCTTCGGCTTCTCCGGCTCCGGCCCGAACGCCGCGCAGGCCTTCACCAGCCTGAAGGACTGGAGCGAGCGCAAGACCAGCGTCGACGAGGAGATCGCCGCCGCTGAGGCCGCCATGGCGGCCATGCCCGAGGGCACCGCCATGATCATGAAACCGCCGGCGATCGACTCGCTGGGCTCGACCTCGGGCTTCTCGCTCCGCCTCGAAGACCGCGCCAATGCCGGCCCCGCCGCGCTGAAGGCGGCGGAGGACCAGCTGATCGCCCTGGCGACTGCGAGCCCGCTGCTCACCGGCGTGATGAGCGAGGGCCTGCCCGATGGCTTGAGCATCGCGCTGAAGATCGACCGCGAGAAGGCCCAGGCGCTCGGCCTGCGCTTCGACACGATCAGCGAGACGATCTCGACCGCGATCGGATCGACCTATGTCAACGATTTCCCCAATCAGGGGCGGTTGCAGCAGGTGATCGTGCAGGCCGAGGCCTCCTCCCGGATGCATGTCGAGGATGTGCTGCGGCTGGAGCTGCGCAACATCGAAGGCGGCATGGTCCCGCTGTCCGAGGTGGTCACGCCGGTCTGGGAAAGCAGCGCGCTGCAACTGGACCGCTACAACGGCTATCCGGCCGGGCGCATCTCGGGCGAGGCCGCCAGCGGGGTGTCGAGCGGCGCGGCCATGGCCGAGATGGAGCGGCTGGCGAAACAGCTGCCGCAGGGCTTCGCCGTGGAATGGACAGGGCAATCGCTGCAGGAACAGCAATCGGCCAATCAGGCGCCGATGCTGCTCGCGGCCTCCATGCTGGTGGTGTTCCTGGTGCTGGCGGCGCTCTACGAGAGCTGGTCGCTGCCGCTCTCGGTGATGCTGGTGGTGCCGCTGGGGGTGCTGGGCGCGGTGGCCGCGGTTCTGTTGCGCGGCACGGACAACGATGTGTTCTTCAAGGTGGGTCTGATCACCATCATCGGGCTTTCGGCGAAGAACGCGATCCTCATGGTCGAATATGCCCGGCATCTGCGCGAACAGGGGATGGGGCTTCATCGCGCGACATTGCAGGCCGCGCGGCTGCGGCTCAGGCCGATCATCATGACCTCGCTCGCCTTCATCCTCGGCGTCGTCCCGCTGATGCTGGCCCGTGGCGCAGGGTCCGAGATCCAGAACGCCATCGGCACGGGGGTTTTCGGCGGCATGGTCTCGGCCACGGTTCTGGCGGTTTTTTTCGTGCCGGTGCTTTATGTCCTGGTGGGCCGTCTGACGCGCAGGGCGTCGGACGACCAGACCGGAAAGGCCGCGCAATGACCGACGCCCTGATCCTGATCGTCGAGGATGAACCCGAGATCGCCGAGATCCTCGAGACCTACTTCGCCCGTGAGGGGTTCCGGGTGATCTGCGCCCGTGACGGCTCGACCGGCCTTGCCCATCACCAGCGCCTGCGCCCCGATCTCGTGGTGCTGGACATCAAGCTGCCGGGGCAGGACGGCTATGAGGTGCTGGCGGCGATCCGGCGGCGGGGCGAGACCCCGGTCATCATGGTCACCGCGCTGGCCGAGGATCTGGACAAGCTGCAGGCGCTGCGCATCGGGGCCGACGACTATGTGGTCAAGCCCTTCAACCCGCTGGAGGTGGTGGCCCGCGCCCGCGCGGTCCTGCGCCGCACGATGGGAGGGACGCCGGATCACCTGCTGCGGCTGGGCCCGCTGACCGTCGACCCGCTGGCCTTCCGCGCCGTGGTCGAGGCCGGCGCCGGGCCGGTCACGCTGGATCTCACCCCGACCGAATACCGCGTGCTCGCCCATATGGCGCGCTTTCCGGGTCGGGCCTTCAGCCGGGGCGATCTGGTCGACGCCTGCCTGCCCGAAGGGTCGGCGCTCGACCGCACCGTCGACAGCCATGTCAGCAACCTGCGCCGCAAGCTCGCGGCGGCCGGGGCGGATGGCATGCTGGACGGCGTGCGCGGCGTCGGCTACCGGCTGGAGGCGCCCCATGTCCGTTAACCTGAACGCGCGCATCACCCGGACGATGGTCGCGCTCACGCTGATCGCCGGGCTGATCGTCTACCTCGGCCTCATGGCCTATCTGCTCTTCATCTACGAATGGCTCTACCCCGACCCCGAGCAGGTGGCGGTCTGGCGCACGGCGGATACCGTCATGGTCCTGCTGCTGCTGGCCTTCGGCCTTTTGACCGCCTCGGGGATCGGCTGGCGACTGGCGCGGCGCATTGTCGAGCCGCTGAAATCGGTGGCCGGGGCCGCACGGCGGATCGCCACCGGCGATTTCTCCGCCCGCGCTGTCCTGCCTTCCGGCAGTTTCCGCGAAGCGGCGGGATCTGCTCGCGGATTTTAACGGCCATGGCCG
>NZ_PZKG01000128.1 GCF_003034985.1 Cereibacter changlensis JA139
GGCCCGGCTGCGCCAGACTCTGGAGGCCGAGCGCAGCCTGACCGCCAATGCCGCGCACGAGCTGCGCACCCCGGTCGCCTCCTCGCTGGCCCAGGCGCAGCGGCTGGTCGCCGAGGCCCCCGACGGTCCGCTGCGCAGCCGGGCCCGCGGGGTGGAGGCCGAGCTGAAGCGGCTGGCCCGGCTGGCCGAGAAGCTCCTGCAGCTGTCGCGGGCCGAGGGCGGCGGCGTGCTGGCCGAGGCGCCGGCCGACATGGGGCCGATCCTCGCGCTGGTGGTGGAGGATTTCGCCCGGGCCGGGCAGGGCGACCGGCTGGACCTGACGCTGCCGGCGGAGGCGCTGCCGCTGCGCATCGACCCGGACGCCTTCGCCGTGCTGGCCCGCAACCTGATCGAGAACGCGCTGGCCCATGGCGATCCGACGGCGCCCGTCACTGTGGCGCTAGACCGCTCCGGGCTGCGGGTAATCAATGCGGGGCCGGTGGTCGACCCGGCCCTGCTCCCGCGGCTGACCACCCGCTTCGAGCGCGGCGGCAGCCTCGCCCCCGGCTCCGGTCTCGGGCTGGCGATCGTCGCGACCATCGCCAGCGCGGCGGGCCTCTCCTTGCGACTCGCCTCGCCGGCGCCGGGCCGGAGCGACGGTTTCGAGGCGCGGGTCGGGTTCTGATGGCGCCGACAGGCCCCTGATGCCTCTCCGGCGGCCCCGCGCCAGTCCGCTTCACCGTCATCGCAAGATCTTGCTCCGGCTTGAAAACAGACGGCTCTGTGAAGAACATATCTAAAATGTTGCGTTATGATGAAAGTTGTGAATATCTGTTGTGATCTGAAAAGGGAGGATCCCGGATGAGCGACTCGTCCAGCTACCGCGTCTGTATCGTCGGCTTGGGTTCGATGGGCATGGGGGCCGCGCTGTCCTGTGCGCGGGCCGGCCTCGCGACCAGCGGGATCGACCTCGACGCCGGCCGGCGCGACGCCTTCGCCGCAGCGGGGGCCGAGGCTGTCGCCGGCTCCGTCGCCGGGCTGGCGGGTGAGTTCGACGCCTTCCTCGTGCTGGTGGTCAATGCGGCGCAGGCCCGGCAGGTGATCCTGGGCGAGGCCGGCATCGCCGCCCGGGTAAAACCCGGCGGGGCGATCATGGTCAGCTGCACCCAGTCGGCCGAGGACGCCAGGGCGCTTGGCCGCGAGATCGAGGCGCTCGGCCTCTTGATGCTCGACGCCCCGGTGTCGGGCGGGGCGG
The DNA here is from genome assembly GCF_003034985.1 of Cereibacter changlensis JA139. Lineage (GTDB taxonomy): Bacteria > Pseudomonadota > Alphaproteobacteria > Rhodobacterales > Rhodobacteraceae > Cereibacter > Cereibacter changlensis. Next base: position 1,235 of record NZ_PZKG01000128.1, read on the forward strand.
CCAAGGCGGCGCAGGGGCATATGACGGTGATGGCCTCCGGCCCCGACGCCGCCTTCGACAAGCTCGCGCCGGTGCTGCAGGCGGTGGCGTCCAAGACCTACCGCATCGGGCCGGAGATCGGTCAGGGCGCGACGGTGAAGGTGATCCACCAGCTGCTGGCCGGGGTGCATATCGCGGTCGGGGCAGAGGCCATGGCGCTGGCGGCGCGGGCCGGCATACCGCTGGACACGATGTATGACGTGGTGACCAACGCCGCCGGCAATTCCTGGATGTTCGAGAACCGCATGAAGCATGTGGTCGAGGGCGACTATACCCCGACCTCTGCGGTCGACATCTTCGTCAAGGACCTGGGGCTTGTGACCGAGACCGGGCGCGCCCTGGGCTTCCCGCTGCCGCTGGCCTCCACCGCCTTCGCCATGTTCCAGCAGGCCTCGAATATGGGCCACGGGCGGGAGGATGACAGCGCGGTGATCAAGACCTTCTCCGGCATCACCCTGCCGGAGGGCGGCAAGCCATGAAGATCGGCGTCATCGCGGATGATTTCACCGGCGCCACCGACATCGCCGGCTTCCTCGTCGCCGGCGGGCTAACCACGGTGCAGATGATCGGCGTCCCCGAGGCGGATGCGGTGGTCGAGGCCGAGGCGGTGGTGATCTCGCTGAAGTCGCGCTCCAACCCGGCGGCGGAGGCGGTGGCCGACAGTCTTGCCGCGCTGGATTGGCTGCGGGCGCGGGGCTGCGGCCAGGTGTTCCAGAAATACTGCTCCACCTTCGACTCTACTGCCCAGGGCAACATCGGCCCGGTGGCCGACGCGCTGCTGGCGGCGCTGGACGCGCCGATCACGGTGATCTGCCCGGCGCTGCCGGTGAACGGCCGCTCGGTCTATCTCGGGCATCTCTTCGTCGGGCAGGACCTGCTGCAGGACTCCGGCATGCGCGACCACCCGATCACGCCGATGCGCGACTCCAGCCTGATCCGGCTGATGCAGGGCCAGGCCAAGGGGCGTTGCGGGTTGGTGCCGGTGGCCGTGGTCGAGCAGGGGGCTGAGGCGGTGCGGGCGCGGATCGAGGCGCTGCGGGCCGAGGGCTGCGCCTATGCGGTGCTCGACGCGATCTCCGACGCGCATCTCGACGTGCTGGGCGAGGCGGTGCGCGACATGGCGCTGGTCACCGGCGGCTCCGGGCTGGCGGCGGGCATCGCCCGGGCGATCAGCGGCGGAGCCCGGGCCGAGGCGCTGGCGCAGGCTGCCGCCGAGGCGGGCGCGCCGCTGCAGGGCCCGGGCGTGGTGATCTCCGGCTCCTGCTCGGTGATGACCAACCGCCAGGTCGCGGCCTATCGCGCCGCGGCGCCGACGCGGGACGTCGAGGTGGAGCACTGCCTCGCCGATGCGGAGGCCTACGGGGCCGAGCTGGCCGACTGGGTGCTGGCGCAGCCGCAGGACGGGCTCGCGCCGCTGCTGACCGCTACCGCCAGCCCCGAGCGGCTGCGCGGGATCCAGGCGGCGCACGGGTCCGCCGCCTCGGAAGCGGTGGAGCGGGTCTTCGCCGTCGTCGCGCATCGGCTGGCCGAAGCCGGCGTCACCCGCTTCATCGTCGCCGGCGGCGAGACCTCGGGCTCGGTCACCCAGGCGCTGGCGGTCACCGGCTTCGCCATCGGGCCGCAGATCGCACCCGGCGTGCCATGGGTCCGTGCGGTGAACCGGCCCCTGTCGCTGGCGCTGAAATCGGGCAACTTCGGCGCGGAGAGCTTCTTCTTCGACTGCCAGCCGGGCGTCCAGAGCAAGGGAGACGGAGCATGACCGACGAAGCGCGCGCCGAGCGCATGGTGCTCCTGTGCAAGAGCCTGTTCGACCGAGGTTATTCGGTCGGCGGGGCGGGCAATGTCTCGGTCCGGCGCGAGGCGGGCGGGTTCATCGTCACGCCGACCGGCAGCTGCCTCGGGCGGCTCTCGGCCGGGGCGCTGTCGGTGATCGGCGCCGATGGCGCGCCGCTGCCAGGGCCGAAGCCGTCGAAGGAATTCGCCTTCCACCGCGCGCTCTACGACGTGCGGCCGGAGGCGGGGGCCATCGTGCATCTGCATTCGACCTATCTCACCGCACTCTCCTGCCTCGAGGGCCTGCCGCGCGACAACGCCATCCGGCCCTTCACGCCCTATTACGTCATGCGCATCGGCCACATGCCGGTGATCCCCTATTACCGCCCCGGCGCGCCGGAGATCGCCCGCGACCTCGCCGCGGCGGCGCAGGGCAGCAAGGCGCAGGCCTTCCTGCTGGCCTCGCATGGCGTGGTGGTGCTGGGCCGCGACATCGACGACGCGGTGAACAACGCCGAGGAGCTGGAGGAGACCGCCAAGCTGCAGTTCCTGCTGCGCGGCGAGACGCTGCACTACCTGACCGAGGCCGAGATCGCCGAACTGGGCGGAGGATATTGAGATGACCCGGATTGCCGCCAACCTGTCGATGCTGTTCACCGACGCGCCCTTCCTCGACCGCTTCGACCGCGCCGGGGCCGCGGGGTTCGAGGCGGTGGAGTTCCTGTTTCCCTATGACTACGAGATCGCCGAGGTGAAGGCGCGGCTCGACTGCAACGACCTGCGGCTGACGCTGATCAACGCCCCCGCCGGCGACTGGGCCGGGGGCGAGCGCGGCTTTGCCGCCCGTCCGGCGAAACGCGGGGAGTTCGAGGCGAGCCTTGGCAAGGCCATCGACTATGCCGTGGGGCTCGGCTGCCCGCGCATCCATGTCATGTCCGGCATCACCGCCGGCGAGCCCGACCCCGCCGCCTGCGAGGCGGTCTGGCTGGAGAACATGCGCCACGCCGCCGACCGCGCCGGCGCCGCGGGGCTGGCCATCTCGGTCGAGCCGCTGAACAGCCGCGACGTGCCCGGCTATTTTATGGCGCATCAGGACCCGACGCTGGCGCTGATCGGCCGGCTGGAGCGGCGCAACGTGCTGTTGCAGTTCGACGTCTACCACACGCAGATCATGGACGGCGACATCCTGCGCCGGATCGAGCGGCTGAAGGGCGCCTACGGCCATGTCCAGATCGCCGGCGTCCCCGACCGGCACGAGCCCGACAGCGGCGAGCTGAACTACGCCGCCATCTTCGAGGCCTTCGACCGTGCCGGTTTCGAGGGGCATTTGGGCTGCGAATACAACCCGCGCGGCCGCACCGAGGACGGACTCGGCTGGGCAGCCCACTTCCTGCGCGGCGCGAAATGATCCCCGCCGAGCGCCAGCAGTTCATCCTGACCTGCCTTGCCGAGCGCGACGTGGTCAGCATCGCCGAGCTGATCGACAAGCTGGGCGTGTCGCACATGACGGTGCGCCGCGACATCCAGGTGCTGGAGCAGTCGGGCCGGGTCGCCTCGGTCACCGGCGGGGTGCGGCTGTCGCGGCGGCTGGACCAGGAGCTGCCGCATCTGCAGAAGATCGAGATCAACGCCGACGAGAAGCAGGCCATCGGCCGCGCGGCGGCGGGCTTGGTCGGCGACGGCATGGTGGTCTATCTCGACGCCGGCACCACCACGCTGGAGATCGCGCGGCGCATCGCCGGGCGGCGCAACCTGACCGTGGTGACCAACGATTTCGTCATCTGCGCCTGGCTCTCGACCCAGTCCGACTGCACGCTCTACCACAGCGGCGGGCTGGTGGAGCGCGACAACCAGTCCTGCGTCGGCGGCGCGGCCTCCGAGGCGCTGGCCCGGTTCAACTACGACATCGCCTTCATCTCCACCTCCTCCTGGACGCTCGCGGGGCTCTCCTCGCCCTCCGAGCTGAAGGGGCCGGTGAAGAAGGTGGCGGTCGGTCAGGCCGGGCGGTCGGTGCTGGTGTCGGATTCGACGAAATACCGCGTGATCGCGGCGATGAACATCCTGCCGATGACGGTCTTCGACACCGTCGTGACCGACCGGCAGATCGAGCCCGACGCCGCCGCCGCGCTGCGCGAGATGGGCGTCGAGGTCATCCTGGCCGATGCGCCGGAGACCGACCAGATGAGCAAGGGAGAAGCCGAATGAAGATCGTGGTGACCGGCGGAGCCGGATTTCTGGGCAGCCGGCTGATCGATGCCCTGCTCGCCGAGGGCGGCGTCGACGAGATCGTGTCGCTGGATCAGGTGGCCTGCCCGGTCGCGGACCCGCGGGTGACCAGCCTCGTCGGCTCGATCGACGATGCCGCGGCGGTGGAGCGGGCGCTCGGCGCCGGGGCGGATGTGGTCTACCACCTCGCCGCCGTGCTCTCGGGCCAGTCCGAAAGCGAGTTCGACACCGGGCTGCACATCAATGTCGACGCTACCCGGCTGATCCTCGAGCGCTGCCGCAGCCTGCCGCGCCCGCCGCGCTTCGTCTTCACCAGCTCGCTCGCGGTCTTCGGCGGCGAGATGCCCGAGGTGGTGCCCGAGACGATGGCGACCATGCCGCAATCCTCCTACGGCTGCGGCAAGGCCATCGGCGAGCTTCTGGTGTCGGAATACAGCCGCAAGGGCTTCGTCGACGGGCTGACCTGCCGGCTGCCGACGATCTGCGTCCGCCCGGGCAAGCCGAACTCGGCCGCCTCCTCCTTCGTCTCGGGGATCATCCGGGAGCCGGTGGCGGGACTGGCCTCGGACTGTCCGGTGCCGCTCGACACCCGGCTCTGGATCTCCTCGCCGGGCGCCGCCATCGCCAATCTGGTGCGGGCGGGCCGGCTGGACAGCGCCGAACTGGGGCTGCACCGGGTGCTGGACCTGCCGGGCATCACCGTGACGCCGGAAGCGATGCTGGAAAGCCTTGAGCGGCTGGTCGGTGCCGAGGCCCGGGCGCTCGTTTCGCTGACCAGCGACCAGCGGGTGATCGACATCGTCTGCAGTTGGCCCGGCGCCTTCGAGGTGTCGCGGGCCCGTAGCCTCGGCTTCGTCGCCGACGCCGATTTCGACGCCGTGCTGCAGCAGTATCTCGGCGAGGCCCGGCCCGCCTGAGGCCGGCCGCAGCTCCCGCCCCGGTCGGGGGCGGGGCGGTCAGTGAGGATCGCATGAGGCGGGCCGCCGGCCCGCCGTCCGACCGCATTTCAAAAAAGGGGCGCTGCGGCGCAGAGGAGGAACGACACATGGCTGAACCCGGAATGGAGTTCCAGTTGATCGCAGGGCTGGCCTTCGCCATCTTCCTGCTGATCTTTCTGGTGGTCAAGACCAAGGTCCACGCGATCATCGCGCTGGTCATCGCGGCCTCGGTCTCGGGGCTGATCGGCGGCATGATGCCCGCCGAGGTGATCACCTCGATCACCACCGGCTTCGGCCGCACCCTGTCCACCATCGGTCTGGTCATCGGCTTCGGCGTGATGATGGGGCGGATCCTCGAGGTTTCGGGGGCGGCCGAGCAGATGGCCTATTCGCTGATCCGCTGGGTCGGCAAGAAGCGCGAGGACTGGGCGATGGTCCTGACGGGCTACATCGTCTCGATCCCGATCTTCTGCGACAGCGCCTTCGTCATCCTGTCGCCGCTGGTCAAGGCGCTGGCGCGCTCCTCGGGCAAGTCGGTGCTGACGCTGGGCATCGCGCTGGCGGGCGGTCTGATGCTGACCCACCACGCCGTGCCGCCGACCCCGGGCCCGCTGGGCGTGGCCGGCATCTTCGATGTCGACCTCGGCCTGATGATCCTCTGGGGCGTGGTCTTCACCATCCCGGGCATGGCGGTGATCGTGTTCTACGCCCGCTACATGGGGCCGCGGCTGGAGAAGATGATCCTCGACGACACCGGCGAGGATCTGGCCGCCGCCTATCGCCAGTTCGACAGCGCCGCCGGCGCGCGCCAGAAGGTGCTGCCCTCGCTCGGTCTCTCGGTGCTGCCGCTGGTGCTGCCGATCGCGCTGATCTTCCTCAACACCATCGCGACCACGGTCGTGAAGGCCTCGGATGACCCGGAGCTTGCCAATACCCTGATCGTGCAGGCGATGTCCTTCTTCGGCAATCCGGTGATCGCCGTGGCGATGGGGCTCTTGGTGGCGATCTACACCCTGCTGCCCGGCCGTCCGCGCGAGGAGGTTCTGGGCTACATGGAGCAGGGCGTCGAGAGCGCAGGCATCATCCTGCTGGTCACCGGCGCCGGCGGTGCGCTCGGCTCCGTGCTGCGCGATTCCGGCGCGGGCGACGTGATCGGCCAGTCGGTGGCCGGTCTGGCGATCCCGGCGGTGCTGATCCCCTTCGTGATCTCCTCGCTGGTTCGGTTGATCCAGGGCTCGGGCACCGTGGCGATGATCACCGGGGCCTCGATCTCGGCCCCGATCCTGATGGGCATGCCCGACGTGAACATGGTCTTCGCGGCGCAGGCGGCGGCCATCGGGTCGATGGTGTTCGGCTATTTCAACGACAGCTACTTCTGGGTCATCAACCGGATGCTGGGGGTGAAGAACGCCAAGCACCAGATGCTGCTCTGGTCGGTGCCGACGACGCTGGCTTGGGGCTCGTCGCTGGCCATGCTGCTGATCTGCAACGCCCTCTTCGGCTGAAGCCGCAGCCCCGGTCTCGGGGGAACGCAAGCAACGACGGGCCGGGGTGCGAGGGATCGCGCCCCGGCCCGCGCCGTTTCAGGAGCCCGGCGGCGGGCCTGTCATCAAAGGTTCACTAGTGTGTCGTGGATATTTCCAGTATTCAGGAAATATGAAGAACGAAGCCGCCGTCCAGCTGTTCACCGCCCTTGGCCATCCCGGCCGTCTCGGGCTGTTCCGCCTGCTGATGCGCCATGCGCCGCAGGGCGTGCGGCCGACCGAGATTGCCGCGACCCTCGGGGTGAAGCAGAACACCCTGTCGCACCACCTCTCGGATCTTGAGTCCGCCGGCCTGATCCGTGCGGCGCGCGAGGGGCGGTCGATCCGCTACAGCGTGGCGCTGGAGACCACGGCGGCGCTGATCAGCTACCTCGGCCATGATTGTGGCCGGGGCCGTCCCGACCTGCTGCATCCCCCTCAGGAGAGTCCCATGACCCCGCCGTTCAACGTGCTTTTCATCTGCTCGGGCAATTCCGCCCGCTCGATCTTCGCCGAGGCCATCCTGAACAAGATCGGCGAGGGCCGCTTCCACGCCTATTCCGCCGGAACGCGGCCGGGCAGCCAGCTGAACCCCTTCGCCGTCGAGGTGCTGGAGCGCAACGGCTACGACGTGTCGGGCCTGCGCTCCAAGCACCTGTCGGAATTCGAGACCGCGGACGCTCCGAAGATGGATTTCGTCTTCACCGTCTGCGACACCGCCGCGAGCGAGGAATGCGCGCCTTGGCCGGGCCAGCCGATGACGGCGCATTGGGGTCTGCCGGACCCGGTGAAGGCCCAGGGCACCGAGGGCGAGAAGGGTCTCGCCTTCGCCCGGGTCTTCGGCGAGATGCACCGCCGGATCACCCTCTTCGCCGCGCTGCCGATCGGCGAGCTGGAGAAGGTGGCGCTGCAGGGCCAGATTGACCGGATCGGAGACCCGGCATGACCCGGATCGCGATCAACGGGCTCGGCCGCATCGGCAAGCTGGTGCTGCGCGACCTGCTGGAACGCGGCGGGGTGGAGATCGTGCTGCTGAACGACGCCGCCGGCGATCCGGCGCAGCACGCCCTGCTCCTCGAGTTCGACTCGGTGCATGGCCGTTGGGGCGCCGCGATCTCGCATGACGCCGACAGCCTGACGATCGACGGCCGCCGGATGCGGCTGACCCGCGCCAAGCGGATCGAGGATCTGCCGCTGGCCGAGCTCGGCGTCGATCTGGTGGTCGACTGCACCGGCGTGTTCAAGACGGCGGAGAAGGTCGCGCCCTATTTCGACACGGTGAAGACCGTCGTCGTCTCGGCCCCGGTGAAGGACGGCGGCGCGCTGAACCTGGTCTACGGGGTGAACCATCAGCTCTATGACGGCAGCCAGCGGCTGGTCACGGCGGCGAGCTGCACCACCAACTGCCTCGCCCCGGTGGTGAAGGTGATCCACGAGGGTCTCGGCATCCGGCACGGCTCGATCACCACGATCCATGACGTGACCAACACCCAGACCATGGTCGACCGCCCGGCGAAGGACATGCGGCGGGCGCGCTCGGCCCTGACCAACCTGATCCCGACCACCACCGGATCGGCCACCGCCATCGCGCTGATCTACCCGGAACTCGCCGGCCGGCTGAACGGCCATGCGGTGCGGGTGCCGCTGCTGAACGCCTCGCTGACCGATTGCGTCTTCGAGGTGGAGCGGGCGACGACGGTGGAGGAGGTGAACGCGCTGTTCCGCGCGGCGGCGGAGGGCCCGCTGTCCGGCATCCTCGGCTACGAGGAGCGGCCGCTGGTGTCCTCGGACTACCTGAACGACCCGCGCTCGGCCATCGTCGACGCCGGCTGCACCATGGTGGTGAACGGCACCCAGGTGAAGGTCTACGCCTGGTATGACAACGAATGGGGCTATGCCTGCCGCCTGGCCGACATCGCCCGCATGGTGGCGGGGCGGTTGTCGTGAGCGTCGCGGCAGCCTCGGGGATCCGCGCCTATGCCGCGGTGACGGCGGCCTACTGGGCCTTCATGCTGACCGACGGCGCGCTGCGGATGCTGGTGCTGCTGCATTTCAACGCGCTCGGCTTCTCGCCGATCCAGCTGGCCTGGCTGTTCCTGCTGTATGAACTGGCGGGGATCGTCACCAACCTGTCCGCCGGCTGGCTGGCGGCGCGCTTCGGTCTGGCCTCGACGCTCTATGCCGGGCTCGGGCTGCAGATCGCAGCGCTGGCGGCGCTGGCGATGCTGGACCCCGGATGGAGCATCGCCGCCTCGGTCGCCTTCGTCATGGCGGTGCAGGGCCTGTCGGGCGTGGCGAAGGATCTCGCCAAGATGTCGTCGAAGAGCGCGGTGAAGGTGCTGGCGCCCTCCGGCGACGGGCTGTTCCGCTGGGTGGCGCTGCTGACCGGGTCGAAGAACGCGGTGAAGGGCGCGGGCTTCTTCCTCGGCGCGGCGATGCTGGCGCTGGCCGGGTTCCAGGCGGCGGTCTGGGGCATGGCCGCGGTGCTGGCGGTGATCCTGCTGGCGGTTGTGCTGTTCATGCCCGATGGCCTGCCGCGCGGGGTGAAGGGCACCAGGATCGGCTCGATCTGGTCGAAGGACCGGGCGATCAACCGGCTGTCGCTGGCGCGGATGTTCCTGTTCGGCGCGCGGGATGTCTGGTTCGTCGTCGGCCTGCCGATCTATTTCCAGTCGGTGCTGTCGGACGGCACGCCTGAGGGCCGGCGGGAGGCCTTCTTCCTGATCGGCGGCTTCATGGCGCTGTGGATCATCGCCTATGGCGCGGTGCAGGGCTTCGCCCCCAAGCTGATCCGTGGCGAGCCGGTGGGCCAGGCGATCCGCTGGGCCGGGCTCCTGACGCCGATCCCCTTCCTGCTGGCGGGGCTGGCGCTGGTCTCGGGCGGGCCGGCCACCTGGCTGACCATCAGCCTCGTGCTGGGGCTGCTGGCCTTCGGCTTCGTCTTTGCGGTGAACTCGGCGGTGCATTCCTACCTGATCCTCGCCTTCTCCAAGGCCGAGCGGGTGACGATGGATGTCGGCTTCTACTACATGGCCAATGCGGCCGGGCGGCTGGTCGGCACGCTGCTGTCGGGCGTCAGCTACCAGTGGGGCGGGCTGCCGTTGTGCCTCGGCACGGCGGGGGTGATGGCGGCGGCGAGCTGGCTGGCGGTGCGCCGGCTGGAGCCGCTGCCGGGGCAGGCGCAGCCGGCCTGAGCTGCGCAAATCCGCGCGGCCCCTTGTGGCGGACTTCGGCCTGTGCACAACTGCAGCCTTCCTGCAGCTGAAGAAGCCGAAGATCCCCATGACCATCGCCACCCGCTCCGGAACCCATCTCACCGTGCTGGTGGTGCTGGGCATGACCCATCTGCTCAACGACCTGATGCAGTCGCTGATCCCGGCCGCCTACCCGATCCTGAAGGAGAGCTACGCGCTCGACTTCGTGCAGATCGGCCTCATCACCATGACCTTCCAGATCGCCGGCTCGCTGTTGCAGCCGGTGATCGGCATGGTGACCGACCGCCATCCCGCGCCCTATTCGCCGGTGGTGGGGATGATGTTCACCCTGTCGGGGCTGGTGAGCCTCGCCTTCGCCCACAGCTACGCCATGATCCTCGTCTCGGTGATGCTG
>NZ_PZKG01000129.1 GCF_003034985.1 Cereibacter changlensis JA139
GGAGCCGCGTCGTTCTGGTTCCCAGCAAATGGGAGGAGGCCTTCGGACGGGTCGCCGCCGAGGCCCATATCAGCGGGATTCCGGTCATCGGCGCCCGGCGGGGCGGCCTGCCCGAGGCGATCGGACCCGGGGGCATGCTCGTCGATCCGGCGGCGGGGATCGACGGCTGGGTCGCGGCGCTCCGGTCGATCTGGGACGAGCCTGCGCGTTACGAGGCCCTGTGCAATGCCGCCGAAGCCTACGCCGACCGTTCGGCGCTCGATCCCGAAAAGCAGATGACCGCGATCGAGCAGGTGCTGCTGAAGGCGGCGGGGCAGAATCCCTCCGCCAAGTCGAGAGGCAGGTCGCCGAACGGTCATGGCGCTCATGCCGATCTACCCCGTTCCACCGCCTGCGGAGGCAAGCCCGACAGCCGCGAGGTGCGCGGGTGACGACGCGTGTGGAACAGGATGCACCGATCTGGAAACGCGGTTGGGGCTGGCTGGAGCAGCAGGCCCGGCTCGGTGTCCGCAGCCTGCGTGGGCACTTCGTCCGGCGGGGTGTCCCGGCACATCGGTTCGGCTGGCGTCATGTCGAAGCCCCGCCCCTGCGCAGCAGCGCGACCGGCTACCGGTCCATCCACGCGCCAGCCCGCGCCGAAAATCCGCTGCCCTTGAACTTCACCTCGCGCGACCACCTGCCCAACCTCGTGCACTGGTGGGGCTACTCGATGCGCGATGTGCCCGACAGGCTGAGCGACGAGACCTTTGTCGCAACCTTTCAGGATGCGACGATCACTGCCTATCGCGACGCGCTGGGGGAATTCTACCCCGGCATCCTCTCCCGCGAAGGCCACGCGATCAACCTGCGCGAGATCAAGTTTCGCCCTGGACATGGCGAGGCCCTGCGGGCCGCCAAGGCCGCCGGGGTCACCCCGGTGCGGCGTGACCGGGTAGTCTGGGTGCTGGAGCGTGTCCATGAAAACCACTCGCACTGGCTCACCGCGCATCTGCCCAAGCTGCTGCTGGTTAAGCAGCTTGGGCTGCTGCAGCATGTGCTGCTGCCCGAGCGGCTGAAACCGGCGCAGGAGGCGTCGCTGCGCATGCTGGGCATAGCCCCCGAAACGCTCGCCCGCCATGACGAAAGCCGCCCGCTCCTGGTGTCCGAGCTGACGCTGATCGGCACCGACCGCTTCCGCCCCGAACTGCTGCGGCCGGTGCGGGAGGCCATGGCCCCACCGCTGCCCTTGGCAGAGCGGACCCGTCGCCTCTACATCAGCCGGGCGCGCGCGAGGTTTCGCAGCCTGCTGAACGAGGACGAGATCTGGCCGATGCTGGACGAGCGCGGCTTTGAACGCATCTTCATGGAAGACCTGAGCTTCGAGGAGCAGGTCGAGCTGATGCGGCGCACCAGTTGCCTGGTCGCGCCGCACGGCGCCGGGCTGACCAACATGATGTTCTGCGCGCCGGACACGACGATCGTCGAGATCGCCTCGCTGGGCTTCCCCAACCCCAACTTCTACGCGCTCGCCGCCGCGATGGGTCATGCCTACTATCTGGTTCCGGCCGACGAGCATGGCGATGTCGAACCGTTGAAGAAGAACATGACCGTCCCGCCCGAACGTCTTCGCGACGTCATGCGGATGATCGACGCCAGCACCGGGGCCCTCTGAGCCATGCGCATATCGGTCGTGATACCAGTTCTCGATGGCCAGTCCTTTCTGGCCCAGGCCATTCGCAGCGCCCGCGACCAGAGCCTGCCGCCGGTGGAGATCATTGTGGCGGACAATGGCAGCCGCGATGCCAGCCTCGCCATTGCCCGCAGCTTCGGCCCGCCGGTGCGGGTGATCTCGGCGCCGCGTCCGGGCGCCGCAGCCGCCCGCGCCGCCGGATATGCCGAGGCGACCGGCGAGGCCCTGATGTTTCTCGATGCCGACGATCTGCTGGCGCCGGACACGCTCGCCCATCTGGCGGATGCCCTGCGGGGAAGGGGCGCCGCCCTCGCCTGCTGCTCCTGGCGACGCTATGACCTGAAGGGGGACTGCTGGCGCGCCGGCCCTGCCTCCTGCGCGCCGAGGCGGCCTTACCATGACGATCTGGCGGCCTGGCTGACCGGCTGGTATCACCCGCCCTGTTCGCTGCTCTGGTCGCGGGAGGCCTATGAGGCAGCCGGCGGCTGGGACCCGACGACAAGTCTGAACGACGACGGCGATCTGGTCATGCGCGCGCTGGTCGCGGGCGTCCCGCTGATCCCTGCGGCTGGCGGGATCGGCTATTACCGGCGGCTTCCGGCGGGCGCGCAGTCGCTCAGCGGGCAGAACCGCAGCGCCAGGGGTCTGGCGGCGCGGCTGCGGGTGCTGGAGAAGATCGAGACGCTGCTTCTGCAGGCGGGCCGCGAAGGCCGTTACGCGTCGCCCCTTGCCGAAGCCTATCGCCAGATCGCCGACGAATGCCCGATCGATGGGCCGGAAGAGGTCCGCGACAGCGCCCGCGACGGCGTGAGCCGCAACGGTGGGTTCGGCGGGGTACGGCGTGCGGCCCGCCGTCTTGGCGAGGCAGCCGGCAGGTCGTGGACCGGCGGTGCATCCCCCGGGCCGAACGCCATCCCCGCGCCGGGCGTGAGGAGTGCCGCGGAAACCGACAGCCCGCTCGTCTCGGTCATCCTGCCGACCTACAACCGCGCCGCGACGCTGCGCCGGGCGATCGACAGTGTCCTTGGCCAGAGCTACGCGAACCTAGAACTGCTGGTCGTGGATGACGGCTCGACCGACGACACCCCGCGCCTTGTGGAGACGCTCTGCGATCCTCGGCTCCGCTACCTGCCACAGGAAAACCGGGGCGTCGCCGCCGCCCGCAACCTCGGCCTCGAGCAATCCAGGGGCCGACTGATCGCATTTCTCGACTCCGACGATGCCTGGATGCCCGAAAAGCTGGCCCGGCAGGTCGCGCAGATGCAGGCCGCGCCGGGGCGTGTCGGGCTGCTCTATACCGGGCTCGCCGTGAGCCATGAGGATGGTCGGGTGGAAACCTGGACACCGAAGGCGCGCGGCCATGTCCTGCCGGAGATCCTGAAAAGCAACGTCCTGCATTTCGGCACCAGCAGCACGATGATCCGCGCCGAGGCGGCCGAGGTCGTGGGCGGCTTCGACAGCACCCTGCCCGCCAACGAGGATCATGACTACTGGGCGCGGATCGCGCGGTTCTATGAGTTCGATTTCGAGCCCGCCCCGCTGACTCTCTACGACCACGCCGGATCGACCCCGGGGGCAGAGGCCAGACGCTCCGTGCAATTCGCCCGCAACATGCGGGCCCGCGATCTGTTCGTCGAACTGCACGGCTTTGAAGCCGGGCGCGTCGGGGCGACCTTTGCCTATCAGATGGACAGCGCGAGGCGGCATTTGGAGTGGGACGAAGGCAATGTCCGCGCGGGTCGTCGGCTGCTGCTCAAGGCGGCGCGCGCCGCCCCCGCCAAGCCCCTACCCTATGTCTGGCTCGCGCTCTCGCTGCTGCCGTCCGGCCCGCGTGGCTCTCTGGCCGGTTTCCTGCGCCGGCAGAGGACCCCGCCCGCGGCGGCGGAAGCCGAAGGCGGCAGCACGGTATCCCCGCCATGAGGCTCTGCATCGTGGTCGACACCTACCCGCGGCTCTCGGAAACCTTCGTGCAGGCGCAGGCCGAGGGGCTTGCCGCACGCGGGCACGAGGTCGAGGTGCTCTGCCGCGAGAGCGGGGCGAGCGGCCAGCACGGGCCGATCCGCATCCGGCGTTGGTGGGGGCTGCTCGCGGCCCTGAATGGCCCGACCGAGCGCCTCGGCTTTGGACCGCGCCACAAGGTGCGGCGGGCGCTGGACCGGATGGAGGCGCGCTATCTGTCGGGCTTCGACGTGGTGCTGGCGCATTTCGGCTATGAGGGCGCGCGGGTCGCCGCGGTCCTGTCGCGGCTCGAAAAGGCCCCGCCGCTGGTCACCATCTACCACGGGCATGACGTCGCTACTGTGATCCGCAACGGCGCCATGTCGCTCTATGACCAGCTGTTCCGGGTGGGTGCGCTGCACCTGCCCGTCAACGCCGTCTTCCGCCAGATGCTGGTCGACGCCGGTGCGCCGCCCGAACGGACGCTGGTGCATCACATGGGAATCGCCTCCGGCGCCTTCGCCTCTGCGCCCCGGGACTGGAACGCCCGCCCTCTGCGGATCCTGTCGGTGGGGCGGCTGACCGAGAAGAAGGGCTTCGCCGTCGCGATCGCAGCACTGGAGCGCCTCGCGGAAGACTACCCGGATCTCGACTGGCGCTATGAGATTGTCGGTACCGGCGCGCTGCAGGAACCCCTGCGCGCGCAGGCCGAAAGCTCGGCGGTGGCCGGACGCATCAGCTTTCTCGGAGCGCGACCCCATGCCGAGGTGCAGCGGCTTCTGGCGGCGGCGCATGTCTTCCTTCTGCCCAGCGTCACCGCCGCGAATGGCGATGCCGAGGGCGTGCCGGTCTCGCTGATGGAGGCGATGGCGTCGGGGGCCCTGACGGTCAGCACGGATCACTCCGGCATTCCCGAGCTGATCGAGGATGGCGTCACCGGTTTCCTTGCGCCGGAGCGGGACATCCCCGCTCTCGCCCGACGTCTCGCAGCAGCGGCCCATGGCGATTGCCCCGAAGGGATTACCCGCGCCGCCGCCGAGAAGGTTCGCCAAGACTTCGACGCGGATCACCAGCTGCTTTCGCTGGAGCTGCTGCTGTCAGCCCTGCCCGAGAACCAACGGACCGGCCAAGCTGCGGCATGGGATATCCGATATGCACCCTAGGTGTTCCCGCGATGGATCACTGCGCACAAACACTGCCCGACCTGCCGGAAAGCCCGCCACCAGAGCCCGGCAGGCTCGCCTCCCCGAACAGGACCAGCCCCATGGACAATGCCCCAGACCATCCGCCCTTCTTCATCGTCGGCCACGGCCGATCCGGCACGACCTTGGTTCGCACGATGCTCGCGGCTCACTCCTGCCTCGCGGTGCCGCCGGAGACGCATTATCTGAAATGGATCGACGCATTCGGCGCGAAGCAGACAGAGTCACCGGCGGACTTCGATAGCTTCTGGACCGAGCTTTGCCAGCGGGTCCAGTTCCGCGATCTGGGGGTCGATCCGGAGCGGGTGCTGGCGCTGGCCGATGCCACGGGCGGGCGGACCTTCCGCGGCATCTTCGAGGCGATGCTGGGCGCCTATGCGGAGACCGAGCACAAGGCCCGTGCCGGCGAGAAGACGCCGGGGCATTACTTCTACCTCGATCGCATCTTCCGCTGGTGGCCGGACGCACGGATCATCGTCGTCAGGCGCGACCCGCGCGCCACGATCGCATCGCATCTGAAAGCGCCCTGGGTCACGCAGCAGCTTGCGCAGCGTGAACCGGGGACGCCATTGATGCAGCGCTATCGTCTCTACCACGTCGCGCATCACGCCAAGCTGTGGGAAAGGGCCTATGGACGGTATCTTGCCCCGACCGACGATCCCCGCTTTCACGTCGTCTCCTACGAGGATCTGGTGGCCGAGCCCGCCGCCCGCATCGCCGAAGTGGCGAGCTTTCTCGGCGAGCCCTTCGAGCCGGGAATGGTCGAGAGGCGCGAGGCGCTCGGCGGCGCCGCTCCCGAGACCCGCAGGCCGGAGTGGCAGGGCTGGATGCGTGAGCATGAGGAAAGGTCGAGAGCTGCGGTCTCGACCGAAAGTTTGAACAAATGGCGCAGTGCCCTGAGCCCGCGCGAGATATCGGTGATCGAGGCGATCTGTGGCAGAACGATGGAACGGTTTGGCTACACGCCGGACAATCCGCCCCTTCGCCGGGTCTACCCCGGCCTGCTCGGCCTCGGCGCGCTGCGGGCCTCGGGCCTTCAACGCCGCACCCGCGGCGGGGTCGCCTGGTTGCGCCGACGCCTGGGCCTGGACCAGCCGCACGCCTCATGACGTGTCGACTTGGCGGGGGCTTTGATCGGTCACCCGGCGATGGCGGGGGAACGGCTTTCGACCGCCAGCGCTTCAATCCTGATCGGGGCGGCGGCAAGGCCGCACCGACCACCTTTACCGGAGCAGCATCGCGCTGGACCGGGATGTATGTCATGAGGAAAAGACAGTGATCGACACCTATCGCAAGCTCTACACCATCCTCAGCGGGCGCGAGCGGAAGTTGGCCGTCATGCTTACCCTGCTGGCCCTGCTGATGGGTTTTCTCGACGTGCTCGGGGTTGCCGCCGTGCTGCCCTTCCTCGCCGTGGTGTCCAACCCGGACCTCATCCAGGAAAACTCCTGGCTCCGGATGGCGCATGGCTGGCTGGGAAATCCGGAGGTCAGC
Organism: Cereibacter changlensis JA139; assembly: GCF_003034985.1. Lineage (GTDB taxonomy): Bacteria > Pseudomonadota > Alphaproteobacteria > Rhodobacterales > Rhodobacteraceae > Cereibacter > Cereibacter changlensis. The sequence continues at coordinate 6,304 of NZ_PZKG01000129.1, forward strand.
ACCTTCCTGATCATCCTCGGCTTCGCCGCGTTCCTCTTCGTGCTGTTCGCCGCCCTGTTCCGCGCCGGCAGTTTCTACGCGCTCACCTATTTCGTCCGCATGCGCGTGCCCAGCCTGTCACTGCGGCTGATGGAAAGCTATCTGAGCCAGCCCTACACATGGTTCCTGCAGCGCCACACCTCGGACCTGGGAAAATCCATCCTGTCCGAGGTGGCGCAGGTCGTGAACGGGCCACTGCAGGCCGCGGTCAACCTCGTCGCCTATGCCGTGATGATGGCCTTTCTGGTGATCTTCCTGCTGATCCTCGAGCCGGCGGCGGCTCTCGGCGCGGCGGTTCTCTTTGGCGGCGCCTACGGGCTGATCTACCTGCTGGTCAAGCGCCCCCTCGCACGCATGGGCGAAGAGCTGGTCGAGACCAACAGGGTCAAGTTCCAGATCATGCAGGAGGCGATGGGCGGCATCAAGAACGTCAAGCTGATGAACCTCGAGAACAGTTATCTCGAGCGCTTCAAGGATCCTTCCTACAGTCAGGCCAAGAACCAGGCGGCCTATGCCGTCATCAGCGAACTGCCGCGTCACCTGCTGGAGGTGATAGCCTTCGGCGGCATGATCCTGTTCGTGCTGTGGCTTCTGATCACCCAGGGCGGCATGATCGCGGATATCGTGCCGATCCTCGGCATCTACGCCTTCTCGGCGGCGCGCATGTTCCCGACGCTCCAGAAGCTCTTCGCCTCGGTGTCGACGATCCGCTACGGCAAGGCGGCGCTGGACGCCCTCTGCATCGACCTGCAGGGCTCGGGCGAGCGCGATCTGCGAAAGGGCGCCGACCTGCCCGCAGTGCGGCTGCGCGAGAAACTGGAACTGGCCGACGTGAGCTTCACCTTCCCCGGGACCGAAAAGCCGTCCCTCTCCGGCCTGTGGCTCAGCATCGCCGCCAGAACCTCGGTCGGCATAGTCGGGGCGACCGGGGCCGGCAAGACGACGGCGGTCGACCTGATCCTCGGCCTGCTGGCCCCCGCCTCCGGCGCGCTGCGGGTCGATGGGCAGGTCATCGACGCGCATAACGTGCGGGCGTGGCAGCGATCGGTCGGCTATGTGCCGCAGGACATCTTCCTGGTGGACGACACCATTGCCGCAAACATCGCCTTCGGCCTGCCACCGGAAAAGATCGACTACGCCGCGGTGGAGCGCGCCGCCCGAGCGGCATCGCTGCATGCGTTCGTCAGCGACCATCTTCCGCTCGGCTATGACACCATGGTGGGCGAACGCGGCACCCGGCTGTCGGGCGGTCAGCGCCAGCGCATCGGCATCGCCCGCGCCCTCTACAACGAGCCGGATCTGCTGGTGTTCGACGAGGCGACCAGCGCGCTCGACAATCTGACCGAGCGCGCCGTCATCGAGGCCGTCTACGCGCTGGGGGGATCGAAGACCATCATCATGATCGCCCACCGCCTGAGCACGGTGCAACACTGCGACCAGATCCTGATGCTGGAGAATGGTCGGGTGGCGGCGGCAGGCCCCTATGACAGGTTGGTCGCGGAGCACGAGGGATTTCGCGCGCTGCACGAGGGGACGCAACGGGGGAACTGACGCGGGGGGCGACGACGGGGAGGATCCGGCGCCTGCTTTCCGTGGACGCTTGCCCCCGCGCACCGCTGACGGGCGGAGCGGCAGAGGCTGGCGCCCGGCACGTTCGTCGCGAGCGGGCCGCTGCGGGGAAGGTGGTGAACCGGCGGCTGGTACTCAGGGCAGCCGCTTCCCGCGTATCGGAGAAACCGGCGGCCGGTCTCCCCGCTGGAACGCCGCCATTCCGGGAACCCGTGCTGGAACAAACCCCGCGAGCGGATGTTGCCGACCCGACAACCAGCAGGGCAGCCCGGATCCAGCCGTACGACAGACAGCAGAGCACACAGCCGCGGGGCCTGCGGCGCGCCCCGCCCAAACAGCGGCAGGTCAGGACCGACAGCCGAAGCGCGGAACGCCCGGCGCGAGCCCGCTAATCCCGATCCTCCCCACCTCGAGCCGGGAACCCCTTCTCCGCCGGCGCCAGCCTGGCATCCACCGCCCGAAGACGGCTTCCTCTCGTCAAATTAAAGGAAAATCAATGACCGAAGACACACCCCAGAACCCCGACCGCCGCAGGGTCATCGGCGGTCTCGCCGGTGGCGCGACCGCTCTGGGCCTTGCCGGTGCGGCCAATGCCCAGCAATCCGGCGAGACCGCCGAAGCACCGCCGCTGACCCGGATGCGGGACCCGCAGACGGCCTATCCCCAGCCGCCGTTCGAGGAACAGCAGCAGGAGTGGCCCGGCCTGACCAGCGAAATGAACCCGGTGCCCGATCACGGCGAGGAAAGCTATCGCGGCTCCAACCGGCTCTCGGGACGCCGGGCGCTGATCACCGGGGGCGACAGCGGCATCGGACGCGCCGCCGCCATCGCCTTCGCCCGCGAGGGCGCCGATGTGGCGATCAACTACCTTCCTGCCGAAGAGCAGGATGCGCAGGAGGTCGTGGCCCTGATCGAAAAGGCAGGCCGTCGCGCCGTCGCGATCCCCGGCGACATCACCGACCGGGATTTCTGCGAACAGCTGGTGCAACGCGCCGTCGACGAGCTCGGCGGCCTGGACATCCTGGTGAACAACGCCGGTTTCCAGCAATCCGCCGCGTCGATCGAGGATATCTCGGACGAAACCTTCGACCAGACGATGAAGACCAACGTCTACGCTCCCTTCCGGATCACCAAGGCGGCGCTGCCGCATCTGGAGGCGGGCGCCTCGATCATCATCACCGCCTCGGTCGTGGCGGAGCAGCCTCCGGAAAACCTGTTCGACTATTCCCAGACCAAGGCGGCGAATGGGATCTATGCGCAGGTTCTGGCCAAGCAGCTGGCCTCGCGCGGGATCCGCGTCAACGCCGTCGCGCCGGGCCCCTTCTGGACGCCGCTGCAGGTGGTGGGCGGACAGCCGACCGAAGCCATTCCCGAATTCGGCGCGACCACGGCGATAGGTCGTCCCGGGCAGCCGGTGGAGATCGCGCCGCTCTACGTGTTGCTGGCGAGCGGCGAGTCGAGCTATTCGACGGGCCAGCTTTTCGAGGCCACCGGCGGCTGACCGCCCGCTCCGCAGCTGCGGCTTCGGCGCTGCCGTTCCTGCGGGCGGCAGCGCCGTCAGGAATGGCGGCCCGCTCGCTTCGCGTCTGAGGAGGCGGCGGCGCGGGACAGGCCGACATGCCGAAGCAACCGCCGGCTCGCGCCCGCGGCAATCCTGCCACGGGTTCAACCTTCCGACCCCGAGCTTCTCATCGTCGCTCCACCGTCGCCGCCGCTCCAGCCCAAGAATATCGCCCCGCATCACAAGCCCCACATAAGACACGTCGTTAACGACGTCGTTATGCACGTGCCTTAATCGATCACGCCAAGCTCTGGCAGGCGGCGCCAACCGGGCCGTTACGGCGCAGGCAACTCTGCGAACGGATCCGCAGGACGCAAGTGGAGAACCACCTGCCGCGCGACATCGGCGTCAGCCGGCGCGGTTCATGGTGCGTGGCCGCCGGTCATCGTCTGCGGCGGGAGGCGATCCGTCGTCCAGCCGCGGACCATGCCGTCGGTGTTGAATGCTATCTCGACGCGTCCCGAGGCATCGACGGCGATGACGCCGCCGTCTCCGCCGACCTCTGACAGTTCGTCGACGATGACGTGCCGCAGCGCCTCCGCCAAGGTCTCGTCCCCGAAGCGGAGACGACCCGCGATCTGCGCGGCGACCGTATGGCGGATGAAGTACTCGCCATGCCCGGTGGTCGATATGGCGACCGTGCGGTTGTCCGCATAGGTGCCAGCCCCGATCAGCGGCGTGTCGCCCACCCGTCCGGAAAGCTTCGAACCGAAGCCTCCGGTCGAGGAGGCGGCCGCCAGATCGCCGCAGCGGTCGCGCGCCACCGCCCCCACGGTCCCGCCCCGGCGGAGAAGATCGGGACGCGGTCGAAGAAGACCTTCGACCACCTCACCCGCGGGCGTCGCCAGCCGCGCCTCCAGCCCGCCCGCCGCGGCGCGATAGGCGATGCGGAAGCCGCCGGTCTCCACAATCAGGTAGTCGTTCAGCCGCCGGGACCGCAGCCGCAGCGTCTCCGCCGCCTCGAAGCCGAGGTCAGGGTTGATCCCGATGGCGATCACCGCCTCGGGCTCCTCCCCCAGGATCAACGCATGGTTCAACCGGCCGCCCAGAACCCCGGCCCAGGCGCCGGCGAAGGGCGGGCCCCCGCCGGGCCGGGGGAGGTCTGCCAGCAGCACAAGATCCGGGAAGGCCGCGCCGGCGTGCACGAACCAGTCCGGCGTGGCCTCGGCCGCCCCGAGGCTCAGCAGATGCGCGTCCGCCGCTGGGCCGGCCATCAGCACATGCGGTGTCCGTTCCCCCACCAGCCGGGCTGCCGCCACGGGGTTCCGCAGCCGCCGGACGCCTGCCACCGCTCCGGCTTCCAGCCCGCGGCCGTCCATGATCGCGGCGTCCATCTCGATCTCGCCGGCGCGGTTGGCGGTGCTGCCCTTCCCTGCATTGTAGAGACCGGAATCCTCCATCGCGACGACCATCGCCTCGACGACATCGATGGCGCGGTCTCCCCTGGCAAGCCGCTCGCGCCCGATCC
>NZ_PZKG01000130.1 GCF_003034985.1 Cereibacter changlensis JA139
AATACGCGGGCCACGGAAAACCCTTGGCTTCCAGACGCCGGCTGATACGTTCGAACGAGCCGTTGCGCTGACCGGTTGAACCCACCGCCGCTTTCTTGAGGATGTCACGCTCCGCCCGAAGCCGGGCGACCTCTTTCTTCAAGGCTGCAACCTCGGCCAGATCAGCGCGCAACTGCCCGTTCCCGGGAAACGCAACAGCAGGGGTTGCGGTCAGCTCCCGCATCCAGCGGCGCAACACGCTCTCCGCTACATCGAGGTCACGGGCGGCCTGCGCCACCGCCACACCCCGATCCGTCACCAGCCTCACGGCCTCGATCTTGAACTCGCGGCTGAACTTCCGTCTCGTCATATCCACTCTCCGGTTCATGGGTCACGATCTTATCTTCGTTTCCACGAAACCGGCAGCAGCTCACCTGTTAGCTTTGCTTCGGCGAGAGGGTGACTGATCTGCGACGCTCGAAGAGGTCCCCGACAGCGCCGGCACTTCCTCCATCGGCAAGACGGGATCGACGCGGTGCTGCTAGAACAGGTAGACATGGTCGGACCGCAGGCGCTTCAACGCAGCCTCGGCCACCGCCTTGATGTGCGGGGGCTGGCTGTCGGTGCCGCCGCTGCGGGCCCCTGTCACAAGGTTGCTCCGCCGCCGGTCATTCCAGATGCTGCGCTGCGAGAGCGCGGACGCGGGCGAAGGCGGCATTGGCTCCGACGACCAGCTGCTCTTCCTCGGCGGCGGTAAGGGCGGCACCGTTCAATGCCTCCTTGAAGCTGCGCCAGTGGGCGGCCCGGCCCTCGGGCGCTTCCGCCATATGCGACGCTCCGCGGCCCTCTGACAATCCCATCTTCCGCGCCGCTTTCAGCAGGAAGGCCGCCCCGAGGTTGGAGCCCTCCACCACATAGAGCCAGCCGAGCGCTGCGCTGGCCGTCCGTGGCGCAGCGGGTGGCGAGCTGTAGACCGGCGGGGCCCGGCCCAGATCGGCGAGATCTCGTGTCACCGCCCCGAGCCGTCCGAGACGGTCGAGGCTTGGGATCAGAGCGTTCAGGACGGGATCACCATAGAGCGGGGCCACATCCCGATGGAAGCCGTGCTGGAGACGCAGGAAGCGGAGGTAATTGTCCACCGAGGCGAAGGGTTGCGCCGCCATGATCGCCGCGTCCAACCTCTCGTGGGTGGAGTGGGTCGCGGCGCGGAGGCGCTCCGCACGGGTCAGCAGTGTCTGGGTATCCTGAAGCGTCATAATCCGGTCTCTGGGAAAGGGGGAGTTGGCCGGGCGCGACATCCGCCCGGCCCGATGTCAAAAGGTTGCGCTCACTCCGAGCCGAAGCGTGCGACCGGGGGCAGGGGTCCAGCCGTCGAGGGCATCGACGTAGTAGCGGTCGGCCGCGTTCTCGATGCGCAGATCCAAGCGGGCGCTGTCGCTGAACTCGTAGCTCGCGAACAGGTTGACCACCGTATAGGGCTGCCACATCGCGGTGCGCTGCCGGTCCTGCGTCGTCGGCGCCGACATCCGTTTGCCAGCGTGCTGCGCCTGAAGGCCCATGGACAGCCGCTCATCGAAGAGCTTCACTCCGGCGGTGAGGCTCAGCGACAGATCGGGAGGGACGTGGTTGGCTGCGTAGTCGGTCTGGACATTGCCCGAGCTGCAGTCGCCGTTCCGACAGAATTCCGCGTCGGTGTAGTAGTTCGCTCCGACCTCCGCGAAAAGCCGGCGGTTCTCATAGCTGCCGGACAGTTCCACACCCTCGAACTCTGCCCGGTCGATGTTGGCGAAGGTGAACACCGGCTGCCCGGGCATCGGGTCGGCAGTGACGCGCGAGATGTAATCCCTGTGCCGGTTGTTGAACCAAACGAACTTGAGCCGAGCGCTGTCGCCCGGTAGGAAAGCGGAGTCGCGGGCGAAATTCGCGCCGATCTCCAGCGAGCGCGACCGTTCCTGGCGGAGGTCCGGGTTGGGGGTGGCGTTGGCATCCGACACCATGGTCTCGCGCAATGTCGGCGGCCGGATGCCCATCGCGTAGCGGGCGAAGAGCTGCAGCTCGGGCGTGAGGTCATGGCCCAGCGAGATCGTCGGAGTGAGGCGCCCGCCGTCACGCCGGTCGCCGCCGGCCCTGGCGGTCTCGCTGCGGTCCCTCAGCCGCCAGGCGTCGTAGCGCAGCCCGGCCTCGAGACGCCAGTCCGCTGCGAAATCCCATGTGGTCGAGCTGAACAGGCTCGCCACCTCGCGCGTGCCGACGCTGGGCGTCATCCAGACGCAGCGGTCGCGCTCGAAGGTCCGGCTGCAATAGGTGTCGCCATCGATGTCCTCGCGCTGGTAGGACGCCCCATAAGTCAGCGACAGCGCGCCGCCGCCGACCGAGAAACGCGAGGTGTTGGAGACATCGGCGCCGTAGGTTCTGGTCCGGGCGTAGCGCGGCTCGTCGGCCGGAACATATCCCCATTGCTCGAGCCCACCGAGAGCCGCCGTGACCGCGCGGGTGGTGCCCGCCACATCCGACATCCAGACGCCGGCCTTCAGGTCGACCAGCGGGCTGTCGGGCGCGTGGGTGTAGCGCAGGGTGTAGGTCTTGGCCGACAGGTCCGAGAGTTTCACCTGCCGGAAGCCATCGTCCTGCTGGAACATCAGAGACCCCATCGACTCGCCGAACCGAGTGTCGTGCTGGGTCAGGCCCAGGCTTAGCCGCTGCGCATCGCCCCAGGTCCAGGCGAACTTGGCCATGAGGGTCGAGGAGTCCTCGGATGAGTTGAACACCTCCTCGCCGGGCTTGGTGAAGGAAAGCAGATAATCGCGCCCGTCATGGCTATAGGTTGTGTCGCCATGCCGCCCTGCGAAATAGTTGCCGCGCTTGCGCTCTGCGGCGGCCAGCAGCATCTCGAACCGTTCGCCCACATAGCCATATGCGAGGCTGCCCGAGCGGTTTCGCCCGTCCAGCCCGGGCGCGTCGTCACGCTGTCCAAAGCTGCCCGGGTCCTGCGGCGCAGTGGCGTTGTCGCTCGAGCCGAAACGCAGGCGCCAGCCCTGGATCTCACCCTCGGCCACCACATCGCGCCCCTCCAGCGTGCGGATCGCCACCACGCCGCCGGTGGAGCCGGCCCCCGCCGCGCCGCCGCCTGGGCCCTTCGAGATGTCGATGCCGCCGATGAGGTCGGGATCGAGGTAGACGCGCTCATCGACGCCGGCATAACCGCGCCATGTCGTAGAGGTCTGCTGCGTGCCGTCGATGGCGACCTTCACCCGGTTCTGGCCCTGCATGCCGCGGATGTTCACATCCAGCTTGGAGCCGTTGTGGTTGTTCGCCGCGATGACGCCGGGCGTGCCCTTGAACAGGTCGCCGACGGCGCCGCTGTAGCGCCGCTCGAGCTGGTCGCCGTCCAGACGGGCGACGGCGCCCAGCGTCCGATAGGGATCATCAGCTTGGCTGCGCCAGATCAGAAGGGGGGCGAGCAGGGTCGATCCGTCTGCGGGGAGCGAGGACGTCCGCCGGCCCTTCGGAACAAGGATGAAGTTGCCGCTGCCAGCGGGTTGCAAGTCATGGCCACTCCCGGCCAACAGACGGGCAAAGCCCTGCTGCACCGTGTAGCTACCGCTCAACCCTGGACTGGCAAGGTTGGACAGGGTCGCAGGATCATAGACGAGCTGCACGCCCGCGGCGGCCGCATAGGCCGCCAGCACATCGCTCAGCCGCCCGGCGCTGATGGCGTAGTCTCTACTTTGCGCCGCGGCCGGCAGTGCTAGCAGGCCTACCGCAAAGGTTGCCCCCAACAGGCGCGCAGCCATCCGCAGTGTCTCCGCGCCAGGTCGTTTCTCAGTCCCGCCGCCGCCTCGCGCCGTCCTCGATCTCGTCTTCATCATGCTGCTTCTTCCCAAACCGAAGGATGAAGGGCAGTGCTGCGATCAACGTGGCGTCGGCCCCTATGCTTCTTCACCGGACGAGATCGGAAAAGTGATCACCCCCACGGCAAAAAAGTCCGGACGATCAGCTACGCGCTGTCACGGTGACCCAGAGGCCCGATCGGCGGACCACCCGGACCGGGAGCGTCTGCGCCAGCAACTCGAGCGCGCTATCGGTGTCGGTCAGGGACAGCGCTCCGGAGACGCGCAACCCGGCGACCGCCGGATCGCAGCGCAACAGGCCGTGGCGATACCGGGAAAGTTCCTCGATCACCTCGGCAAGCCGCATGTCCTGCGCAAGAAGCATGCCTTGCCGCCAGAGGGCGGCCCTGTCTTCGACCGGGCGGCTCTCTCCAATTCCGTCGCCGGTGAATTCGGCCTGCTCGCCGGCCTGCAGCGTCGCGCCAGCGCCGCGGGCGGTGGCGACGCTTACCGCCTGCTCGAAGACCGAGACGCGGATGCGCGCGTCGGTGAGACAGCGCAGGCCGAAGCGCGCCCCTGCCGTCTGCACCTCGCCCTCCGGGGTCTCCACGAAAAAGGCGCGCGCCGCGGGGTCGGGGACGGTGGAAACGAGGATTTCGCCTTCGAGGATCCGGAGCCGCCGCTCCGCGCCGCTGAACGTCAGGTTGACCGCAGTGGCCGTGTTGAGCGCAAGCTCGGTGGAATCCGGCAGCATCAGCGTCCGGCGCTCGCCGACGCCGGTGCGGAGATCGGCGAACCAGCTGCGCCACGGCTGATCGCGCAGGGCGAGCGCCCCTGCCGGCGCGGCGAGGCCCGCGAGGACGAGGCCCCGGAGCAGCATCCTGCGGCTGGTCGACGGCCCTTCCCGACGCAGGACGGTCTTGCCGATCACCGCCGCCACCGGATCTGGCGGCCGGAACATCTCTTGTGCACGTTCCCAGGCCGCCGCATGTCCGGCGCTCTGGCGGAGCCACCGGTCGAAGAGCTTGAGAAGGCTCTCATCCGGATCATCGTAGCGCAGGGTGATCGCCCAATCCGCTGCCTCCTCCAGCAGCCGCGGGTCGAGGCCATCTGTCTGGTCAGGCGTCGCAGCCGGGCTCATGCGGCGGCCATGCAGGCGAGGAGCGCCCGCTTCACATGCCGCCGCACCGTGATCACGGCGACGCCGGTGCGGTCGGCGATCTGTTGCAGAGTCAGCCCGTCGAGCTGTGCGAGCAGGAAGATCTCCCGCGTCTGCCGCGGCAGTTGGCCGAGGATGGCGTCGACCCGCATCAGGCCCTCGATCAGGATCAACCTGTCTTCTCCCGACGGCGCCTGCGCCGGCGGCAGATGCGAGATCGCGTCGAGATAGGCGCTTTCTATGTCCTTGCGGCGCCAGTGATCGACGACCAGCCCCTTGGCGATGTGGGTCAGCAAGGCCCGCGGTTGCGGGCCGATCCGGTCCGGAGCCCGCTTTCCGAGCAACAGCCGCAGGAAGGTGTCCTGCGCGAGATCCGCCGCATCGGCGCCGTCCCCGAGCCTCCGGCGCAGCCAGGCGACCAGCCAGGCGTGGTGATCGGCGTAAAGCGCATGGGCGGGATGTCTTGACGACCCTGTCAACGGAAAGACGCCCCCGGCGTTCTTGGAGGATGAAGATTTTGGGGGTGAACCTGAACGAGCGATACGATGGATGGTCGCAGGTTGCAACCGGGTTAGCCCGGTTGCATCTGACCGCGAGACCGTGCGTTGCGGGCAATCCCGGCTCCATCTGACACAACGGTGGGAGGTGCCGCCGGCACCACCGACTAGCCCGCCATTCAGACCTGCTGCTTTCCTTCATTCTCAATCGGCCATTTGTGCAGGTCACAGCGTGCTGGCCAGAGACTCTGCAGGCGTGCGAAACTAAGCCGCCAACCCGCGCGTCATCTAGCGCTATCGAGCCGGAAAAGCTCCACCTTGGTTAACGTCCCATCTGATGGTGTAGCTGACCGCGGGCCTCGTGCTCGGAAGCGGGTCGAGTTGGTCAGTCGCACGGCGCGGCAGGCAGGCTGAAGGTGAGATCATCGCAGACCGGAGCGAGGGTTTCCAGCGTCAGGTATCGGCCACGCTGGACGGTCCATTCCTCGGTCTGTTCCATCAGGACCGCGCCGACCAGGCGTCGGATCGATGCCTCGTTCGGAAAGATCCCGACCACGTCGGTGCGCCGCTTGATTTCACCGTTGAGACGCTCGATCGGATCCGTGGAACGTAACTTGGCGCGGTGCTGGGCCCGACCCTACCGGAAAACCCGATGACCACCGCGCCGCCGCCCGCCTGCTACGGCGCTTCATGCGAGCGCGCGAGCGGGCGGCGGTGCTACCGGCGAGCTACACCATTTGAAGGGACGTCACCACTGCACGCACCGAATGACAGCGTCCGCTGCGGAGGAAATTCTCGGTGCTGATGACATCACCATAGAAGAACGCGAGGGAGCCCATGATCGCGGTGTGCACATGTGCGGCGGGGACGGTCTGCCCGCCAAACTCGATATCACGGGTCGCGCAGGCATCGTGGATCGTTGTCGTCTTGAAGCCATGGTCGTTGGCGGCACGGGTGGTCGCATCGATGCACATGTGGCTCATCGCGCCGATCACGGTCACATCCTTGATCCCCTTCTCATAGAGAAGGGCTTTCAAATCCGTGTCGCGGAACGAGTTCGGGAAGTTCTTGGTGATGACGGCCTCGTCGCTCCGCGGTGCAACGACCTCGTTGATCTCCGCCCCTTGGCTGCCAGGCACAAATATGGGTCCCCCCGGCGCTTCGTGGCGGATGTTCACCACGAGGTCGCCATTGAAGCGCGCGTGCTCGATCACGCGTGCTGCATTTCCGGCGGCGACCTCGATCCCCTGAAGGGGCAGGTTGCCGGACGGCCAGTATTCATTCTGAAGATCAACGACGAGAACGGCGCGCTTGGACATGAAAGTCTCCTGAGATCGATTTCCTGTTGCCTAGAACATGGCGCTGCGCGATGGCTTGGACGACTGGCATTATCGACATTGTCGAGGGCAATACCGACAATGACACAGGTGACGATTGGCATCGTCTTGTATCCGGGAGCGCAGATGTCTGCGGTGCTGGGACTGACCGATCTCTTCACTTTGGCGAGTCAATTCGGCGGCGAGAATGAATCTGCTCTCCCCCATCTGCGCGTCCGACATCTCAAGATCGATCCTGGCTCGCGGGCCCACGTCATCTTCGACAGTGCTGGGCATCCAGATGAGGCAAATCGGCTGCGGTCCGATGTTCTGATCCTCCCGCCCACCCTGGAGGCGCCGCTCAGCCCTGAAGCGGCCGCCCCTGCCGCCAGATGGCTTTGCCTACGCCATGCCGAGGGTTCGGTGATCGCGTCCATTTGCGGAGGCGCCTTCGTGCTGGCCGAAACGGGGCTGCTTGACGGACGCGCTGTCACCACGCACTGGACTTATGAACAAGCGCTCCATGACAGGTTTCCCAAGCTGAAGGTGGATGTCGACCGGCTTGTCATCGACGGCGGTGATATCATTTCTGCAGGAGGACTGATGTCATGGATCGACCTTGGCCTGATCGTGGTGAACAGGTTTCTTGGTCCGATGATCATGGCGAGGACGGCGCAGATGATGCTGGTCGATCTGCCCGGGCGTGAGCAACGCTTTTACAGCGGGTTCATTCCCCGTCTGTCACATGGAGATAGTGCGATCCTCAAGGCGCAGCATTACCTGCAAACCCAAGAGGGCAAGGACACCCGCGTTTCGGTTCTGGCTGAGCACGCAGGGTTGGAGGAACGCACCTTTCTGCGTCGCTTCCAGAAGGCCACGGGGCTGACGGCCACCAGCTATGCTCAGCGCCTACGGGTGGCCAAATCACAGGAACTGCTGCAGTTCGGCAAGCAACCAGTGGAGAGCATTGCTTGGCAGGTAGGCTACTCCGATCCTGGTGCATTTCGGAAGGTGTTTCACCGTATCGTCGGTTTGACGCCCGGAGAGTATCGGCAAAGGTTCAGTGCATGATCCATCCCTCTATCGCGCTTGATCGACCAAAGTCATCGCCTCGGCGGGCGAGTTCAATCCCGCCGAGGATGCACGAAAACTCCGTCTGAGAGCGCAACGCCCCGGCGTAATATTTCCCGTGACCCACACAGACACCTTTTTCGCGACTAGTAAACGGCCACCAGTCGGTCGGATGCGCCGGACCGCAGCTCCAACTGATCGCGGGCCGGGTGGTCAGCTATACCCTGAGTTGTGCGGTTGACAGGGGGGAAGATGTTCCGCAAATTATCGCCATGATAATTTAATGTCCCTATCTCGTGCTCTGTGGCTCAGATGAAGGCGTTAAGAAAACTCAGGGTAGGTCGTTTCTCCATGCAGAAAAGCACTTTGCGCAGCACTTCTTTCGCCGATGGCCGTCGCGCCGTGAAGATCATCTTTCCCTTTCTTGCAAGTCTGATGACCAGCGCCGCCAGCGCTCAAACATGGACCGGTGCTGAGAGTTCCGACTGGACCGATGCGGCGAACTGGAGCACGGGTGTTCCGGTCGATGGCACGGCCTTCGCAACTACAAATGGCGTGCAGCCTGTCTTGGATGACGCGCAAGGTTCAGCCGGAACGCTCTACCTGGGTTCGGTGTTAGGCTCGACCCTCACCATACAGAACGCCGCCGAGTTAACGGTGAACACTGCGATCGTCGGCAACAGCACCAACAACAACCATCCCAGCAACATGCTGGATCAGCAGTCCGGGACTCTGAACTTGAGCTCCGGATCCACGCTCGATGCAGATTTCCTGCATGTCGGCTATTACGGCAGCGGAACGGTCGAAGTGACCGATGGCGCCGCGCTGACAGTCACCGCTTCGACCATTGTGGGCGGGTTCAACAAGGGCGATCTCAATTTCGGCGGGGCCGGCACTGAAGCGTCGCTGCTTGGGGGGCTTGTCATCGGCGATGCCGGTGACGGGACGATGTCGATCACGGACCAGGCCAAGGTGACCAGCGCCGCCGCGACCATCGGCAAGCAGGCGACGTCCGGGTCTTCCGTCGAGGTCAGCGGAGACGGCGCGACATGGGAGATCGCCGATGGCGGCTCGCTCCTGATCGGCAGCCAGGGTGAGGGCAAGCTCTCCATCAAGGAGGGCGGCGAAGTCCAGGCGTCAGGACACGTCTTCGTCGGCGACGAGGCCGGATCTGTCGGCGAAGTGGAGGTCTCCGGAGCCGACAGTCGGCTGGAGGCGGTGGGGTATGTCGCCCTCGGCAACGAAGGCAGCGGTGCCGGCGCTGTGACAGACGGGGGTATCCTGCAGGCTGAAGACGTGATTGTCGGATGGTCCGAGGGGGCGGTTGGCGACTTGATCGTCTCGGGAGCCGGATCGGCGGTGAACGCCGAAAACATGCTCATGGTGGGCAACGATGGCGACGCCATCGCCACCATTTCCGACGGAGCATCGGTAAATGGCATTTCTTCGAACGCCAACGCTGTCGTCGTCATCGCCAACAACAGCGCTTCGACCGCCACGCTCAACATCGGCGCGGCTGCGGCCGATGCGGCTTCGGCGGCCGGATACATCAATGTCGGCACGCTCCTCTTTGGCATGGGAAGCGGTGAGCTTGTCTTCAACCACACCGGTGAGGGCTATGATTTCGATGCGGTCATCAATGGGCTCGGTGCATCGAGCACGATCACCCATCTTTCGGGCGACACCCTGCTGACCGCCGACAGCAGCCTGTTCGGCGGGGTCACCAATGTGGACGGCGGCATCCTGCGGATCGGAAACGCCCTCGGCGGCGACCTCCATGTCAGGGGCTCCGGCACATTGGCCGGGTCCGGCATGGTGGAGACGGTCACCGTCGAGGCTGGCGGCAGCCTGTCTCCCGATGGTGCGCTGACCGTGACGGGCGATGCCTCCTTCGCATCCGGATCGTTCTTCCGCGTGGATGCGGATCCCACCGGCAACGACCTCCTGGATGTCGGCGGCACGCTGGACCTGAACGGCGGCACCGTGATCCACCACGCCAGCAACGCGGTCTTCAAACCGCTGTCACGCTATCGCATCGCCACAGCATCGGAGGGTGTCGAGGGCGTATTCGACGGTGTAGAATCCGATCTCGCCTTCATGAATGCCGAGCTCAGCTACGACCTCAAAGACGTATGGCTGGAACTTGTGCGCAACGATGTCGACTTCGCGGACATCGCCCTGAGCCGCAACCAGCGGAACCTGGGGGCGGCGCTGACGCGGCTGTCGGTGGATGAGCCGCTGGTGCGGTCGATCATGGGGATGTCGGAAGCCGGCGCGCGGCTGGCCTATGACCAGCTCTCCGGCACCATCCACGGCTCCACCGCCGCGGCCTTCGTCCAAGACACCGCCATGGTGCGCGAACTGATGCACCACCGGATCCAACGGAACGAGCCCGCCGCCGGCGCCGACGTATCCCGCAGCAACCGCATGAGCTTCCTCGCCGAGGAAGAACCGGCCCGGAGCGGCATGTGGATGCAGGGCTTCGGCGCCCGGTCCGACTTTTCCGGCAACGGCAACGCCAGCGGCGCCGAGCGGTCGCTCGGCGGTCTCGCCCTTGGCTATGATCAGGATCTGGCCATTGGCCTCACCGCCGGCATGATGGTCGGCATGTCGTCCTCCTCCGTCTCGAACGACGATGGCGCGAAGGCCGACGCCGACACCGTCACCCTGGGTGCCTATGCCGGATCCGGCGGGCCGGGTCTCCGCTTCGGCGGCGGGGCCTTCGTCAGCTGGCATGACATCGACACCGTCCGCAGCCTCGCATCGGTCGGGCAGGGCGCGGCGATCGGCGGCTACGACGCCCGCACCTACTCGATCCATGCCGAAGCCAGCTATGACGCCCGGCTTGCCGGGCGCCGGGTCGAGCCCTTCCTCTCGCTCGCCCATGTCAGGCACGAGAGCGACGGCTTCACCGAAACCGGCGGGACCGGCAGCCTCTCGGTGGAGGGGATGTCGACCGACACCACCTTCACCACGCTGGGCCTCCGCGGCAGCGCGATGCTGGACTCCCGGTTCAGAGGGGTCGAGCGGATCGTCGTCACCGGCATGGCC
>NZ_PZKG01000131.1 GCF_003034985.1 Cereibacter changlensis JA139
GACCGCGACGGAGCGCGGGCGGATCCTGATGCGCATGTCGGCGCTGGTCACGGCCCGCGCCGAGGATCTCGCGATGATCGAGACGCTCGACGTCGGCAAGCCGCTGAACCAGTCACGGCGCGATTCCGTAGCGCTGGCGCGCTATCTGGAGTTCTACGCCGGGGCCGCCGACAAGCTGACGGGAACGACGATCCCCTATCAGGAGGGCTTCACCGCCTATACCCTGCGCGAGCCGCATGGGGTCTGCGGCATCATCATCCCGTGGAACTACCCGATGCAGATCCTCGGCCGCGCCGTCGCCGCGGCGCTGGCCGCCGGCAATGCGGTGGTGCTGAAACCGGCCGAGGACGCCTCGCTGTCCTCGCTGGTCTTCGCCTCCATCGCCGCCGAGGCCGGCCTGCCGGCGGGCGCGCTGAACGTCGTCACCGGGCTGGGGGCCGAGGTCGGCGCGGCGCTGGCGGGGCACCGGGGCGTGCAGCACCTGTCCTTCACCGGCTCGGTCGCGACTGGGATGCGGATCCAGGAGGCCGCGGCGCGCAACGTGGTGCCGGTCACGCTGGAGCTGGGCGGCAAGTCTCCGCATATCGTCTTCGATGACGCCGATCTCGACCTCGCCATGCCGGTCTTGGTCGGGGCCTGCATGCAGAACGCCGGCCAGACCTGCTCGGCCGCCTCGCGCGTGCTGGTGCAGCGCGGGGTCTATGAGGAGGTCCGCCGCCGGATGGCGGAGATCTACCGCGGGCTCGTCGTCGGGCCGGCCTGCGACAGCCACGACCTGGGGCCGATCGTGTCGCGCCGGCAGCGGCAAAGCGTGCAGGGCTTCATCGACCTCGGGCGGCGCGAGCTGACCCTCGCCGCCGAGGGCACGCTGCACCCGGAGGCCCCGCCGGAGGGGCATTACGTGCTGCCGACGCTGTTCTCGGAGGTGCCGCCCGATCATGCGCTGGCGCGGGAGGAGATCTTCGGTCCCGTCCAGGTGCTGATGGCCTTCGAGGACGAGGCCGAGGCATTGAGGCTGGCCAACGGCACCGATTACGGGCTGGTCGCCGGCGTCTGGACCCGCGATGGCGCCCGGCAGCTGCGCATGGCGCGGAAGCTGCACAGCGGCCAGGTGTTCATCAACAACTACGGGGCCGGCGGCGGCGTCGAACTGCCCTTCGGCGGCGTCGGCCGGTCGGGCCACGGCCGGGAGAAGGGCTTCGAGGCGCTCTACGGCTTCACCCGGGTCAAGACGGTCACCGTCCACCACGGCTGAGGCCGGCGGAGGGCGCATCCTCTTGTGACGCCCCCAAGCTTCCCAGGTCGGGCGCCCCACCTCCGGGCGGGGCGCTCAGGCGCCGGCCAGCGTTTCGTTCAGGTCCTTCAGTAGACGGCTGTGGCGGCGCACCTCGGTCAGCACCGTGCCGAAGGTGGCGTAGCCGCGGCCCTGCAGCATCGGCAGGAGCTTCAAGAAGGCGTCGGCGGTGGCCACCGTGTCGCCGATTGCCGTATGGCGCGCCTCCTCCGGGATCGTGATTCCCAGCCGGTGCGCCAGCGCGTCGAGGCTGTGCGCCTCGGTCTGGCCGAAGAGCACTGCCGACAGCAGCACCGTGTCGAGGATCGGCATGTCGAAGCGCAGCCCGATCAGCGGCTCGGCCCGGCGCAGGAATTCCATGTCGAAGGGCGCGTTGTGCGCGACCAGAACCGCGCCCTCGGCGAATTTGTGGAAGGCGCGGCCGACCTCGGCCAGTTCGGGGGCCGAGGCCACCATCGCGTCGGTGATGCCATGCACCTCGGTCGAGGAGGCGGGGATCGGCCGGCGCGGGTTCACCAGCGTGTCGAACACCTCGCCCTCGACCCGGCGACCGTTGACGATGCGGACCGCGGCGATCTGCACGATCTCGTCCTGCGACGGCATCAGGCCGGTGGTCTCGGTGTCGAAGACCACATAGGTCAAGTCCTCCAGCCGCGCCTCGGCCACCCGCTCGTTGCGCGCCTTGGAGAGCAGGTCGAAATCGTAGACCACGGCGCGCGAGATCGGGCTGGGCCGCCGCCCGGCGCGGCGCGCGGCGCGTAGCGGCAGGCAGAGCGCGTTCTCTCCCGGCCCGGCGGCCTCCGGCCAGATCTCGGTGCTGTGGGTGGAGAGCACGCTGCGCCCGGTGACCTCCGGCGCGGCGGGGTCGAGCGGCCCGGCCAGCCACTGCTCCAGCGTGGCGACGGCCAGCGGCTCGCCCTGCCAGATCAGCCGCAGCATGGCCTCGGTGCCCTCCTCGGTCAGCGTCACCCGGAAGGCGGGCCGGTCGATCCGGGCGGCGATCCCGGCGATCAGGCCGATGACCTCGAAACCGTTGCAGCGCAGCAGCAGCGGCGCCTCGCAGGCCTCCACCCGCAGCCCGGCCTGCTCCATCCGCGCCCTCAGCCCGTCGAGCAGGTCGGAGGCCCGGGTCAGCGCCAGCGGCCAGCCGTCGTGGCGCTGCTCGTCATGCTTGCGGCTCAGCTCGGTGACGGCGGAGGCCAGCATCGCCACCTCCTGCCGCAGGGCCTGATCGACCTGCGGCGGCGGCGGCTCGCCCGGCGGCAGCACCTCCAGCAGAGTCTGCAGATTGGCGGCGGGGCGGCGGACGCGGTCGAAGACCTCGACCAGCAGCGCCTCGCGCCGGGAATAGGAGGCGAGCGCCGAGGTCACGTCGCGCAGGGTCAGCACGTAGCCCGGGCTCTGGGTGCCGCCGGCGATCAGCCGCATCCGCGCGGCGAGCACCCGCGCCCCGGCGACGGTGGTGCAGAGGATGTCCGAAGCGGCGTCGGGGTCGCCCGCTTCCGTCAGCCGCTGGTGCGCGTGGCGGATGGGTCCTTCGCGCAGGTAGTCGAACAGGTTGCGGTCGAGCCCCGGCGCACCCGTCGTCTGCAGCAGGTCGGTCGCCGGGCCGTTGTAGAACACCAGCTGATGCTCGCCCGAGCAGAGCAGCACGCCCACCGGCACATCCGACAGAAGCGCCTCCAGCCGCGCCTTCTCCGACGAAAGCCGCGAGGTCTCGCGCGCCACGGATTCCGCCAGCGCGTTGCGTGTCTCGGCCAGGGTCAGCGCCGTGGCCGAGGCGGCGGGGGCGAGATCGCCCAGATAGCGGGCGCTGGCGTCGTCGATCGCGCCCTCGACATTGGCATGGGTGCGGGCGCGCAGCTTGCTGGCCAGCGCGTCGATCGGCCGGGCGACGTTCATGTCGAACAGGTACCAGACCCAGGTCACCAGCCCGAGGATGGCGAAGCCGGCGAGGATGCCGACCTGCTGGAAGGCCGGCAGCAGCTCGGCACTGCCGAGCCGGCGGTAGGCCAGCAGCAGCCCGACCGCGACCGCGACATTGGCCCCCACAGCCAGCGCCGCGAAGAACAGCAGGATCCTCAGCCGCAGGCCCAGCCGGTGGAGCATCTCAGCCCCCCTCGCCGAGCAGCCTTCGGACTTCCTCGCGCAGCGCCTTCAGCTCGAAGGGTTTCGAGATGAATCCGTCCGCCCCCAGCGCCATGCCCTTCTTGCGCTCGATGGTCGAGCCGCGGGCGGTCATCATCAGGATCTTCACCTGGGCCAGCGAAGGGTCGAGCCGCACGCCCTGGCAGATCTCGTAGCCCGAGACTTCGGGCAGCATGACATCGAGCAGCACGAGATCCGGCCGGGTCTCGCGGATATGCCCAAGCGCCGCCGCCCCGTTCGAGATCCGGTCGTGCTCGTAGCCCTCGCGCGTCATCAGGTAGTCGAGCGCCATGGCGATGTTGTCTTCGTCCTCGACCACCAGAACGCGGTGCTTGCGTGCTCCATCGGCCATTTCAACCCTCCTGGCAGGCCGCCCTCTGCAGTTCGTCGTCTTGTCCGACCGGCCGCCAGACGGCGCCGCTCAGGGTGCCGTCCGGCGCCAGCGCCGCGCCGCCGGCCAGCGCCGCCTGCCGATCGCCGGCGCAGTCGAAGGCGAAGGGCAGGCGCTGCGTCGGCTGCCAGCGCTGCACCACCATCGCGTCGGCGCGGCGGATGTCGGGCCGGTCCTGCGAGGTCAGCATCGCCGTGCGGTCCAGCGCCATGAAGCGGCTGGAGACCGGGAACAGGAAGGTCCAGGGTCGCAGGGCCGAGCTGTCCTCGGGAGCGGAGACCACCCGGACCTCCGGCGGCAGGGCGGCGGCGACGCGCGGATACCAACTGTACTCGTTCCAGACCGAGAAGGTCAGCATGCCGGCCCCGATGGCGGCGGGGATCGTCCATTTCGGCAGCCGCCCCTTGCTGAAGTGGCGCACGGCCATCACCAGCCCGGCGAGGCCGGCTCCGGCGGTGATCGTGGCGGCGAGGTCCATCAGCATGGGCGTTCCTTCAGGTGCGTGCGCCGCGGGCGGAGCCGAGCGCGGATTGCATGGTGCGCACGACGACGAAGGCGTCGCGCAGGTGGCTGCGTTCGAAATCCGACAGGTCGGAGGGGGCGAGGAAATTGTCGGGCGCGCGGCCCGAGCGGATCAGCCGCGCCTGGTTCTCCAGCCGGATCTGGGCGATCATGTCATAGGCCTCGATCAGGTCGCGCGCGCCCGAGATCGAGATCACCCCGGTCGCCTCTGCCCCCTGCAGCCGGGCGCGGGTGTTCGCCGCGCTCAACCGGCCGATCAGCGCGTAGACCCGGCCGAGGTCGGTCACCGGCACGACGCCGTTGTGCTTGAGGTCGATGTGGTTCTTGTACTCGCCCGAGCGGATGGTGGCGAAGCCGCGGATCAGCCCGAGCGGCGGCGTGTGCTTCAGCGAATTGGCGATCATGTGGGCGACGAAGATCGAGTTCTTCGCCGCCATGTGCAGCGTGTCGACCTGCAGCGCCTCGAAGAGCGTGGTGTCGCCGCCGATCGGCCGGAGGTCGAACATCACCGAGGACAGCATTTGCGCCATCGGGTCGGGCTGCTGCACCCAGCGCTGGAAGTACTCGCGCCAGACCTTCAGCGGCTGGCGCCACTGCGGGTTGGTCGCCATCATGTCGCCGGGGCAGTAGACATAGCCGCAGGCGTTCAGCCCGTCCGAGACGAAGCGGGCCAGCGCGGCGAAATAGGCCTCGTCGGCGGGCAGCGTCTGGTCCGACAGGATCAGGCAGTTGTCCTGGTCCGACACGCCGGTCTGCTCCTGCCGGCCCTGGCTGCCGCAGGCGCACCAGACATAGGGCACCGGCGGCGGCCCCAGCGCCTCCTCGGCCAGGGCCAGCAGCCGGCGCGTGACGGTGTCGGCGATGTCGGTGACCAGCCGGGTCACCACCTCATGCGCGCTGTGGCCCGAGACCAGCTGCACCAAGAGGGCGGGGATGCGCGCCGTCACCTCGGCCAGCTGCGCCACGCCCTCGGCCGTGGCGGCGTCGCGCACCAGCTGGGCCGAGGACACCGCCTGGAACCGGGTGAGGTCGGTCTGGGTGATCATGCCGACCAGCCGCCCCTCCTCGACCACCGGCAGGTGGCCGATGCGGCGCTCCAGCATGATGTGCAGGATGTCGGAGCCGAGCGCCTCGGGGCCGAGCGAGACCGGGTCGGGGGTCATGATGTCGCGCACCGGGGTCGAGGGGTCGCGGCCGCTGGCCACGACCTTGGCCGTCATGTCGCCGGTGGTGACGATGCCAACGAAGCGCCCGTCCTCCACCACGCCCAGGCAGGAGACATGCGCGTCGCGCATCCGCGCCGCGGCCCTGCGGATCGGGTCGCCGGGGGCGCAGGTGATCGGCTTGCGCGCCATCAGGTCGGCCACTTTCTGCGTCGTCAGGTCCGAGGCGCGGTAGCCGTTGCTGCGCCGCCGGGTGAAGAAGCGCTCGAAGGCGGGCGAGCTGTCGAACAGCCGGCGGAATTCCAGCGCGGGCAGCATCAGCAGCACCGCGTCCTGCGTCGCCCGCGCCGTGGTCGCCGCGCGGCCGTCGCGCATCAGCCCGCGCTCGCCAAAGGAATTGCGCGGCCCGAGCACCGAGATCACGTCGCCCGAGGGCTCCAGCACCTCGACCCCGCCGCGCTTGACGAGATAGAGCCCGACCAGCCGCTCGCCATGGCGGTAGACCGTGTCCCCGGCGGGGACTTCCCTGCGGCTGAAGCAGCTGGCGACACGCGCCAGCTCGTCCCTCGGCAGGCTGTCATAGGGGTGCACCGTCTCCAGAAAGCTCATGATGGTCTGGGCGTCGTTCATGAGATCCTCGATCCGCACCGGGTCGGTGCGCCCCCGGGGAGGGGACGCACCTTGGTCAGGGTCAGTGGGCGACGGCCGTTCCGGCGCCACGCGGCACGCGGATGCTTTCCACCAGCTCCTGCACGTGGTGCGGAGGCGGTGCGGTGACCGACGACACGATATAGGCGGAGGCGAAGTTCAGGATCGCGCCGACCGTGCCGATGGACAGCGGCGAGATGCCGAAGAAGTACTGGTCCGGGGTGTCGGGCAGCATGTTGGTGCCCGGCACGAAGAACCAGCCCTTGTAGGCGAAGATGTAGACCGAGGTGAAGATCAGCCCGACCAGCATCCCGGCGATGGCGCCCTGCTTGTTCACGCGCTTCGAGAAGATGCCCATCATCAGCACCGGGAAGATCGTGGCAGCGGCCAGGCCGAAGGCGAGCGCCACCACCTGCGCGGCGAAGCCGGGCGGGTTGAGGCCGAGCCAGGTGGCGATGGCGATGGCGAAGGTCATCGCGATGCGCGCGGCCAGCAGCTCGCCCTTTTCCGAGATGTTCGGGTTGATAGAGCCCTTGATCAGGTCGTGCGAGATGGCCGAGGAGATCGCCAGCAGCAGGCCGGCGGCGGTGGAGAGGGCCGCCGCCAGGGCGCCGGCGGCGACCAGGGCGATGACCCAACCCGGCAGGGCAGCGATTTCCGGGTTCGCGAGAACCATCATGTCGTTGTCCAGCTTGGTGACCTCGTTGCCGACCCAGCCGCGCTCGGCGAGGGTCTGGCCGCCGAGCGTGTCGGTCGCCAGGGCGGCGTCGCGCTTGGCGGTCGCATCGGCGACGGCGGCTTCGAGGGCGGTGCGGTCGGCATCCGCCGGGGCGGCAGCCAGGGCCGCGTTTGCGGCAGCCAGCGCCTTGTTGGCGGCGGCGGTCGCGGCGGGTTCGTTGAAGTACTGGATCTGGCCGTCACCGTTCAGGTCGGTCATGGTCAGCAGGCCGGTCTTCTCCCAGGTCCGGATCCAGCTCAGCTCGGGGTTGCTGTCGATGGCTTCACGGGTGATCGCCGGACCGTCGAGCGCATTGCCGGTCGCCGCGTTCGGCCACATCGTCGTGGTCAGGTTGAGCCGCGCCATCGAGCCGACGGCCGGGGCCACGGTGTAGAGCAGGGCGATGAACACCAGCGCCCAGCCGGCGGAGGACCGCGCGTCGGCCACTTTCGGCACGGTGAAGAAGCGGATGATGACATGCGGCAGACCCGCGGTGCCGATCATCAGCGACATGGTGAACAGGATCATGTTCAGCATGTTGGCGGTTTCCGAGGTATAGGCGCGGAACCCGAGCTCGGTCACGACCTGGTCGAGCTTCACCAGGAACTCGGTTCCCGAGGCGACATGGGTGCCGGTCAGGCCGAACTGCGGCAGGAAGGAACCGGTCAGCTGCAGCGAGATGAAGATCGCCGGGATGGTGTAGGCGATGATCAGCACGACATATTGCGCCACCTGGGTGTAGGTGATGCCCTTCATGCCGCCGAGCACGGCGTAGACGAAGACGATCGCCGCGCCGATGTAGAGACCCATGTCGGTCGAGATCTCGAGGAAGCGCCCGAAGGTCACGCCCACGCCGCGCATCTGGCCGATCACATAGGTCACCGAGATGACGATCAGGCAGATCACGGCCAGCAGCCGCGCGCCGCCGGAGTAGAAGCGGTCACCGATGAACTCCGGCACGGTGAACTTGCCGAACTTGCGCAGGTAGGGGGCAAGCAGCAGCGCCAGCAGCACGTAGCCGCCGGTCCAGCCCATCAGATAGGCCGACTGCTCGTAGCCGCCGGCCGGGGCCAGCGCAATGATGCCCGCCATCGAGATGAAGGAGGCGGCCGACATCCAGTCGGCGCCGGTGGCCATACCGTTGAGCACGGGGTGGACGCCCTGGCCGGCTGCATAGAATTCCGCGGTGCTGCCCGCCCGGGCCCAGATCGCGATGCCGATGTAGATGGCGAAGGTGATGCCAACCACGATCAGGTTGAGGGTGAATTGATCCATTGTCCCTGCCGCTCCTTATTCGTCGACGCCGAATTCTTTGTCGAGCCTGTTCATCCGCCAGGCGTAGACGAAGATCAGCACGAGAAAGACGTAGATGGAGCCCTGCTGGGCGAACCAGAACCCGAGATCGGCGCCGCCGACCATGATGCCCGACAGCATGGGCCGCAGGATGATCCCCAGTCCGAACGAGCAGAAGAACCAGACCGCGAGCGAGATGAGGATGATCCGGATATTGGCCGACCAATAGGCGTTGGACGACGCCCGGTCGGCGGTGACATTACTGTTTCTGTCCACCATGCTGTAACTCCCTGTAGATTGCTTTTCTCCCGCCGGCGCCCCCCTCCCGAAGGGATGCCGGCCCTCCCTCAGGCCGTGCCCGGGACGACGATCCGTCCGAGGCTTTCGGCGACGACATCGATGGGTTGCATCGCGTCGATGGTTTCCAGCACGCCGCGCCGCCGGTAATGGGCGATGAGCGGGGCGGTCTGGGCGTGATAGGCCTCGAGCCGCGCGGCCACGGTCTCGGCGGTGTCGTCGGCGCGGCGGGTGAAGGCCGCGCCGCCGCAGCGGTCGCAGCGGCCGGCGACTGCCGGCGGCTTGAAGTCGTCGTGGTAGCCCTCGCCGCAGGCGGCGCAGGTGAAGCGGCCGGCGACGCGGGCCACCATGGCCGCATCATCGACCTCGAGGCTGATCGCCGCCGTCACCTGCTGCCCGGTCTCGGCCAGCAGCGCGTCGAGCGCCGCCGCCTGCGCGTCGGTGCGCGGAAAGCCGTCGAGGATCACGCCATTGCGCGTGTCGGGCGCCGCCATCCGGTCGCGCAGGATGGCGATGACGATGTCGTCCGAGACCAGCTGCCCGGCCTCCATCACCGCCCTGGCGGCAAGGCCCGCCGGGCTGCCCGCCGCCACCGCGGCGCGCAGCAGGTCGCCGGTCGACAGCTGGACCAGCCCGAATCGTTCTTCCAGCCGCCGCGCCTGGGTGCCCTTGCCCGCTCCCGGCGGGCCGAGCAGCACCAGCACGGCCGGGCGGGTCAGCGTGTCGGTCGCGCCGCGCACCGGCTCAGCCCCGGGTCTTGCGGTTGGCGATCAACTCGTCGACCACCGAAGGATCGGCCAGTGTCGAGGTGTCGCCCAGCGAGCCGAAGTCGTTCTCGGCGATCTTGCGCAGGATGCGGCGCATGATCTTGCCCGAGCGGGTCTTGGGCAGGCCAGGGGCCCATTGGATGATGTCGGGCGAGGCGATCGGGCCGATCTCGGTGCGGACCCATTTGACCAGCTCCTTGCGCAGGTCCTCCGATGGCTCGCTGCCGTTCATCAGCGTGACATAGGCGTAGATGCCCTGGCCCTTGATGTCATGCGGATAGCCGACCACTGCCGCCTCGGCGACGCTGACATGCGCCACCAGCGCGGATTCGACCTCGGCCGTGCCCATGCGGTGACCCGAGACGTTGATCACGTCGTCGACCCGGCCGGTGATCCAGTAATAGCCATCCTCGTCGCGGCGGCAGCCGTCGCCGGTGAAGTAGTAGCCCTTGTACTGCGAGAAATAGGCTTCCTCGAAGCGCTCGTGGTCGCCCCAGAGCGTGCGCATCTGTCCCGGCCAGCTGTCGGAGATGCAGAGCACGCCCTCGGTGGCGGTCTCCTCCTTCACCTCGCCGCTGGCCGGCTCGAGCACCACGGGTTTCACGCCGAAGAACGGCCGACTGGCGGCGCCCGGCTTCACCGGCATGGCGCCCGGCAGCGGGGTGATCATGTGGCCGCCGGTCTCGGTCTGCCAGAAGGTGTCGACGATCGGGCATTTCCCCTTGCCGACATGGGTGTTGTACCAAGCCCAGGCCTCTGGGTTGATCGGCTCGCCGACCGAGCCGAGCAGCTTGAGCGAGGAGAGGTCGTAGCGCTCCACCCATTCCGGGCCCATGCCCATCAGCGAGCGGATCGCGGTTGGCGCGGTATAGAATTGGTTCACCTTGTGCTTCTCGCAGACCGCCCAGAACCGCCCGGCGTCCGGGTAGGTCGGCACGCCCTCGAACATCAGCGTCGTCGCGCCATTGGCCAGCGGGCCGTAGATGATGTAGCTGTGGCCGGTGACCCAGCCGACCATCGGCAGTGCACCAGAAGACGTCGCCGTCATGGTAGTCGAAGCTGATC
>NZ_PZKG01000132.1 GCF_003034985.1 Cereibacter changlensis JA139
CCTTGCGGCGGTGATGTTCTATGGCCTGGATACCGAGGGCTGTCGCGACGTGTGTCTTGCCGGTGCCCGGGCCCCCGATCAGGACGACATTCTGAGCGCCGTCCAAGAACTCGCAGCGGTGCAGCGTCCGGACGGTGGCCTCGTTGATCTCGCTGGCCGCGAAGTCGAAGCCTGCAAGATCTTTGTAGGCCGGGAAGCGTGCAGCCTTCATGTGATAGGCGATGGAACGCACCTCGCGTTCGGCCAATTCGGCCTTCAGCACCTGTGACAGGATGGGGGTGGCGGCTTCGAAAGCGGGGGCCCCCTGTTCGATGAGATCCTCGACGGCTTGGGCCATGCCATACATCTTCAGGCTGCGGAGCATGATGACGATGGCGCCGGCGGCAGGGTCATGACGCATGACGGCCTCCCATAGCGCTCTGGCTACGCAGGGCGTCATAGCGCTCGACATTTGCCTTGGGTTCGCGCCGCAGGATCAGCGCTTGCGGGGTGTCCAACGGCGGACCACCGATCACCTTGCCGTCGACAAGGCGGTGCAGGAGGTTCAGCACATGGGTCTTGGTGGGCACGCCCTCGATCAGCGCCAATTCCACGGCGGTCAGCACGGCCTGTTCGTCGTGCTGCAAGACGAGCGCAAGGATATCCACCATCTCGCGGTCACCGCCTTGTTTGCGTAGCATTTGATCCTGCAACTGCCGGAAGGCAGACGGTAATTCCAGGAATGGCGCGCCATTGCGAAGAGCTCCGGGCTTCCTTTGCACGACCGCCAGAATAGTGCCGCCAATCGTAGATCGTCTTCGGGGGAAACTTATGGCTGCGCTCGATCACCCGGCTATGTTCACACAGGATGTTGACCTCCGCCGCAACGACCAACCTGTCAGGATATACCCGCAGGCTGACAGGCCGGTTCGCGAAGGACGCCGGAACACTGTAGCGATTGCGCTCGAAGCTGATCAGGCAAGTGGGCGAGACCCGCTTGTCGATCTCGACGAAGCCATCGAAGGCGGACGGCAGCGGCATTAATGCGGCTTTCTCGTCAATCCAGACATCCGCGATCGTGCCGGGCAATGTGCCATGGGCGGTCTCGTGCCACAGGGCGATGCAGCGCTCCTCCAGCCAAGCGTTCAGCGCGGCAAGATCAGGAAAGTCTGGCATGGCTTGCAGCATCTGGTGGCGGGAGTCGCGGACGTTCTTCTCGACCTGCCCCTTCTCCCACCCTGCCGCCGGGTTGCAGAACTCTGGCTCGAAGACATAGTGGTTCGCCATAGCGAGAAAGCGGATGTTGATCTCGCGGGCCTTGCCTCGGCCAACACGATCCACCGCCGTCTTCATGTTGTCATAGATTCCGCGTTCCGGCACGCCGCCCAAGATCCTGAACGCGTGCCAGTGCGCATCGAACAGCATCTCATGGGTTTGCAAGGGGTAGGCCCGCAAGAGAAAGGCCCGGCCGTGCGACAACTTGATATGGGCGACCTGAAGCTTCCTGCGCTCACCGCCGACAACCGCGAAATCCTCGCTCCAGTCGAACTGAAACGCCTCGCCGGGGCGGAAAGCCAACGGAACAAATGTCCCGCGTCCAGTCGTCTGCTGCTCGCGCTGCCGATCAGCCCGCCATTCCCGCGCGAAGGCCGCAACCCGGTTGTAGGAGCCGGTGAAGCCGAGCGTCACCAGATCGGCGTGCATCTTCTTCAGTGTCTGCCCCTCTTTACGCGACTTCCCGGCATTGGTCTTCAGCCAACCCGCCAGCTTCTCGGCAAAGGGATCAAGCCTGCTCGGACGCTCCGGCGTCGCGAACTTCGGCTCCACCGTCTCTGCCGCAAGATGCTTGGTCACAGTATTGCGCGACAAACCCGTGCGCTTGGCCATCTCGCGGATCGACAGCTTCTGTCGCAGGTGCATCCGACGA
This sequence comes from Cereibacter changlensis JA139, assembly GCF_003034985.1. Taxonomy (GTDB): domain Bacteria; phylum Pseudomonadota; class Alphaproteobacteria; order Rhodobacterales; family Rhodobacteraceae; genus Cereibacter; species Cereibacter changlensis. The sequence continues at coordinate 1,907 of NZ_PZKG01000132.1, forward strand.
ATGATGTTCAAAAGTCCCATGTGGATCACTCCGTTGCCCCCGCCGCTCGCCGCTTCGGGGGAAGGTTCACATGGCTCAATTCTCAGTGGAAATTATGCGCCTACCCGGCTCAGTTCTGGGTGGAAATCAACACTCCAGCGTCTATGTCGCGACCAAAGGCGCCGTGGACACGATGACCTTCGCTCTCGCTCGCGAACTTGGGCCGCGCGGCATCCGGGTGAATTCTATCCTGCCGGGCCACACCACACGCCCGCGACCGATGGCACTTCGCGGGCGATCTGGGCGTGAAGCTGCTCGCCGGCACGCCGCTCGGCCGGCTCGGCGAGCCTGAAGACATCGCGCCGGTCGCGGTCTTCCTCGCGTCCGAGGACGCGCATTGGGTGACCGGGGAAGCCCTCCGGGCCGCGGGCGGCGTGCGCGGCGTCGGATACTGACGCTGTCGGCGCCCGGTCTCGGGCCGGGTGCCGCGCCCGCCTTGGCGGCTCAACCCTCATCCAGCATCGGCATCGTTTGGCTCGCCCTGCACAGCCAGAAAGCGGGTGGTGTTGCTGCTGGCAACGGATCGGGAGACCGCGCCAAGGAAAAAGAGAGAGGCGCCATGTCTATGCGATTGGACGACAGGATCGCCGCCATCAGCTGCGCCGCCAGCGCAGGGGCCAACCGGTTCGGGCGGGCGGTCTCATCCGGCTTGGCAATCTGGGTGTCAAGTTTCGGTGCGCGCCCTCTGCAAGGGGCTCACCCCTTCAGGGCTCCCCCGCGCCGCTGGTTGCTGCGTATCGAGGCCCATCTCGCTGATCAGCTGCACCAGCCAATCCACAAATACCCTGACCTTGTTGCTCAGATGACGGTTCGGCGGATAAACTATGTAGAGAGGGATCGCCTGCAGGCTCCAGTCCGGCAGCAGTTCGATGAGTCTCCCGCTGGCCAGATCCTCAGCCACCAGGAAGCGCGGCAAATGGCCAGCACCGAGACCGGACAGAACCGCAGCCATGTAGCTGCGCGCGTCATTGACCGAGAGAATATAGCGCGGAACGATCTCGACCAGTTCCTCTGCCTTCTCGAAGGCAAACGGCATGATCCGGTTGTTCGGCGGCATAAAGTAGCTGACGCAGTGATGGTCCCGCTCGAACTCTGCCGGATGTCGCGGCTCGCCCAGCTGTTCCACGTAGCAGGGAGCGGCGCAGAAAATCAGGTCCAGCTGACCCACGCGCCGCGCGATGAGCGACTGATCCGCAGGCTGGCCTCCCCTCAGGGCGATGTCGACATTCTCGGCGAGGTAGTCGACCGTCCGGTCGCCGACCCCGAGGTCGATCTGGATGTCGGGATAGGCCCGGCTGAAGTCGATCAATGCGGGAATGATGATGCAGTCGGCGAAGATGCCCGCCATCTCCACACGCAGTCGTCCGCCGGGGGTCAGCTGGGACTGGGACAGGCTGGCGTCGAGCTCGTCGACCTCGGCGACGATGCGCAGCGCCCGTTCATAGTAAAGCGCGCCGTCGGTCGTCACCATCACCCGCCGCGTCGTGCGGTTGAGCAGTTTCGTCTTCAGATGCGCCTCGAGGTTCTGGATGAGGTTGGTCATCGTCGCCTTCGGCAGACCAAGCCCTGCGGAGGCTCTGGTGAAGCTGCCGGTCTCGACGACACGGAGGAAGGCGCGCATGGCCGATAGCTGATCCATCCTGATCTGGCGCCTCCGGCATTGTTCGAGAAGAAGAATAGTGTAACCAAAAAATACTACCTTATTCAGGACAGCGAACAAGGCTAGATTGCCAAGCAGTGAGAGTGATCGGGGCGTTCTGTCCTCAGCTCAGACCGGGATGACCCAAGCCATGACCGTCAATGTGAAACACATGATATTGGAGAAGGTGGCCGTCGGCGACGTCTCCGCGCAGATCTATCAGCGTGCTGACGCGGTGACGTGCTCATCGGTCCTTCTCTATTTCCACGGCGGCGCCTTCCTCCGCTCCGGTCTTCAGGACTGTCCGCTGGCGCGCTGTCTGGCGGACGCCGGCGCCACGGTCGTGGCGCCCGATTACAACGCTCTGCTCGGCGGCGTCTTTCCGAAGCCGCTGGAAGTCGGCTTTGCGGTCTTTTCCGCTCTGGCGAAGAAGCGGGCGGGCTTTGGCGACCGGAAATCACTGCTGATCGTTGGTGGCGCGGAATCCGGGGCGAATATCGCGGCGGCGGTTGCGCTGAAGGCGCGGGACCATTTTGCCAGCGAACTGGACGGTCAGGTGCTGGCCTCGCCTCTGCTGGACCCGTTCATGGGCTCGGCTTCGTTCCGCAGCTCCGACGACGTCGGCATGCGGCGCACTTGGGAGGCCGGTTGGGCGCATTATCTGAGCGGCGGGATCTGCCACCCCTATGCGGCGCCCTCCACCTGTTCGCGCCTGAGCGGCGTGGCGCCGGCCCTGGTTCTGACGTCCGAGGACGATCCGTTGCGCGACGAGACAAGGGGTTATGCCCGGCATCTGTCAGATGCCGGGGTCAACGTTCAGCAGCACACGCTGCCGGCCGAGACGGGGTGGCCTTCCCTCTATGGCGGCGCCGTCGCCAATACACCGACCTGGCATGACGCCGTGGCGCGGCACTTTTCGAGTTTCCTCCGCGATCTCGGCCCATCGTGAAACGGGCTGAGGCGCGCTGACCCTATCCGGCATCCGAACGCCAAGGAGAAAAACAATGACATCGACGATCAAACGCTGGGCCCTCGTGGGCGCCGGCCTGGGAATGGCTGCTTCGGTTTCGACCGCAGTCGTCTTCATAGATTTGCCATTGGGTTCGAAAGCGGTGGCATCGGCCGACACGATGGCGCCGCCTGCTGTGCCGGTCACCGTCAGCGTGATGAAGGCGCGGGACGTAAGCGAATGGCAGGAGTTTTCCGGGCGGCTGGAGGCGGTCGAACGCGTCGATCTGCGCTCGCGCGTCGCCGGCGCCGTCCAGGCGGTGCACTTCCGCGAGGGATCGCTGGTGACCAAGGGCGACCTGCTCTTCACCATCGATCCTGCGCCGTATCAGGCGGCTGTCGCCCAGGCCCAGGGCCAGCTGGATTCGACCGTGGCCCGGCTGAACCTTGCCGAAACCGAGCTGCGCCGCGGTCAGCGGCTGTCTCAGAACCGGACGATCTCGGAAAGCGTTCTCGATCAGCGCGAGAATGCGGTGGCCGAGGCGCAGGCGGCCCAGGCCACCGCGCAGGCCATCCTGCATTCCGCTCAACTGGAGCTGGACTATACGAGGCTGCACGCGCCGGTGACCGGGCGCATCGGCAGGGTGGAAATCACTGTCGGCAATCTGGTCGCCGCGGGCCCAGCCTCGCCCGCCCTGACCACGCTCGTCTCGGCCGACCCGATCTATGCGGCTTTCGACGTGGCGGAGGAGGTTGCCGCGCAGATACTCGCAGCGCTGCCGGCGGCTGAGGATGCAGAGGCGCTGATGAGCCAGATCCCCGTCGAACTGGCATCGTCGACAGAGGGCGCGGCGCCAGTGAAGGGGACGCTGCAGTTCGTCGGCAACCACGTCGACATGGCGAGCGGCACCATCGGGCTCCGCGCGGTCTTCGACAATCCGGGCGGCAAGCTGATCCCCGGCCAGTTCGTGCGGATCCGCATGGGCGAGTTGAAGGCGGAGGAGCGCATCCTCGTCAGTGAGCGGGCGATCAGCACGGATCAGGACAAAAAGTTCGTCTATGTCGTCGGTCCGGACAACATCGTGGCCTACCGGCCCGTCCAGCTTGGCGGCAGCGTGGAGGGGGCGCGCATCATCGAGAGCGGACTTGCCGCCGGCGACCAGGTGGTCGTCAACGGTCTGCAACGCATTGCCCCGGGCGCGCTCGTCGCGCCGCAGGCCGATGATGTCGTCGCCGCTCTGAAATAGCGACAATCGCGCGGGGCCGACAGCGCTTCGCAACCGTCCAACTGGCTTCTGGCCGCCTGCGGAGACATCCGGGGACAGGTCAGCTCATGCAGATTTTGTCCCCGAGAGGGTTTTGGAAATGAGTATCTCGAGATTTTTCATCGACCGCCCGGTGTTCGCCGGCGTGCTGTCGGTCCTCATCGTCGTCGCGGGCCTCATCGGCATGAGGGCCCTGCCGATCTCGGAGTATCCAGAGATCGTCCCGCCCTCAATCGTCGTGCGCGCGGTCTATCCGGGCGCCAACCCGGTCGTGATCTCCGAAACCGTCGCCACGCCGCTCGAAGAGCAGATCAACGGCGTCGAGGACATGCTCTACATGAACAGCCAGGCCACCTCCGACGGCGTGCTGACGCTCACGGCGACCTTCAAGCTGGGCACCGATCCCGACAAGGCGCAGCAACTTGTGCAGAACCGGGTCGCGCAGGCAGAGCCGCGTCTGCCCGCCGAAGTGCGCGCGCTCGGGATCACCACGATCAAGAGTTCTCCGGACTTCATCATGCTGGTCAACCTGGTCTCCGACACCGACCGCTATGACATCACCTATCTGCGGAACTATGCGACCCTGAACGTCAAGGACCGCCTGACGCGGATCGAGGGCGTCGGGCAGGTGCAGGCCTTCGGCGCGGGTGACTACGCCATGCGGGTCTGGCTCGACCCCGAGAAGGCGGCCCAGCACGGGCTGGCCGCGAGCGACATCACCGACGCGATCCGCCAGCAGAATGTGCAGGCGGCGGCGGGCATCATTGGCGCCTCGCCTTCGCCTTCCACCACCGAGCTGCAACTGAACGTGAATGCGCAGGGCCGTCTCGGCACGCCCGAGGAGTTTGGCGAGATCATCGTCAAGACCGGCGCGAGTGGCGAGATCACCCGGTTGCGGGATGTGGCCCGGGTGGAACTGGGCGCGGCGGACTATACACTGCGATCCCTGCTTGATGGCCAGCCGGCTGTCGCCATCGCCGTCCTGCAGGCGCCCGGATCCAATGCGATCGAGATTGCCGACCAGATCTACGCCACGATGGACGAGCTGCAGCTCGCGATGCCGGAAGGGGTCCGATACGAGATCGTCTATGACACCACCAACTTCGTGCGCTCGTCGATCGAGAAGGTCATCCATACCTTGTTCGAGGCGGTGGCCCTGGTCGTGCTGGTCGTCATCGTCTTCCTGCAGTCCTGGCGCGCCTCGATCATCCCGCTGATTGCAGTCCCGGTTTCGATCATCGGCACCTTCGCCGTGATGTATGCCTTCGGCTTCTCAATCAATGCTCTGACGCTGTTCGGGCTGGTGCTGGCCATCGGCATCGTGGTGGACGACGCCCTCGTCGTGGTCGAGAATGTCGAGCGCAACATCGAGACCGGGTTGAGCCCGCGGGAGGCGACCTACCGCGCGATGCGGGAAGTTTCCGGGCCGATCATCGCCATCGCGCTGGTGCTGGTCGCGGTCTTCGTGCCGCTGGCCTTCATCAGCGGGCTCTCCGGCCAGTTTTACCGACAGTTCGCGCTGACCATCGCCATCTCGACGGTGATCTCGGCCATCAACTCGCTCACGCTGTCGCCCGCCCTGGCCGCGCTGCTGCTGAAGGATCCACACGCGCCGAAGGACCGGCTGACACGGGGCATGGACTTCGCCTTCGGCTGGTTCTTCCGGGGTTTCAACCGGCTGTTCGGTTCGGCCTCTGAGAGCTACGGCAAAGGCGTCGGCGGTCTCATGTCGCGCAAGACCATGGTCATGGTGGTTTACCTGGCCCTAGTCGGCGGCGCCTATTCCGTCTTCCACGCCGTGCCTGGCGGCTTTGTCCCGGCGCAGGACAAGCAGTATCTCATCGGTTTTGCCCAGTTGCCCGACGGCGCAACGCTCGACCGCACCGAGGACGTGATCGAGCGGATGAGCGCCATCGCGCTGGAGCAACCCGGCGTCGCCCATGCCATCGCTTTCCCCGGCCTGTCGATCAATGGCTTCACCATCGGCTCGAACTCGGGGATCGTCTTCGCCGTCCTCGACGACTTCGAAGAGCGCACCTCGCCGGAGCTGTCGGGCAATGCGATCGCCGCGCAACTGAACCAGAAGTATGCCGGCATCCAGGACGCCTTCATCGCCATGTTCCCGCCGCCGCCGGTCAACGGCCTCGGCTCCACCGGCGGCTTCAAAATGCAGATCGAAGACCGAGCCGGCCTCGGCTACGCGGCGCTTGATGCCGCCGCCAAGGAGTTTCTGGCCAAGGCCAGACAAGCGCCTGAGCTTGCGGGCCTGTTCTCCAGCTTCCAGATCAACGTCCCGCAGCTCTACGCGGACATCGACCGGCCGAAGGCCCAGCAGCTCGGGGTTGCGGTCACCGATGTCTTCGAGACGTTGCAGATCTACCTCGGGTCCCTCTACGTGAACGACTTCAACGCCTTCGGTCGAACCTACAGCGTCCGCGTCCAGGCCGACGCGGCGTTCCGCGCCATGCCCGAGGATATCGGCAGGTTGCAGGTGCGGTCGCAAGCGGGCGAGATGATCCCACTGGCGGCGCTCCTGAAGGTCGAAAGCACCACGGGTCCGGAACGGACGACGCGCTACAACGGGTTTCTCGCCGCGGACATCAACGGCGGGCCGGCCCCCGGATTTTCCTCCGGTCAGGCCGAAGCCGCTATCGAACGCATCGCCGGGGAAACCCTGCCGCCGGGCATCGGCTTCGAATGGACCGACCTGACCTATCAGCAGATCCTCGCCGGCGGCTCCAGCCTGGTCATCTTCGCCCTAGCCTTGCTGCTGGTCTATCTGGTGCTGGCCGCCCAATACGAAAGCCTCACCTTGCCGATCGCCATCATCCTGATCGTGCCGATGGGCGTGCTGGCGGCGCTGACCGGCGTCTGGCTGACCGGGGGCGACAACAACATCTTCACCCAGATCGGCCTGATGGTGCTGGTTGGGCTCTCCGCCAAGAACGCGATCCTGATCGTCGAGTTCGCCCGGGAGCTGGAATTCGAAGGCCGAACCCCGGTGCAGGCCGCCGTAGAGGCAAGCCGTCAACGTCTGCGACCGATCCTGATGACCTCGATGGCCTTCATCATGGGCGTCGTTCCCTTGGTTATCTCGACCGGCGCTGGGGCCGAGATGCGCTCGGCCATGGGAATCGCGGTGTTCTCCGGCATGATCGGCGTCACCGTGTTCGGCATCTTCATGACGCCGGTGTTCTACGTCGTCATGCGCCGAGTGGCAGGCAACCGGGCGCTGGTCCAGCACAAGGACGAGGCCTCGGCAGACAGGCTAGCGCTAGGCGCAGAGGCTGCAGGAGATGAAGCCCCGAGGGGGCAGGTCATCTAGGAGCCCTTTCCATCGGGCGCCGGCGGGCAGTCCCGGCGGCGCCACCCTCACTCAAACGCGGGAGCAATGCATGTATCTTCCCACCCCGGTTCAAGCTTTTTTCCAAGCGGAGAAGCTCGACTCGCCTGAACTGCTGGCCTCGGCCTTCAGCGATCGGTCGAGGGTCTACGACGAAAGCGGGATCCACGTCGGGCCCGAGGCAATCCGTGACTGGTGGCTGTCGACCAAGGCAAGCCGGCATTGCGAAGTAAGACCGATGTCGGTTGATCGTCAGGGAGACCGAGTCACCGTCCATACCCGGGTCAGTGGAAAATTCTCCGGCAGTTCGGCGACACGTCGGTTCAGCTTCCGCCTGTCCGGAAACCGGATCGCTGAACTGGAAATCGATGCCTGAGGCCGGTCGACGTTTGGAGACCGGGGCTGACCTAGCCGCTGATCACCCGCAGTGCCGCCTCGGCCCGGCAATGCGGAACCTCCGGATCGCGCGGCGGCAGAGAGCGTGTGACCTGTGAAGACCCGCAGGCGCAACCACGCGGGTTGGCGACGGACTCGCCGACAGGGTGCCGCCATGCATGAGCGCCATGTCCTTTGCGTAGACAGGGGCATGGCTTTCCTGCAAGCGTTTGGCGCTCCGTGAAGGGCAATCTGTCGAAAGCAATGTTGTCACCAGCCGCGCATGATTGATTGGCCTGTCTTCCGAGATGGTATGGACCACAGAGCTCGCGCGGCGTCGCGATGCAAACCGCGCGATGATTGACATGCAATACCGGAACGCACTTCGCCCGAAACCAAGATCCCCGCCTGCCGCTTCCCGCAGCCAACGCCTAGCCGCCGTTGCGGTCGCGGGCGACCACCTCGGCCTGTGGATGGGCGCGGAGCCAGGCTTCGACAGTGGCAGGCTCGCGATCCGGCAGCAGATCGATCACGCAGCGCCGTTCCAGATCGCAGATCAGCGTGCCGTAGCGCTGGCCCTTCCGCCATGCCCAGTCGTCGATGCCGATGATCCTCGCTTCAGCCACACCGCGGCCGTCGCCATGCCCAAGGCTCCGCAGGAACGTATCCTTGCTCACT
>NZ_PZKG01000133.1 GCF_003034985.1 Cereibacter changlensis JA139
GTCTGCTGGCCGAGATCAACCGCGACCTCGGGCTGACCATCCTGCTGATCACCCACGAGATGACCGTGGTGCGCGACATCGCCACCCATATGGCGGTGATCGACGCCGGCCGCATCGTCGAGGCCGGACCGACCTACGACCTCTTCACCCGGCCGCAGCACGAGACCACCCGCTCGTTCCTCTCGGGCATCACCGGGGTGACGCTGCCGAGCTTCATCGCCGGCCGGCTGGTCCCCGCCCGCCCTGCCGGCCCCGCGCAAGAGGTGCTGCGCATCACCTTCGCCGGGCCGCATGCCACCGAGCCGATGCTGGCGCGGCTGACCGCCGAACTGGGGATCGGCGTGAACATCCTCGCCGGGGCGATCGAGGAGATCGGGCCCCACCCGTTCGGCAAGCTGCTGGTCTCGATCGACGCGGCGCGCGGCGACGAGGCGCGGGCCTATCTGCAGCGTCACCAACTCTTGGCGGAGGTGCTCGGCTATGTCGGCTAACCTGATCAACCTGCTGATCGAATCCACGCTGCAGACGCTCTACATGGTCGCCGTCTCGGGCCTTCTGGGCGCGGTCTTCGGCCTGCCGCTGGGGGTCTATCTCGCCACCTCGCAGCGCGGCGAGCTGTTGTCTTCGCCGCTGGTGAACAAGGTGCTGGGGCTGGTGGTGAACGCGCTGCGCTCGGTGCCCTTCATCATCCTCGTCGTGGCGATCATCCCCTTCACCCGCACCATCGCCGGCACCTCGATCGGCACCACGGCGGCCATCGTGCCGCTGACCCTCGCCGCCATCCCCTTCATCGCCCGGCTGATCGAGAACGCGATCCGCGAGGTCGACAGCGGGCTGATCGAGGCCGCCCGCGCCATGGGGGCGACGCCGTTCCAGATCATCGTCAAGGTGCTGGTGCCCGAGGCGCTGCCCGGGATCGCCCTCGGCCTGACGCTGGCGCTGGTCAGTCTGATCGGCTTTTCGGCCATGGTCGGCGCGGTCGGTGGCGAAGGGTTGGGCGATCTCGGCATCCGATACGGCTACCAGCGCTTCATGCCCGAGGTGATGGCCGCCGTGGTCGTCATCCTCATCGTTCTCGTGCAACTCGTGCAGTCCTGCGGCGAATGGATCGCCCGGCTGGTCGACAAGCGCGCGCCGCGCAACCGCGGCCAGTGATTTCACGCATCGTCAGAAGGAGTATTCGTATGCTGCGTCTCACCACCCTCGTCTCGGCCCTCGCCCTCACCGCCGCCGCCTCGATGGCCGAGGAGATCAAGGTCGGCGTGTCGCCGGGCGAACATGCCGAGATCATGGAGGAGGTCGCCAAGATCGCCGCGCCGAAGGGGCTGGAGATCGACGTGGTCGAATTCTCGGATTACGTCGTGCCGAACCAGGCGCTGGCCGATGGCGACATTGAGGCCAACTCCTTCCAGCACCAGCCCTATCTCGACAACCAGATGAAGGACCGCGGCTTCGATCTGGTGACGGTGGGCACCACCATCACCACGCCGATGGGGGTCTATTCCGACAAGATCACCTCGCTCGACGACCTGCCAGAGGGCGGCAGCATGGGCATCCCGAACGATCCGACCAACGGAGGCCGGGCGCTCTTGGTGCTGCAGGACCTCGGTCTGCTGAAGCTGGCCGACGGCACCGGGCTGACGCCGACCGTGCTCGACATCACCGAGAACCCAAAGGACATCCGGTTCCAGGAGTTGGACGCGGCGCAGCTGCCGCGCTCGCTGGCCGATCTCGATGCGGCGCTGATCAACACGAACTACGCGCTGGCCTCGGGGCTGAACCCCAAGACCGACGCCATCGCCATGGAAAAGGCCGACAACCCCTATGTGAACGTCATCGTCGTTCAGCAGGGCAAGCAGGACGAGGCTTGGGTGAAACTGCTGATCGAGGCCTATCACAGCCCCGAGGTGAAGGGCTTCATCGAGGAGAAATATCAGGGCAGCGTCCTGACCTCCTGGTAAGCCGAACGGCTGCCGACGGGGCCATTCCGGCCCCGTCGGATCTTGATGGTCAGCCGATCTCGCCGCCGCGATAGACCCGCGCGCGGCGGGTGCGGGGGGCCTCGCGCGGCGCGCCGGACAGCATTGAGGCGCCCTCGTAAGTCTCGTCCAGTTCGGCGCTCTCGTTGCCCTCGCGCGGGTTGGTGTAGGCGGCGTCGCGGGTGGTGCCGCGGATGCCATCGGGCAGCACCTCGCCGGCCTGCGGCCCGGTCCAGCCCTCGGCGCGCCAGGCGGTGGCGCGGGCGTCGATGTCGATCGCCTCCTCCTCCAGCACGTCGAGCGCCGCTTCCACCTGCATCTCGGACAGTGGCGACACGGTAAGCAGCGACCCGCCGCGGCGCACGCCCTCGGCATAGACGTGGCGGTCGCTGTCGGACACGAAGAACGCGGCCAGCCGGTCGAGCAGGCTGCCCCCCGAACTATCGGTCGAACCGCCGGCCTCGCCATGCAGCTCGCCGCGCGGCAGGCCGAGCAACGCCAGCCCCGAACGGGCGCGCTCGGCGGCCTCGGCAGTGTCGAAGAAGGCGGTGAGGGTGATGCGCCCGGCATCCTCCGCGGGATGGGGGGCGGGCTGTGTGGTCGGGGTCATCTCTGCTTCCTTTCGCGACTGGCTCTGCGGGGGCAACCCGCCGGCAGGGGGCCTGTTCCAGACCCGTGAGAGGCTCAGGCCTGCGGATCCTCCGGGTCCTGCCCCGGCTGCTTTTGCGAGCGGTGCGGTCCGGCCTCGCCGGGCTGCTCCCGGTGCTTGCCCGCCGGGTCGATCTGCTGCTGGCGCTGGTCGATCACCTTGCCCTCGCGGCGCAGGTCCTTCGTCGTCGGGTCGGTCTTGTCTGCGGGATCGGTCACCACGGTTCTCCTCGATGCTGCGCCCGGCGGGCGGATGAGGGAAACCCGGGAGGGGCGGGGATGTTCCGGGCCCAAGGCATGCTCCGGGGCCGGGAACAATGCAGGAAAGCGCAGGTTGCAGGGCGTCTCCCAACCCCGAAGGATCCAGAAAACATGCGCAACCTCAACATCATCACGCTCCTGCTCATCATCATCGGCGGCGTCAACTGGCTGCTGGTCGGCCTGTTCCAGTTCGACCTCGTCGCCGCAATCTTCGGCGGCCAGAACGCTCTGCTGGCGCGGATCGTCTATGTGCTCGTCGGCCTCTCGGCGCTCTGGCAGATCGGCCCGTTCTCGCGCAGCCTGAAGACCGGCGAAGTCGCCGCCGAGCGTCATCGCTGAGCCTCACGCCTCCTGAGCCGCGGCGGCGGAGATCCCGCCGCCGCGGCTCAGGCCAGTCGCTCCAGCAGATCCGCCGCATGGGCCAGCTGGCTCGCGGCATCCTCGCCAGGGCGGCGCAGCAGGAGCCGGCCACCCTCCCATTCCAGATCCGGGCCGCGGCGCACGGCGGCGTCGAAATCCTGAGGCGCCACCTCCTCGCGGAAGCCGAGCGCCAGCCCCTCCGAACCGAGGCTGATCTGCGCCACATCCAGCGCCCCGGCCAGCACCCGCACAGAGGCCGCGCGCAGCAGCGCCTCCACCGGGTCGGGCAGCGGGCCGAAACGGTCGGTGATCTCGTCCGACAGCGCGTCGAGCTGGCCCGGCCCGGTCGCCTGCGCCAGCCGGTGATAGAGGTCGATCCGGCTCTCCGGCTCCGGCACGTAATCGGCGGGGATGAAGCCGATCTCTCCCAGGAGCTGCGGGGGCGCCGGCGGCGGCGCGAGACCCCGTGCCTGATCCAGCGCCCGCGCCAGCATCTGCTGATAGAGCCCGAGCCCCACCCGCTTCACATGCCCCGCCTGCCGCTCGCCCAAGAGCTCGCCGCCGCCGCGCCGGTCCAGATCCGCCGCGCTGATGGCAAAGCCCGCCCCCAGCCGATCCAGCGCCTGCAACGTGCCGAGCCGCCGGCGGGCGTCCTCGGTCAGCTCCTCGCCCTCAGCCGTCAGCAGGTAGCAATAGGCCTGCAGCGCGCCGCGCCCAACCCGGCCGCGCAGCTGGTGCAGCTGCGCCAGCCCGAAGAGGGCGGGCTTCAGCACCAGCATGGTATTGGCGCGCGACACGTCGAGGCCGCTCTCGATGATCGCCGTCGCCAGCAGGATGTCGCCATCGCCGGCGGCGAAGCCGACCACCGTGGCGTCGATCTCCTGCGGCGGCAGCCCGCCATGGGCGATGCGCAGCCGGAGATCGGGGACGAGCCGGCGCAGCCGCTCGGCCAGGGGCGCGACATCCTCGATCCGCGGCGCCACCACGAAGCTCTGCCCGCCGCGCCGTCTCTCGCGCATCAGCGCCTGACGCAGGGTTGCGTCGCCGTCATCCGCGATCAGGGTGCGGATCGGCCGGCGGCGGGCCGGCGGGGTGGCGATGACACTCATGTCCTGCAACCCGACCAGCGCCGTCTGCAGCGTGCGCGGGATCGGCGTCGCCGACATCGACAGCACGTGGCAGCCCTGCCCCAGCGCCCGCAGCTTCTGCTTCTGCGCCGCCCCGAAGCGCTGCTCCTCGTCGATGATGAGGAGCCCGAGGTCGGCGAAGCGGACATCCTTGCCGACCAGCGCATGGGTGCCGACGACGACGCGGACCGTGCCCTCCGCGACGCCGGTTTTCACCGCCGAGGCCGCCTTGCCGGTGACGAGCCGCGACAGGTGGCCGACCTCGATGCCGAAGGGCGCGAAGCGGCGGCGGAAGGTCTCGAAATGCTGGCGGGCCAGCACGGTGGTCGGCGCGGCGATGGCGACCTGCCGCCCCGCCAGCGCGACCGCCGCCGCGGCGCGAAGCGCCACCTCGGTCTTGCCGAAGCCGACATCGCCGATCAGCAGCCGGTCCATCGGCCGCCCCGAGCCGAGGTCGGAGAGCACAGCGCGCACCGCCGCGCGCTGGTCGGGCGTCGCCGGATAGGGAAAGCGGTCGACGAAGCGCTCGAAGGCCGCGGCCGGCGGCTGGATCTTCCCGCCCTCCGCCGCAGCGCGCTCTGCCGCCAGCCGCACCAGCTCGGCCGCGAGCGCCTCCAGGCTCTCCTGCGTCGCCTCGCGCCGCTTCGTCCAGGCGCCGCTGTCGAGCCGGTCGAGCTTCACCCCCGCCTCGCCCGAGCCATAGCGCCAGATCCGCCCGGCGTCGCGGGCGGGGACCAGCAGCCGCTCGTCCTTGGCGAAGACGAGGCGGATCACCTCCTGCTGCGGAGCCTCCGGGTCCAGCGGCTCCACCCCCTCCAGCCGGGCAAGGCCGTGATCCTCGTGCACCACCGTGTCGCCGATCTGGAAGCCGGCCTCGGGCAGCCCGCCCGGAACGGCGGGGCCGAGGAGGCCATCGGGCTGCTCGGCCCGGCTGCCCAGCAGATCCGCCGCGGTGAGCACCGTCAGATCCCCGATGGTGAAGCCGCGCTCCAGATCGGCGATCAGCGCGGCGCGCGGCAGGCCCTCCGCCGCGGCGAGGCTGGCCACGGTCTCCGGCTCCTCGCCGCCGGCCTGCCGCAGCATGCGCTGCAACCGGCGCAACTCGCGGTCGGAATGGGCGGTGAGCAGCAGCCGCCGGCCGGCCTCACCGGCGAGAAATCCGGCCAGCCGGTTGCGCGGCCGGCGCTCGGCGGCGAAGGCGGGGATCGGCTGCCAGTCGAACTCCGGAAGGGTCTTGATCGAGGGGAGCAACGCGGCCCAGTCGTGCGGGCCGAGATAGAGCGCATCGGCAGCCAGCGGCTTCGCCCCGCCCGCCTCGGCATCGGCCTGCGCCTCGGCCAGACGCGCCAGCGCCGGCTCCGCCGCCTGCAAGGCCGCGGGAGTCGAGGTGAGCCGCGCGCCGGGCAGGTGGTCCATCAGCACCGTCAACCGGTCATAGGCCTGCGGCAGCCGATGCTCCGCCGCCCGCTCCCGCTCGCCGTCGGACGGCGGCAACTCGGTGACCGGCGCGAGGTCGAGGCTATCGATCTCCGCCACGGAGCGCTGCGACGCCGGGTCGAAGCGCCGGATCGCCGCCACCCTGCCCTCGGCGATGTCGATCCGGCAGGGAAGCTCGGCGCCGGCGGGGAAGATCTCCACGGTGCCGTTGCGGAAGGCCACCTCGCCGGGCTCGTCGATCCGGTCATCGGGTAGGTAGCCCGCCTTGAGGCAGAAGGCCTGCAGCGCCCCGGCATCCACCGGCTCGCCGCGCTCCAGCCGCATCCCCCGCACCGCGGCGCGCGGCGGCAGGCGCTGCAACAGCGCCCGCAGCGGCACGATCACCGTCACCTCCTGCCCCGCCGAGGCCAGCCGCCACAGCACCGCCATCCGCCGACCCATCGCGCCCGGGGTCGGCGAGGCGCTGTCAAAGGGCAGGCAATCCCAGGGCGGGAAGACCTCGACCGGCCGGTCGGGCAGCGCTTGGCGCAGGAAGGCCGCAAGCGCCTCGGCCCGCGCCTCGCCGGCGGTTATGTGGAGCAGGGTCTGCCCAGCCGTGATCTGTCCCGCGAGGCCCAAGGCCTCGACGCCCATCGGGCTCTGTTCGTCCATGCTCTCCCCCCCCGGTCCGCGGTCGCGGCAGGGGATCTGCCGAACGGAGACTTCTGGGGCCAGCAACCGCCAGCCCGGCCCGGGAGTTCCGAAGGCGATGCAATTCTGCGGGATGGCGCGGAGTGCGCCCTAGGCGCCGTCCACCGGGACGGCGCCGGCCTGCACCAGCCGGCGGTCGAAGCTGAACAGGCCGCTGCACCCGGCCTGCCCCGCGGCGATCAGGATCATCTGGTCCGAGAACCCCGGTCCGCCCTTGCGGTAGCGGTTGATGGCGAGGCCGACGCGGTCCTCTGCCTCGAAGCGCAATTCGCGCGCCTCGAGCAGCGCCTCGACCGCGTCGGCGATCTCCGCCCGCGTCAGGCGGTAGGCGCGCTCCAGCACCCAGACCAGTTCCACCGCGACCTCGCGGCAGATCCAGCCAGGCGCCTCGGCGGTCAGACCTCCGATCAGCGTCGCCGCCGCCCTGCCCTGCGCCGGATCGTCCTGCACGAGAAAACGCACCAGCACATTGGTATCGAGGGCGATCATTCCCCGGCGCCCCCGGCGATCGCCTCGTCCATTGCCCCCAGATCCACCGGCGCCCGATGCGCGCGATGCAGCATCCCGGCAATTCCCGCGACCGCGCGCGTCTTCACCAGCCGCACCTCGCCGCCATCCAGAATGACATAGCGCAGCCGGTCACCCGGAGCGAGGTCCAGGGCCCGCCGCACCTCGGCAGGCAGCGTCGTCTGGCCTTTCGACGTGAGTGTGGATTCCGGCATGGCGTCCCCCAAGGCTTTTTCCGGGATCACCTTACTTTATCCAGAAGCGCCTTGCAACCGCAGCGGCCAGCCTCACAACCCCTTCGCCTCGTCCCCGGACGCCTCCTCGCCCGTATCCGCCGCATCCGTCCGCTTCCTCTCGCCACCGATCCTCCAATAGGAGGCGCGTGAGGAGAGAAGGTGCGCCTTCATTGAGGTTTCGGCCCATTCCGCGTCGCCCGCCTCGAAAGCGTCCGCCAGCTCGCCGTGTTGGCGGTTGCTGCGCTGCAGTTCGGCGCGGGTCCAGTTGTTGAAGGTCGGGCTGACCACCGGCTTGCGGGCGATGGAGTTGATCATTTCGGCGAGCATGGTGTTGCCCCCCTGCCCCCAGATCACGCGGTGGAACACCGCGTTCAGTTCGCGATAGCCGCAGCAGTCGAGTCGGAGGCGGCGATGGCGTGATCCATGCGGGCATGCAGATCCCGCAGCCGCTCGAGAAATGCCTCGTCGACCCGCTGCATGGCCAGACCCACCGCGATGGGTTCGACCGCGGCCCGCATGGTGAAGATGTGGATGATCTCGTCCGGATCGGTCTCGGCCACAACCGCGCGGCGGTAGGCCTCGCACTGAATCACCCCTTCGGTCTGCAGCCGTCGCAGCGCCTAGCGGATCGGCGTGCGGCTGTCGGCGCGGGTATGGGCGGGGAACCACTGCGACAGCCAGCTGCGCAGCGTCGAGAACCGGCGCAGGCCGACCGCGCCGCTGGTCATCGCCTCCGGATCGCCTATGTAGCTCCAGCCGGGCCGACGCCCGTTCGGGTCCAGGAAGCGTGGGGTGGCCATCGTCCGGAGGGTCACGAAACCCCGCTCCATTTCGGCGCCTCCCCTGCGGCGCAGGTCGACTGGTTCCGGCATTGGGTCGGCGAGACCTTTCCGGCACTGGAGCATATGCTGGCGGCCAGTCGCGCCACCGGGCGGTTCTGTCACGGCGACATACCCGGCCTCGCCGATATCTGCCTTTATGGGCAGGTGCTGAACAACGCCCGCTTCGGGATCGCGACGGATGACTGGCCGACCATAGGCCGCATCCATGCGGCCTGCGCGGATCTGGAGCCCTTCCGCCCGGCCTGCAACCGGACGCGGTCTGAGGCGTCATTCGGCGACCAGCCGCTCCAGCAGCGCCGGGAGTTGGTCGAAGCTGTCGAAGCGGGCGGCGTGGGGTATCTCCTCGACCGGGGTCTTGCGGTAGCCCAGGGTGAAGAGCACCAGCGGCGCGCCTGCGGCTTGGGCGGTCTCGGCGTCGACTTCGCTGTCGCCGATATACCAGCCAGCCAATCCGCCGAGCGCGTTGAAGGCCGCTTTCAGCGGGGCGGGATCGGGCTTGCGTTGCGGCAGGCTGTCGCCGCCGATGATCACCGGGAAATGCCCGGCGATACTCAGATGCCGCAGGATGGATTGCGAGGTGGCCGCGGGCTTGTTGGTGCAGAGGGCAAAGCGGTGACCCGCCGCGGCGAGCCGGTCCAGCGCGGCGGCGACGCCGGGATAGAGCCGGGTCAGCTCGGCGGGGGCCGCATCGTAATGGGTCATGAAGCGCGACAGCAGGCGGGGGTGATCCTCTGCCGGCCAGCTGTGGGCCTGCATCACCCGCTGCACCAGCACCGGCACCCCGTTGCCGATGAAGCCGCAGACCTGCGCCAGATCCATCGGCGCCGCCCCCTCCTCCGCCAGCATCAGGTTCACCGCCGCGTGGATGTCCGGCGCGCTGTCCACCAGCGTTCCGTCGAGATCGAAGATGATCGAAGCCAAGGCAGGGTCCTTTCAGTGTTGCGTCACGCGCGCCAAGCCGGGCGACAGCCGCAGCAAGGCGCCATTCTTCAGCGCGAGCCGGTTCATCCCGGCAGGGTCCCGCCCTTCTGCCAGGCTGGCGAGACAGCCCGCCCATGCGCCGTGGCCGAAGACCAGCACCGGCGGCCCGGAGAGGCGCGTGGCCTGATCCAGCACCCGGGCCACCCGGGCGGTGAAAGCCTCGAAGCTCTCTCCCAGGGACAGGAGATGCGGCGCCTCATGCCAAAGGCCGGGGTGCGCCGCCTCCAGCTCCCGCCACAGCCGGCCTTCGAAATCACCGAAGTCGATCTCCGTTAGATCGGCGAGGATCTCCGGCGCCTCGAAGCCATGCAGCGCGGCGGTCTGCCGGGCCCGCCGCAGCGGCGAGCACCAGACCGCCGAAAAGCTCTGTCCCGCGAGCGCCTCGGCATTGGCAGCCAGCGCTGCAAGGTCGGAGGGGCCGAGCGGATCGTCCAGCGCGATGTCGCGCCGGCCCTGCAGCCTGCCGTTGGCATTCCACGGCGTGCGGAAATGCCGGATGAACCACAGATCCGCCATCAGGCCAGCAGCGGCGCGTTGCGGCTCTCGACCCTCAGCGCCACCTGCACCCCAGCCTCGTGCGCCACTGCCCCCTCGCCATGCAGCCGGTCGACGATGATCTGCCCGTCCGCGGTGTCGACCAGATAGCGGATCTGGCTGCCGAGGAACTCGCGGTGGCGGATGGCGCCGGGAATGACGCCGGGGCCGCTGTCGTCCGTCAGGCTGATGTTCTGCGGCCGCAGCACGATGCGCGAGGCGGCGGCGAGGGTAGTCGCCACCGGCAAGGCGTTGCCGCTCTCGGTGACGAAGGCGCCGTCGCGCAGGCTGCCCTTCAGGATGTTCGCTGTCCCGAGGAAGCCCGCGACGAAACCGTTGGCGGGCCGGTCGTAGAGCTCCTGCGGCGTGCCGATCTGCTGGATCACCCCCCCGTCCAGCACGGCCATCCGGTCGGAGGTGGTGTTAGCCTCCTCCTGGTCATGGGTCACGAAGACTGTGGTCAGGCCGAGCTTTCGCTGCAGTGCGAGGAGCTCGCGCCGCATCTGCACCCGGAGCGAGGCGTCGAGGTTCGACAGCGGCTCGTCCAGCAGCAACACCTGCGGCTCGATCGCCACGGTGCGGGCC
>NZ_PZKG01000134.1 GCF_003034985.1 Cereibacter changlensis JA139
CCTCAAGAAGCTGGCCGTGCCCTTCGCGGGCGGCCTGCTGGCGGGTGTTGCTGGTGCGGGTCTGACCGGCGTCGCGCAGAGGGCGCAGGAGGTGGCGCGGGGTGTGGCCGAGATCGGCGACGAGGCCAAACGGGCGGGCATGTCGGCGCGGGAGTTTCAGCAATGGCGCTTCGTGGCCGAGCAGAACCGTATCGGCGTTGACAGCCTGGTCGATGGCTTCAAAGAGCTGAATCTCCGGGCCGACGAGTTTATCGTCACCGGCGGCGGCTCTGCTGCCGAAGCTTTTCAGCGTCTGGGCTACAGCACCACCGAGCTGGCGGAGAAGCTGAAAGACCCCAGCGCGCTCATGTTGGAGATCATGGGGCGGCTCGAACAGCTCGACAAGGCCGCGCAGATCCGGATTGCTGATGAGATTTTCGGGGGCTCCGGTGGCGAGAGATTTGTTGAGTTGCTGTCGCAGGGCGAGGCCGGGATCAGGCGCACGATTGGCGAGGCAAATGCGCTTGGCATTATAATGGACGATGAACTTATTGCAAAGGCCGCGGAGGTCGATCGGCAGTTCAACGCGATCGCCTCGACGGTCGGGACCGCGCTGAAGTCCGCAATCGTCTCGGCGGCGGCGAGCCTTGGCGACTTCCTCGACGGCTTTCGCGAGTTCCAGAACCAGCAGGACAGCACCCTTCAGGCCCGGCAGGGCCAGATCATGCGCGAAAAATCCGAACAGGCGGCGATCCTTCAGAACGCGCCCGGAGGCCGGAACGGCGCGCGGGCGAAGGCAGTCGTCGAACAGCGGCTTCGCGAGCTGAGCGAAGAGGAAGATCAGATCATCGCCGTTCTGACCAGCCGCACCGAGCAGCGGTGGCGACCGAAGGCCGATACCTGGGCTCCGCCCCCGACCACACCCGCAACCCCCGGAACGGGAACGGGCCGGGCGGGCGGCGGCGCGCGCACGGCTGACGAATACCAGCGCGCCGTGGCGGCGATCCGCGAAGAGACGGCGGCGCTGGCGGCGGAGGAGCAGGCGCTGACCAGCGCGGCATCGACCGGGCGGCGCTATGCGGATATGCTGGAATACGCACGCCAGCGCGCCGACCTGCTGACCGCTGCGCAGCGCGAGGGCAAGGCGATCACGCCCCAGCTCGAAGCCGAGATCGACCAGCTCGCCGGTGCCTACGTCACGGCGGGCGACAGCGCCGAACAGGCAGCCGAGCGGATTCGCTCTATCGAAGATGCGGGGAAACGTGGCGCGCAGGTGCTGAGCGACATCTTCGTGAACGTCGCGACTGGGGCGACCACCGCGCAGGAGGCCATCGGCCAGCTCTTGGCGGAGTTGCTGAAACTCGCGCTTCAGAAGCGCCTCATGTCGTTGCTGGGCGGCGCGGGCGGTGCCGGGGATTCCATGCTGGGCACCCTCATGGGCTTTCTGGGCGGCGGCTTCGCGGATGGCGGCTACACCGGCCACGGCGGGAAGCACCAGCCCGCTGGGATCGTGCACCGGGGTGAGTATGTCATGTCGAAGGCAGCCGTCGCCCGGCTTGGGGTGCCCGCCCTCGAACAGCTCCACCGGGGCGCGCTGCGGGGCTATTCCGGCGGCGGGCTTGTCGGGGGTGCAGCCGGCGGCGCGTCGCCCGCCCTCGCCCGTCCTGCGGCTTCTGCGCCGTCGATCACCATCGCGCCGACCATCCAGGTCAACGCCACCGGCGGGACGCCCGAGAGCAACGCGGATCTCGCCAAGAGGATCGCCACCGAGACGGAAGGCTCGATGCGTGCGCTTGTTCGGGATGAGCTGACCCGCCAGATGCGCCCCGGCGCCATGTTCAACCAAGGGAGACGCTGAAGCTGATCGTCAGCACGGAAACGAAAAGACCCAGCGCTTGAACGCTGGGCCTTAACGTGTTGACCGGATAGCTTACTTCCGACAGTAACGTGGAACACGTTAAACCGGCATCAGCCACGCTGCAAGCGGAAACTGCGGCCGTGTAGGAAGCCGCCTACAGGCCCGCATGAGTGCCTGCGCGGGCAACCCCACCCGGAAGAGCTTAGCGGGCCTCTACGGGCTTCCTGTGAGTCCCTGCGGCGGCACACTTGTGTGCGCCTATGGTGGGTGCCCCCCGCGTCCGGAATGTCTTCTACCCCGGAGAAAGCCTGCCCGTAGGCGGGCCTCCACCCCGGAGGATGGGAATCCAGAACCTTCTCCGGGAGGGAGTCCTGCAAATCGTTCGCGAGCGAAGCGAGCGGGCAAGGCCCGAAGGGCCGCGCAGGGAGCCGCCGAAGGCGGCGAGTGCTTGATAGCCCGGAGCATGTCAGGGGACATTCTTCCCCCTTTTATACTCTCTCTTACTCTACGTGTCATATAAGGAAAAATGTCCCCTGACCGGCAAATGTCCCCTGACAGGAGATTGCCCCCTGACTGGGAAAATGTCCCCTGACGGCCAAGCGAAACCCTGTTGACTGCCTATTACTGTAACCTTACATTTTCTCCATCGCAACCCGCACAAGGACCACCCCATGAACAACCCCAAGAACCTCCTGACCTCCGCAGAGCGTCACGAGCAGCTTCGAGCCATTGCAGCCGCGAAAGGCGGATGGACTGTCGCCGAGACATTGGCGCACCTGATCAACGCTGAGATCGCGCGCGGCACCATCCCGGACGAGCTGCCCGGCATCACCATCAGACGCGTCGCTAACGGGGTGCTGATCGCCCTTGATCCGGAGAGCCCCGCCGTCCTGCCGCTGGAGAGCGCCCGAGCGCTTGGCGAGCTGGTGGCCGATCTTGCGGACGCGACAAGCCGCCGCTCCGGCGAGTTCAACCTTCAACATGGCTTCATGACTGCCCGGCGCGGACAGGCCGTGCAAGTCGCTGTGCCTCTTGGAGGCGAGACGAGAAACTTCTCTCGCGACCTTGCGCGGGACTTCGCGCGGCTGGTGCTGGTGGAGGTGGACAAGGCCCCGACCGCCAACGCCGCATAAGAAAAGGCCGGTGTTGCAGCACCGGCCCTTTAACAAAAGGAGATTGGTTTGTTTCGACTTCCTGAAGATACCGCCCCTCTGCCCCCTAGGCAAGAGTCGCCGCGCGAGCTGACGCAGTCCCATCTAGATATACTCGACGAGATCGGTCGCATTGGGGAGTCGCTAGGCGAGGAATCAGAGCCAGCAATTAAGGCCGAGTTTGTTCTGGCTATGGACTCTGACCTCTCATCTGCCGAGCGAAGCGTGATCGCCGACATGATGGCCGAAGATGGGCCTTTGTCTGCCGACGATCTCGCAGAGGCGCAGGCGCTCAATCAACAGATTGCCGCGATGACCCCAGCCGAGCTTGAGGCGGAATTTGGCCCAAAGGCTGATCTCGCTTCAGCGGCGCAGCAGTATTTGGACAAGCACTACAGCGAAAACCTGGAGCGCTGGCGCGAACGGGATCGCGTCCGCTACGCCACCGACAAAGGCGGTCCGGTGCGGAGCTATCGGCGCGATCTAGCTACTCTGACCCCCGAGGAGCGCTTGGCACACCGGCGGGCGCAGAAAAAAGCATCGAAGGCCAAGCGCGGCCCTGACCAAGTGCAGAGGGAGCGGGAGGCGAACAAGGTCGATCAGCAAAACCGCCGCAGGGACAAGCGGCAGATTGAAGACGCAGAACGGGCGAAGCTGGCGATCTTCTGAACAGCCCAACAGGTAGTAAGTCATGACTTACTTACAATAAAATCAATGGCTTAGGCTAAAATCGAACTTGATTTAGGCCTGACGTCCTGCGAGTCTCGGGGCATCAAACCCTGAACCGCGAGCGCGACATGACCAACGAACCGACTGAGCATTATCTGAGCGATGAGGCCTATGACCGGCTGATCACCGAGTTGCTGCGCGTAGATCAGCTTCCCGTGGATCGCGCGAGCTGGATCAAGATCAACCTGGGCGAGATCGCGAACGTCTGGCCGGAATCCGTTCGGCCCGACGAGGCGGAGGCCGCGTGAACAGCGACGACCGGGCCGCGCACAGGATCCTATAAGAATCCTATAGAATCCTACGTTCTTCCTACGAAGGTCTCGCTATAGGCGAGTCACTATCCACCCCAACCCCAGAAGGAGACGACCATGACGACCACCACTATTACCACCTTCGAAGCGTTCCGCGAGGCCCGCGAGTCCCGCCACGCTATCGATGTTGCGCTCCGTAACTTCGTCCTTGCTTTGAATGATGACGAGGCGGCCGACATGCTTATGATGCTTAACCACCACCCTAGCGCCCGTGTGCGCGGTGCCGTGGATGCTTTCCTTCGCGAGTGCGAAGAGGCGGCATGATGGGCACCCGTTCGCATTATCTCCCGAGCGCCCGAGCGCTGCACATGATGTCCGATCCTGACCGGGGCGCGATCCTCGACTACCACCTTCGCCAGATCGAAGATGAAATTTCAGGTATCCAGTCTGGTTACATCACGGTCAACCATAAGGGACGGGCGCACTACCTGAGCCTCGCTCGCGCTAGGATGCGCCGTCTGGTCAAGTTGGCGCAGTCCTTCGGTTACTGGGAAGACGAGCCTGAACACGTCGCCACTGCCGAAGCAGCCTGAGATAGACCGCCTACCCCCGCGCTGCGCTGCACTCCGGATCGCCCCGCCCCGCAACGTCGTTCTTCTAGAGCCGTCGAATCGAGGCCCTGCCAGCACCCCGGCGGGGCCTTCGCATATCGTGCCGATCTCACTCTCGCAGCTCCGCCTAGGCGATGTGGATCAGCCACAAGACTGTAACACACGCCATCCATCAGAACCGGCTAAGCTGTTGATTTTGTTGAAATAAAGGATGATGGTCGGAGTGGAGGGATTCGAACCCCCGACATCCTGCTCCCAAAGCAGGCGCGCTACCAGACTGCGCTACACTCCGTCAGCGGCTTCCTACAGCCGAAAACGCGGGTTGGAAAGCCGTTATTCGGCGCATGGCCAGGCGGCGGCAGACTGGTCGAGGCCCGGGTGGCGCAGCACGGTGCCGGGCGCGATGCCCATGCGGCGCGCCAGCCCGCCGTTGATCTCCAGCACCGCGAGGATGCCGTCGCCGCCGGGGATGGCGGTCTCGTCCAGCGGCACGGCGTTCTCGTGCACGGTCTTCACCGTGCCGTCCGGCCCGGCGAAGATCATGTCCAGCGGGATCAGCGTGTTCTTCATCCAGAAGCTGGCGGGCTGAGGCTGCTCGTAGAGGAACAGCATGCCATGCGAGCGTGGCATCGACTCGCGGTTCATCAGCCCCTGCGCCCGCTCGCCGGGCGTGTCGGCGATCTCGACCGTGAAGCGTGCCGAACCGCCGGGGCCGCGCAGCTCCACCGTGTCCTCGCGGCAGGCTGCCTGCGCCAGACCCGGAGCCAGCAGCAGGGCGAGGACGAGCGACTTCATTCCGGCTCCCGCGCCGCGGCTTCCCAGGACACCACCTGCACCGCCATGCGGCCGCGCTTGCCCTCGATGATCCTGAGCGCCACCGCCTCGCCCGCGGCCAGATCGGCGAAGCCGGACATGCGCAGCACCTCGACGTGGATGAAAACGTCTTCCGAGCGGCCGAAGACATTGGCGAAGCCGAAGCCCTTGCCCTTGTCGAACCACTTCACCCGGCCGGGCTCCAGCGGGCGGGCCGCGATCTCCTCGGGGGTGGCGAGCTCGCTGTCCTCGCTGAGGTGGAAGGCGGTGCCGACCGGCGGCTCGATCTTGAGCACCTCGACCGCCTGCACCCCGCGCTGGGTCATCTGGACCTTGACCGAGATCCCGGCGCCATCGGCCACCGAGCTCTGCCCGTAGTTCCGCAAGACGTTGGCGTGCAACAGGATGTCCGCCCCAGACTCTTCCGTCACGATGAAGCCGAAGCCTTTCGCGGGGTCGAACCATTTCACCCGGCCATGCACGGTCTGCAGAGCCTTATCGTCATCAATCATGTCCAGAGCCGTTTCCCCAGATGAGCCCCCAGGCTATCAGTAGTGCCGTCAATCGGACGGCGGATTCAAGTCCAAAACTCTCACAAAATTCTCACCTTTACGGAGCGAAGCCTGAAGCTCACGGGTTCAACCGCTCGATTTTCCAGCCTTCTTCGGGCGTGGATCTTTCCCACCGGAACCGGTCGTGCAGACGGAACGCGCCGTCTGCCCAGAACTCGATCTCGAGGGGGGTTATCCGCACACCACCCCAAAACGCCGGTCGCGGCGGGTTTGTTCCTTTGCTCGCCGTGACTTTGGCGACCTCGGCCATCAGCGCGGTGCGCGACGACAAAGGCTGGCTCTGCCGCGAGGCCCAGGCCCCCAGCCGGCTCTTCAGCGAGCGCGAGGCGTAGTACTCGTCGGCCTGCGGCCCCTCCTCGCGCGAGGTCAGGCCGCGCACCCGGATCTGGCGGCGCAGCGACTTCCAGTGCAGCACGAAGGCGGCCTTGCCGCTGACCTCGATCTCCCGGCCCTTGCGCGAGGTGTAGTTGGTATAGAAGACGAAGCCCGCCGGCTCGATATCCTTCAGGAGCACCATGCGCACGTTGGGCAGTCCCGTCCCGTCCACCGTGGCGAGGGCGATCGCGTTGGCGTCGTTCGGCTCCAGGGGCTCGGCCTCGGCCAGCCAGGACCGCGCGATGGCGAAGGGATCGTCGCCTGCAAAGATACCCGATCTGTCCATCCGCCCGCTCTCCCGAAAACCCCGGCCAAGCCGGCCGCGCCGCAAGGCTAGACCCCTCGCCCGCCAGCGGCAAGATGCGCCATGTCCCGCGCCCTTGATGCGCCGCGCGGGATCGCCTAAACCACTTCATCAACGCATCGAAAAAAGGCGAGGCTCTTCCCATGTCCAACGGCTTGCTGGCAGGAAAACGCGGGCTCATCATGGGCCTGGCCAATGACAAATCCATCGCCTGGGGCATCGCGAAATGCTGCGCCGACCAGGGGGCGGAACTGGCCTTCTCCTATCAGGGCGAGGCGCTGAAGAAGCGGGTCGAACCCTTGGCCGCCAGCATCGGCTCGACCACGATGATCGAATGCGACGTGGCCGACGAAGGCTCGCTCGACGCGCTCTTCGCCCAGCTGAAGGACAGCTGGGGCACGCTCGACTTCGTCGTCCACGCCATCGGCTTCTCCGACAAGACCGAGCTGCGCGGCCGCTATGTCGACACCTCGGCGGCGAACTTCCGCATGACGATGGACATCTCGGTCTATTCCTTCACCGCCGTCTGCCAGCGCGCTTCCGCGATGATGCCCAATGGCGGCAGCCTGCTGACCCTGACCTATTACGGCGCCGAGAAGGTCATGCCGCATTACAACGTGATGGGTCTGGCCAAGGCCGCGCTGGAGACCTCGGTGCAATACATCGCCGAGGATCTGGGCAAGGACAACATCCGCGTCAACGCCATCTCCGCCGGTCCGATCAAGACGCTGGCCGCCTCCGGCATCGGCGATTTCCGCTACATCATGAAGTGGAACGAGCTGAACTCGCCGCTGCGCCGCAACGTGACGCAGGAAGAGGTCGGCAAGGCCTCACTCTACCTGCTCTCGGATCTGGGCTCGGGCACCACCGGCGAGGTGCTGCATGTCGATGCGGGCTATCATGTCGTCGGCATGAAGGCGGTCGATGCGCCCGACATCGACGCCACGAAGAAAGACCACTGACATGACGCTGGCAGCGTTCATCGCCGCATGGGCGCTGCATCTGGCCGCCGCCGCGAGCCCCGGCCCCGCCGTGCTGATGGCGGCGCGCACCGGGATCACCGAAGGCCTGCGCACCGGCGTCTTCCTCGGCGTGGGCCTCGGCCTCGGCGCGGTGTTCTGGGCCTGCGCCGCGCTCTTCGGCTTGGCGCTGCTGTTCCAGACCGCCCCCGCCCTGCTCTGGGGCTTCAAGCTCGCCGGCGGGCTCTATCTCTGCTGGATCGCGCTGCAGATGTGGCGCCACGCCGCCACGCCGCTCGACATGGGCGAGACGGGGCGGCTGCCGCGCAGCCCGCTCTCGGCGCTGCGACTGGGGCTGCTCACGCAGCTCTCCAACCCGAAACCCGCCGTGTTCTTCGGCGCGGTCTTCCTCGGCACCGTGCCTGCCGGCGCCGCGCCCTGGGTCATCGCCGCCCTGCTCGGCGTCGTCTTTCTCAACGAGGTCGCCTGCAACGTGCTTGTGGCGCGGCTCTTTTCCTTCGACCGTCCCCGGCGCGCCTATCTCCGCCTGAAGGCAAGCATCGACCGTGGATTCGGCGGCCTGCTGGCCCTTCTGGGCCTCAAGATCGCTGCCACCTAGGAGAGCACCATGAACGATCGCCTGCCCCATGAAAAAGGCTTCCACGTCAGCTGGGACCAGATCCACCGCGACGGCCGCGCCCTCGCCTGGCGTCTGGACGGGCTCGGCCCCGACAACGGCGCCTGGCGCGCCGTGGTGGGCATCACCCGCGGCGGGCTGGTCCCGGCGATGATCGTCAGCCGCGAGCTCGACATCCGCACGGTCGACACGATCAGCGTGAAATCCTACAACCACCAGACCCAGACCGCGCCGCATGTCATCAAGGCCCCGCAGGCCGAGCTGATGGGCGACGGCACCGGCATCCTCGTGGTCGACGATCTGGTCGACAGCGGCAAGACGCTGGAACTGGTGCGCAAGCTCTATCCCAAGGCGCATTTCGCCACGGTCTATGCCAAGCCCTCGGGCCGGCCGCAGGTCGATACCTATATCACCGAGGTCAGCCAGGACACCTGGATC
Source organism: Cereibacter changlensis JA139 (assembly GCF_003034985.1). Lineage (GTDB taxonomy): Bacteria > Pseudomonadota > Alphaproteobacteria > Rhodobacterales > Rhodobacteraceae > Cereibacter > Cereibacter changlensis. Next base: position 8,678 of record NZ_PZKG01000134.1, read on the forward strand.
TTCTTCCCCTGGGACATGGCGCTGCAATACGTCGAGCCCTACCGCGGCAAGGACTGACCCTGCTCCGGCGGCCGCAGCGCCGCCGGCCCCCGCATCGGAAGCCCTTGCACCGGGCGGCAAAGCTTGCTCCAACAGGGCGACCCTTGCCCGGAGCCCGCCCGATGACCCTGCCGCTCAACCCCGCCATGGCCGCGACCTTCCCGCCCCCGGTGATGGAGGCGCGGCGCTGGCTGGCGGGCGCGGTCTTCCCGCCCGACCGCCCGCTGCTCAACGTGAGCCAGGCCGCCCCGGTCGATCCGCCGCCGATGGCCCTGCGCGAGGCGCTGGCCGAGGCGGCGCTGCACGACCCGCAGGCGCATCTCTACGGCCCGGTGCTCGGCCTGCCCGCGCTGCGCGAGGAGATCGCCGCGCAATGGTCGGCAGCCTACGGCGGCGCCATCGCGCCCACGCAGGTCGCCATCACCCAGGGCTGCAACCAGGCCTTCACCGCGGTGATGTCCACCCTCGCCGGCGCGGGCGACGAGGTGATCCTGCCGACGCCCTGGTACTTCAATCACAAGATGTGGCTCGACATGCAGGGCGTCACCACCCTGCCGCTCGCCGCCGGCCCCGGCCTGATCCCCGACCCGGAGGCGGCGGCGGCGCTCATCACCCCGCGCACCCGCGCCATCGTGCTGGTCAGCCCCAACAACCCCGGCGGCGTCGAATACCCGGCCGAGACGCTGGCGGCCTTCCGCGACCTCGCCCGCAGCCGCGGCCTCGCGCTGATAGTCGACGAGACCTACCGCGATTTCGACAGCCGCTCCGGCGCGCCGCATGATCTCTTCACCGATCCGGACTGGCCCGACAGCTTCATCCAGCTCTATTCCTTCTCCAAGGCCTACCGGCTGACCGGCCACCGCGTCGGCGCCGTGGTCGCCTCCGAGGCGCGGCTGGCCGAGGTCGAGAAATTCCTCGACACCGTGGCGATCTGCCCGAGCCAGCTCGGCCAGATCGGCGCGCTCTGGGGCATGCGCAACCTCGGGCAATGGGTCGCGGGTGAGCGGGCCGAGATCCTCGCCCGCCGCACCGCGATGACCGGCGGCTTCGCCGCGCTCACCGGCTGGCGGCTCCTTGGCTGCGGCGCCTATTTCGCCTATGTCGAACACCCCTTCGCCCTGCCCTCCGACCAGCTCGCCAAGCGCCTCGTGCACGAGGCGGGCATCCTCATGCTGCCCGGCACCATGTTCCAGCCCGAAGGCTCGCCCGAGGGCCAGCGCCAGCTCCGCATCGCCTTCGCCAACATCGACACCACCGGCATCACCCAGCTCTTCGCGAGACTCGCCGCCCTTCCCCCCACCACCCTCTCCTGACATTTTCTGTCCTCAAATATCCTCGGGGTGGGGGTCCGGGG
>NZ_PZKG01000135.1 GCF_003034985.1 Cereibacter changlensis JA139
TCCCCGACGCACGACCCCCGGCAACCCGGCGGCGAAGGCGGGACAGGCCATGAGCAGGGCTGCGGCAAGCTTCCACATCGGATGCCCCGGGTTGCGGTGCGTCCATTGTGCCATAACGCCGGTCGACTCGCCAGCAGGACGGATCGGTTCCCGGGTTTGCCCACGCCTCTGGATCGCCGCAAGACCGCACCGCGTCATGATGGAGCCTGTTGCTCCGCGCGACGAGCGTCCCCGCGTGACGCCGTCGATCCAGCGCTCAAACGGTCGGGATGGTCGCTGCCCCCTGATCATTCGGTCCGCGGCTTCGCGCGCGCCACTGCGCCGCCGAGCGCCTGGCAAGACCAAACGGGGAGCTGGACCCTGCACCGACAGGGAGCGACGACTGCTTCCGATGCGGTTTCCGACGGCTGGCGAGCCTGCGGGCTCGGCGCGGTGCGGGGCTCTTCGCCGGCACGCTGCCTGCCGACGACTACTTCGCCCGGGTCCATGCCGAGGACCGCGCAGGGGTGCAGGCCGCCTTCGACGACGTGATGGACGCGCCGGAGCACACCAGCGTCGCCTTCTCGCATCGCCTCACCCTGCCGGACGGCGCGACGCGCTGGCTCTCGTCCCATGGCGAGTTGGTGCGCGATCACCGCGACGCCCTGCCCCCTCGCGGTCGTGAAACCGCTCGCCTTTCTCGGCAAGCCCATCCTGACGCATCAGCTGGAGCGTGCCCTGAGCGGCTGCTGCCGGGACCTCGGAAAGGTCGCCGAGTGAGCGATGGGGGCGGCCGGGCCAAGGCGATCGTTTCTGCTCAGGATGATCGGTTTCCGGGCGGCGCAGCGCCGGCGATCAGTCGCTCCACCAGGCGGTGCGCTCCCGCCGGTGCAGGGCGCGCAGCCGGGCGAAGGCCGTGTCTTCCGTCTGCATCCGGTCCCAGGCCGCCTTCAGGACCGGCCCGGCCGGCTTCAGCGCGAAGAACGGCTCAAGCCGCCAGTAGAGGTTGCGCAGCGTGTCATCGGTGCCGACGGTGAAGCAGGACAGTCCGCCGAACAGCGGGACGAGCTCGGTCTGCAGCCGGTCGATGCGCGCCGGGTCGGGACGCGCCGGGTCGGGACGCGTCACATCGGCGGTGATGAAGCGCTCGGTCTCGTAGAGTTTCACGCTGTTGGTCAGCAGCGAGACGAGAGCGGCGACGGCGCGCTGCGCCGGATCCGGATGATGCTCGGCAAAGCTGTCGCAGGCCGAAACCAGCCAGCGCAGGTCGAGCCGCTGGCAGAGGAAATCGCCCTCCGCCTCCCAGAGCCGCAGCAGGCGGGCGAAGCTTTCATCGGTTCGATAGCCGCGCCGGATCAGCACGATCAGCTCGGCATGGACGTAGAGCAACTCCGGCTGGCCGGAGAATTCGCAGCGCAGGTTCTCCAGATGCTGCGGCAGGGATTTCTCGGAACCACGGGTCTGCTTCGGCGCGCCGGCCTCGATGATCCGGCGCTTCATCGCCGCCAGATCGGCCTCCTCTGCCGGAAGTTTCGCGCCGAAGCGCTTGCGGTGCTGGTTCAGCGAGAGGAGGCGGCGCAGCAGTCCCGGCTTGCGTCTCATCCCGTTCTCCCTCTGCGATGCTCCATGCCCTGCCTGATGGTCTGCCGGGCGGCTTTGCTCAAGAGCGATTTTGCCTTATTGCAGCTGCAACCGCGCGGCGCAGGGGCAAAGGTGCGAAAATCAGTCCTCCGGCTGTTCTACAGCCGTCGCCGCAATGGCGAGATCAACTTCGGCGACGACATCTCGCCGCTTCTTGTCGCCCGCCTCACCGGGCGGCAGGTCGTGCATGCGCGCGTGTCGGGCTGCGATCTGGCGGCGATCGGCAGCATCGTCGAAATGATCGCCGAGCGGCGCTGGAAGCGGCTGCTCAGGCTGCGCCTGACGCCGGTGTCGATCTGGGGCTCGGGCTGCCTGACCGGAGGCGGCGGCGTGAGCGATGCCCTCGTCGCGCCCCTGGCGCTGCGCGGCCCGCTGACGGCGCAGCGGCTGGGAAACCGGCATCCCGTGCCCTTCGGCGATCCCGGCTTGCTGTTCGACCGGCTGCACCGCCCCACTGGACCCAAGCGGTTCCACTGGGGCATCGTGCTGCATTACCGTGACGCGGCCAGTGATCTGGGGGCGCGGCTGCTGGCCGGGACGCCGCAGGCCACGCTCATCCCGGTGAATGGCGACCCGCTGGAAACCCTGCGCCGCATCGGCGACTGCGCGCAGATCGTCTCGTCCAGCCTGCACGGGCTGGTCGCAGCCGACTGCTTCGGCCTGCCGAACTGGCGGCTGCGCATGCTCGACGCCCCGGAAGACCCGGATTTCAAGTTCCGCGACTATGCCGCGGCCATCGGCCGCGCCGACATCGCGGCGACCGATGCTCCTTCCGACGGACGGCTAGACCCGCTGTTCCGCGCCGAAGACGGCGATTTCGGCTATTTCCGCGCCCTGCCCGCGGTTGCCGATTGTCTGGAGGCGGCCCTGTGCAGCAGATTCTGAGAGGTCACGTCGCCGGCCAAAGCGCCATCGCCACCTCGGGATCGATGTCGAAGCGGTGCGCAGCAAGCATGGCGCGGAAGGCCGGCGACAGATCGTCGGAGCCGCGCTCGCCCGGCCGGCGCGCCGCGCCGTCGATCACGGATTTCAGCTGACGCGAGGCCTGCTTCTGATCGACGAAGGGACGGATCTTCCGTCGCGACGGATAGTTGAGCAGACGGTCGCGCAGGTCGCGCAGCCAGGGGCGCGGGAAGCGGAAGATCCCGTCATGCAGCCACAGGCTGGCCATATCCTGCCGCTGCGCCACATGTTGCCAGGCCAGGGTCAGCAGCACCTGGTCCCAGACCTGCGGATGGGCGGCGCAGAACTCGGCCCATCGCTGCACCAGCGCGCCCGCCGCCTCGGTCTTGCCGAGATAGACGAAGCTGGAGATGTCGTACCAGCCGTGGCGCCGGACCAGCGCGATGTCGAAGGGGTTATCGAACACCACATGCGGCAGGCGCAGAAGCTCGGCGTCGGCGTCGATCCAGCAGATCGGCCGGTCGCTTTCCGTCCAGGCCCGAGCGATGAAACCGGCCTTCAGCCCGGTATTGGCGACCCAGCTGCCGCGCGACGGGATCGCTTCGATGCGATGTGCGAGGCCCAGCCGGTCGAGCGATCGCGCCAGCCGCGCCGCCAGCGCGGCATAGGGCGTATCGGCGGTGTAGTAGGAGACGAAGAGCGGCGGCCTGGCGCCGGGGCGCTCGTAGAGGTCGATCTCCTGCCCGAGCTGTGATCGGGCGATCAGATCCGTTCCCTCGGGATGGCGCAGATGGGCCAGCGCACGGCCCGGCGCGACTTCGCAAGCGGCTCGCCACTCCGGTCGCGCCGGCGCGAGGAACGCGCGGCAGGCGTCGGCCCGGCTCATCGGCGCAGGCGCAGCAGGGTGAGGCCGCGCACTGCCAGCGCCGCGACGCGCGGCCAGAGCTCCGGCACCCGCACCCCTTCGCGCCGCAGGACGACCATCACCGCCCGGTCGGTGGTCGAGCCGGAAAGCGCCTTGCGGTGGATGCGCGACAGCACCTTGCGCCGCCGAGCCCGATAGCCTTCGACATCGAACACTGCGGCGAAGCGGTCGAGCTTGCCCAGGGCGTCGAGCGTGACGATGGTGCGCTGACATTTCTTGCAGTCCGAGCAGTTCAGCCGCCCCGCCCTCGCGCGCTCCGCCGGCGAGGAGGTGCAGACATCCAGCTGGCGCTGCGCCAGCGGATCGTCGGCCAGCAGGGCGATCTTGTCCTGCCGCGTCAGACCGGCCCCGGCCGAGATCACAGTCAGCCGCTCGGTCGACAGCAGCGGCAGCAACAGCGGATCGAGATAGGCCGTCGACAGCGCCTTCGCTGCGCGCAGCCCAGCGATGCCGATCTGGTCATAGGGATAGGCGGAGGAGCAGAGATAATATTGCAGGCTGTCGGCGAAGATATGGGCGACCGCCACGTTGCGCAGACTGTGGCTGTGGTCGAAATTCGGATCGATCGGGCGGAACAGGTCGTCCAGATTCGAATCGACCTGCAGCGCGGCCAGCCCCTGCCCTGCCGCGAATTCGGCGTGCCGGCGCGCCGAAGCCGCAAAGGCGGCCTGCGCCCCCGCGCGCGGACCGAAGGCGCCGACGTTGTGCAGCGAGACATGGGTCAGCCGCAGCGCGGCCGGCACGTCCGGCCGGGTGTAGAGCAGCCAGGTGGCGAAACTGTCCACCCCGCCGGAAAAGCCGGAAGCCGCGCCACCTGTGGTTTGCAGCTCGGGGGGCAGAATGCCGGCCTGCGCATGAATGCCGATGCGGCGCAGCCGCGGATCATAGGCCAGCAGCAGGTCCTGAAGATCGCCGCGCAGCGCGGAAAGCAGCCGGGGCGACAGCGACGCCTCGATCCGCAGGTCGCGGCCGGTGAGCATCGCCGGATAGATCAGCGCAATGGCCGCCCAGTTCGGCTCGGTCAGCGCCAGCGGACCCACCGCGCCCGACTGGATGTCGAACCAGAGCCGTTCGGGCAGGCCTTCCCCCTCGAGCAGACAGGAGAGCCTCGGCGCCCCGGTTACGGCGCTCTGCCGAAAATCGCTCACCCGTATCGTCTTGCGCGGCGCCGCGCCGTGCTGCGCCTTCGGCATCCCGGCGCCGATCATGACTGGACCGCCGCGAGCCATCTGTTCTGCGCCTCCGTCGGACAGGGCCACTCCGGCGTCTGGAAGCCGCAACCGAAAGCTGCCGACGGCTGGATCAGCCGCGACTCCGCCCGACCCAGCACCGCGACGCGCCGAACCAGCATGCAGAGCTGCGCCGCGATCCGTCGCCGGGTCTGGGCGAAGGTCTTCCGCTTCGCGCGCGGCTCCCTGTCGATGGCCGAAACCGTCTGCAGCGGCGGCTCGATCCCGAGGCCTTCGCACTGGTCGAGCTGGATCGCCATCGCCGGATCGACCTGATAGCTGGTCAGGCCCCGCGTGGCGCAGATCACCGCATCCGACAGCCCGGCGCGGCGCTCCACCGCGCCGATCAGCCTGCGGGCGCCCGAGGGAAACAGTACATAGGCCGCGGCGCCGCTGCGATCCTGATAGAGGCGGCGCAGCCGGACCTCGCCGGCGCGCATCATCGGTGCGCGGGCGACCAGTTTCCGCCGCCCCCGGGTTTCCAGCGACACGTGATCGACCCCCGACAGCGTCTCGATCCCCGCAAGCACCTGCGCCACACCCTCCGCGAGCAGGGCGTCATCTTCGAGGACAAGCACGGGGGAGGCGCCGCGCGCGATGCGCCGCCAGAGATCGAGATGGCTGAGAAGACACGCCCGTTCGGTCAGCCGCAACGGTCGTTGCCAGGACCCCCAGTACCGAGCCCGTTCGCCGGCCGCCAGCCCCGCCGCGGGCACGGCCACGGTGAAGGTGAAGTCGAGCCCCAGCCTGCGCATCTGGCGCTCCTGAAACGCGCGCCGGCATTTCTCTTCCGCAAGGTTGATGATGAAAGCGTGCACGTTTCTCCTTATCACCCGTGAACAAGCAGCGCCCGGCGCAGCCAGACATCCATTCCGCACGAGGCGGCGTAGACTTCAAAATCATATTTCAAGGGCTGCGTCGAGTGTCGCCCCTGAATGCAGCGCCCCCGTGACTTCCTTGGCCGGTTGCAGAGAAGGGACGACCCTCCGGATCGAGCCCGCCGCGCGCCATCCGAGACGGATCGGCAGCCTCCTCGACCGGGCGGCGCCGACTGTCCGGAGCCCAGGATGTGACTGGGCGTGCAGGTTTTCGGAGCCGACCTTCAATGTTCAGCGACAACCAGCTTGGCCGGTGCCGGCAACCACCTTGGCCGGTGGGGCTGCCCTCCAGACGGGCATGCCCGTCTGGAGGGCAGCCCCACCGGCCTGAGTGATTTCAAGGAAGGTGCTGGTCGCTGCGGGTTGGTAAGCCAGGTTCCTCTGCCGTCAAACGGAGGACCCGGGTTGGCCTACAGATCCATCAAAGACCAGCAATTGAGATTATACATGTCCGACCTCCCGAAGCACAGTCAGCGCACATCGGCCGCCCGCGCCGGGTTCAGCGAGCGCACGGCCCGACGGTTCGATGCCAATCCGACGCTGCCCTCGAACCGCAAGATCGTTCACGGGCGCACGGTGGCCGATCCCCTCGAAGGTTATTGGGAGGGCAACATCCTTCCCTTGCTGGAGAGGGACAGCGCCTTGCAGGCCTGCACCCGCTGGCCTTCCCCGACGATCGGATCCGGCGCACCTTGGAACGGCGGGTGCGGCAGTGGCGGGCGCTGAACGGGCCCGAGCGCGACATCATCTTCCGCCAGACGCCAGAGCCGGGCCGCATGGCCCAGTCGGACTTCACCCATGCCGAGGAGCTGGAGGTGACAAGCGCGGGCCAGCCATTCCCGCATCTGCTCTACCCCTTCGTCATGGTCTACAGCCGGTGGGAGCATGTCGCTGTGGTCCTGGGCGGGGAAAAGCTTCACGGCGCTTGCCGAGAACTTGCAGCAGGCGCTGTGGTCCCTCGGCGGAGCGCCGCAGGAGCATCGGACCGACAGCCTTTCGGCCGCTTTCCGCAATCTGACCGCAGACCAGCGCGAGGACATCACCAAGCGCTACAATGGCTTCGTCGGCCATTACGGCATGGACGCCAGCCGCAACAACCGCGGCGAGGCGCACGAGAACGGCGCGGTGGAGTCCCAGAACAGGCGCTGATTCTGCGCTGCAGCCGCGACTTCGCCAGCATCGAGGACTACCAGCGCTTCATCGACATCCTGGTGGCGCGGCGCAACCGGCAGCGGGCGGCCGCCATTCAGGCGGAACGCGCACATCTGAAGCCCCTGCCGCCCCGTCGCACCACCGACTTCACCGAGACCGTGGTTCCGGTCACCCGCACCGGCGGCTTTCTGGTCAAGAGCATCTTCTACAGCGCCCCGTAGCAGCTGATCGGGCAGCGCTTGCGGGTCCACCTTTACGACGATCGCCTTGAGGCCTTTCTCGGCAGCACCCTGGTCGTCACCCATACAAGGGCGCGAGGTCGCGGCAATGGCCATCGCGTGCCTGTCATCAACTACCATAACGTCATCCATGCCCTGCGGCGCAAACCGCAAGCCCTGTGGAGCTCGATCTACCGCGACAGCCTGTTCCCGCGAACCGAATACGCTGAGGCCTGGAAGGTGCTGCAGCGCGATCTGACCCGCCGCGACGCCTGCCGCCGGATGGTCGACCTGCTGTTCATCGCCCACGACCAAGCCTGCGAGGCGGAGCTCGCGCATCTCCTGGCGGATGATCTTGGCGCCAGCCGGGCGCCAGATCCTGACCTGCTGATGCTCCGCCTGAGCCCGAAGCAAACGGCGCTGCCAAGGGATGTCGCCGTCGCCCATCCCTCGCTCGACAGCTTCGATGCCCTTCTGGGAGCCTGCGCATGACCTCCCGCGAGATCGACATCCACACGCTGCCAGGCATGCTGACCGCGCTGCGCCTGCCTAGCTTCCACAAACTCTGGACCGAGATCGCCCCCCGCGCCGATGCCGAAGGCTGGCCCGCTGCCCGCTTTCTGGCCGTCCTCGCGGAATACGAGCTGGCCGAACGCGACATGCGCCGCATCCAGCGCCATCTGAACGAGGCGCAGCTTCCAGCCGGCAAGACGCTGGCGACCTTCGACTTCAAGGCGCTGCCGACCTTGCCGCGCGCCCGGGTCGAGGCTCTCGCGGCCGGCGACTGGCTGGAGGGTGGCGGCAACCTGATCGCCATCGGCAATTCCGGCACGGGCAAGACGCACGTCCTCTGTGCCATCGGCCATGCCCTGATCGAGGCCGGCCACCGTGTGTTCTACACCCGCACCAGCGATCTGGTGCAGCGCCTTCAGGCCGCCCGCCGCGATCTGATCCTCGAAGCCGCGTTGGCCAAGCTCGACAAGTTCGACCTGATCATCCTTGACGACATCACCTACGCCCACAAGGATCAGGCCGAGACAGGCGTGCTCTTCGAACTGATCGCCCGGCGCTACGAATACCGCAGCATCGCGATCGCAGCTAATCAACCCTTTAGCGGCTGGGACGGCGCTGTTGCGCAAATCGGCCGAGGGATTCATCTCGTGAGTCCAGCGTGGTAACTGGGCTGCATGAGCAGACGGACACCCTCGACCTACAAGACCCGGAACTGGCCAAGCTACAACAAGGCGCTCAAGCGCCGCGGTTCACTGGCGATCTGGTTTGATCCCACCATTACATGGGCAGCCGCGCCCACTGGCAAGCGTGGCCGCCAGCCCGAGTACAGTGACGCCGCGATCCAGACCTGCCTGACGATGAAGGTGCTGTTCGGCATGGCGTTGCGTCAGACGACGGGGTTCGTCGAGAGCCTGCTACGTCTGATCGGCCTGGACTGGGCGGCGCCCGACTTCAGCACGCTGTCGCGCCGCCAGAAGACCCTGAAGGTGAACATCCCCTACCGCGGCTCGGACGGTCCGCTGCACTTGCTGATCGACAGCACCGGCATCAAGGTCGAGGGCGAAGGGGAGTGGAACGCCCGCAAACACGGCGGCACGAAGCGCCGTGTATGGCGCAAGATCCATATCGGCATCGACGAGAGATCATTGGAGATCCGCGCCGCCGAGTTCACCACCAGTGACGTGGGCGACGCCCCCATGCTGCCCGAGTTGCTGGACCAGTTACCGCCCGAGCAGGAGATTGCCACCGTCACCGCCGACGGCGCCTTCGACACCCGCAAATGCCACGACGCCATTGCAGCCCATGGCGCCGCCACGATCATTCCGCCCCGCAAGAACGCCAAACCTTGGAAGCCAGACACCCCCGGTGCTGTCGCCCGCAACGAGATCCTGCGCACATCGAAGCGCGTCGGTCGGACAATCTGGCGACGATGGAGCGGCTATCACCGCCGAAGCCGAGCCGAAACCAAGATGCACTGCATCAAGCTCCTGGGTCAGCGCCTGTCCGCGCGCCAGTTCGACCGTCAGGTTGCAGAGTTCCAAGTGCGTGTCGCCGTCCTCAACGGCTTCACCGCGCTCGGCACACCTATCACAAATGTCGCAGGATAGGTCTGTCCGGCGAAAGGGGAGGTCCGTCATCACCCGATCTGTGCAACATGTGTAACCGCCCCTTGCGCAAGAGGGATCTTCAGAGCTTCCTTTGGCGCGCCATCGGGTGCTGACATGTGTCCGGCCTCTTTTGCAGCCGTCACCATGCTGCGGGCCCGTATGGTGTCCGAGGGTCGGGTCCAGATCAAAGCCGCGTGCTCGAAGGCACTCTGTTGCACACTGGTTCTCCCGGTCCCGTCTCACGACGATTGCGCCAAACTGCTCCTTGCCCTCTTACGCTCCGACGCCCTCGCGACCGACGGCCGATTTACACCGCCGCGGCCGGAGCCTTGTAGACGCCACCTCGGGCCATCAGAGCCCAAACGATCCGCGCCATTTTGTTTGCCAATGCGACACGCACCAGCATCGGTGGCTTGCGCGTCAACATTCCGCCGAGCCATGTGCCCGGTCGGGCAGAAGCATGGACGTGGCGTTTGATGATCACGCTGTTGGCGCCGATGCTCAGCAGGCGCCGCGGGGATCGCTCGCCCATCTTCGTCGTGGCCCCAAGCCTCTGTTTGCCGCCCGTCGAATGCTGCCGTGGCACGAGGCCAAGCCAGGGTGAGCGGGATCAGGAAACGGTCCGGGGGACCGTTTCCCCCGCGAACAAGTCACGCGCCTTGCGGAAAGTCTCGGGCGGCGGGGCCAATACCGCAATGGCCGTGGCGATCAGGGGACCGATGCCCGGCACAGTCATCAGCCGGCGGGCCACCTCGTTCTTCTTTGCACGCGCCTCGATCTCGACGTCGAGCCTGCCGATCTCGGCCTCGAGATGCGAAAGCGCCGCGACCAGCACCGTCAAAGTGGCAACAGCGTCGGCGGGCAGGCCGCTGTCGGCATCTTGCACAATGGCGATCAGCCGGGCGGCGTTGGCCGCTCCCTTGGGCACGACCTGCCCGAACTCACCCAGATGGCCTCGC
>NZ_PZKG01000136.1 GCF_003034985.1 Cereibacter changlensis JA139
GCGTCGAGCAGCACCGGCAAGGCCGCCCATTCCGCGGCGGATTGTTCGGCGAAGGCCTGGATCGGCTGGGCGGGCCCGGCGGCCTGCAGGCCGGGGGCGCCCAGCAGCAGCGCCAGGGCGGTCAGGATCAACATCAGCATCGGCTTCATTGTCGTCTCCGGCTCTTGGGGCGTCTGCCCGTCCGGAAGGGAAATACCCCCTGCCGCTTAACATCGGGTGAAGCGCTTCGGCCCTGCGACGACCGCCGCCATCAAAAGCTGCGTTCTTGCGCCCCTCCGCCCCCGATGACGCTTTGCGGCGCAAATCCCCTGCCCGCTGTGCGGATCACCGCGCAGGAAAGGGGTCTGCGGTTGACGAATCCGCAAGGGTTGTGCGCTACACAATCATGAGGCGAAAACGACGCTCACCGGAAGGAGACCCATGGCGCGCGAGAGAATCGACTGGCTCGACATTGCCCGGGGCGGGTCGATCCTGCTGGTGGTTTGCCTGCATGCCACGATGTATCTGAGCGAGGCGGGGCTGGCCTCCTATGGTTTCACCCGGCTGAACACGCTGTTCGAGCCGGTGCGGATGCCCGTGTTCTTCACCGTCTCCGGCATCCTCGCCGCACGGGCGATCCGCGACGACTGGGCGGGGCTGCTATGGCGCCGGATCCGGGTCTTCGTCTGGCTGTTCGGGCTCTGGACGCTGATCCGCTGGCTCTACTACGGCCAGCTCCAGACCAACGCGGTCACCCCTTCCGAGGGGACGAGCTATCACGAGCTGCTCACCGGCTGGGTCGCGCCCGACTCGGGGCTCTGGTTCATCTGGGCGCTGGCGTTATACTTCCTCGCCGCCAAGGCGCTGCTGCCGGTGCAGCGCCCGGCGCTGGGACTGGTGCTGGCGCTGTCGGCCCTGACCTTCGGCGGTCTGGTGCAGCCGGAGAACTTCGCCCAGCGCAACCTGTTGCTTTACGCGCCATTCTTTCTCGCCGGAGCCTGGCACGGGCCGCGGATCGTCGAGGGGCTCGGCCGCTGGCCGCTGCGGCTCGGGCTGGTCGGGGCCGCGGGTTTCGTCGCGCTGCAGATCGGGTCGCAGGCGCTGCCGGCGGCGCTGCTCGGGCCGGGGCGGCTGCTGCTCTGCCTGTTCGGCGTACTGCTCGGCTGCGCCGCCGCCATCCTGCTGGCGCGGGTCGGGCCGCTGCGGCGGGCCTTCGGCTATCTCGGGCGCAACACCCTGCCGATCTATGTCGCGCATGTGCTCATCGTCAGCCTGATGGCCGCCGCCGCCAGCCGCTTCCTCGCCGACCTGCCGCTGCTACGCTACTGGGGCGTGCCGATGCTGGTGGCGCTGGCGATCCCGCTGTCGCTCGGCCTCCGGGCGCTGGCCGAGCGCGCCGGCGCGGGCTGGCTCTACCGTCCGCCGGAGCTGCAACGGCCGCTGCTGCGGGCCGAGCAGGGCTGAGGCGGAGGACTTGAGCGGGACACCCCGAAGCCCACTCCCGTCACGTACGGAGCCGCCATGAAGGCGGACCGGTTCTCCATTGCCGAAACCTGCCTGAAGGCCGCCCATGACGGCAGCCCCGACTTCCCCGCCATCGTCGCCCGGCTGGTCGCCGCAGGCTTCGAGGGCTACGCGATCGACGACCGCCGCAACAGCCAGAGCTTCTGCCTGCCCCGCGGCGACAGCCTGACCCGGGACCCGCACCTCGCCCCGGCCCCATCGCCGCCGGTTTCGGCGCCGTCGAGATCGAACGCCTCGTCGGCCGGGCGCAGGCCGGCCCGGCCCGGCCGACTACAGCTGCGTCGCCTTCAGCGAGACGCCGAATGCCCCCGGCTGCGCCGGCTCCCTCGCCTCCTTCCCCGGCCGCCGCGTGGTCTACTTCGGCCGCACCGCGGAGACCCATGTCGCGCATTTCCCGGGCTGAGGCGCTACAGAAACTTGAAGGCGATAAATGTGGTACCCGCGGCCGGGCTCGAACCGGCACGGCCTTTCGGCCAAGGGATTTTAAGTCCCCAGTGTCTACCATTTCACCACGCGGGCAGATTCGCGCACCATAGCGGGCGCAACGGCGGGGTAAAGCCACCGATTGACGCGCGGGGGGCGCAGGGTGACACTCGGGGCAAACCGGAGCTCAGCATGATCCTCCCCCTCCTCGCCTGCCTCATCCTCGCCACCCCCGCCCTCGCCGAGGACGCGCCGCTGATCGCGCGCGGCAACGAGCCCGGCTGGGTGCTGACCCTCGCGCCGGAGGGGATGGTGCTGTCGAGCGAGAGCGGCGAGAGGGTGGAGACCCCGCTGCCGCGAGCGCTGCCCTTGGGCACGGGCTGCGCTATGACGCGGGTCCCGATCTGGCGGTCGAGGTGCTGCCGCTCCTCTGCCACGACAGCATGACCGGGATGCCCTATCCCAAAAGCGTCAGCGTGATCCGCGGCGAGGAGCGGCTTACCGGCTGCGGCGGCGATCCCCTGTCGCTGTTGCAGGGCGACTGGCAGGTGACGCGGCTCGAAGGCATGCCGAGCTCGGGCCTGACGCTGGAGGTCGCGGGGGACCGGCTCGCCGGACGCTCGGCCTGCAACCGCTACACCACGGCGCTGACCCTGACCGGCGAGACGCTGACCGTCGCCGCCCCCGCCGCCACCCGCATGGCCTGCCCGGCAGCGGCGATGCAGACCGAAGCCGCCTTCTCCGCGCTCCTGGGCCGGGTCAGCGGCTTCGACCTCGGCTCCGACGGGGCGCTGCTCCTGCTGGGCGAGGGAAAGGAGCTGCTGCGCGCCACCCGCTGAGCCTCGCGCTGCGGTGCGGCGATTGACAGCTTGGGGAGGCTTCGCCACAACTGTCCGGAGTGTTTGGGGAGCGAGACATGAAGAAAGTCTATGACAGCGCCTCGGCGGCGCTGGAGGGGGTGCTGTTCGACGGCATGCTGATCGCGGCGGGGGGATTCGGCCTGTGCGGCATCCCCGAACTGCTGATCGCGGCGATCCGGGAGGCGGGGACGAAAGACCTGACTGTAGCCTCGAACAATGCGGGCGTGGACGGCTTCGGGCTCGGCGTGCTGCTGGAGAGCCGGCAGGTGAAGAAGATGATCTCCTCCTATGTCGGCGAGAACGCGGAATTCATGCGGCAGTACCTCTCGGGCGAGCTGGAGCTCGAGTTCAACCCGCAGGGCACGCTGGCCGAGCGGATGCGGGCGGGCGGCGCGGGCATCCCGGGCTTTTACACCAAGACCGGCGTCGGCACGGTGATCGCCGAGGGCAAGGAGCATCACGACTTCGACGGCCAGACCTATATCCTCGAGCGCGGCCTCGTGGCGGATCTGTCGATCGTCAAGGCGTGGAAGGCCGACCCCTCGGGCAATCTCGTGTTCCGCAAGACGGCGCGCAACTTCAATCCGCCCGCAGCGACCTGCGGCAGGATCTGCGTCGTCGAGGTGGAGGAGATCGTGCCGATGGGCGCGCTCGATCCCGACGCGATCCACCTGCCGGGGATCTACGTGCACCGGCTAATCCAGGGCCAGCACGAGAAACGCATCGAACAGCGCACCACGCGCAAGCGCGCCTGAGGGAGGACCGGACATGGCATGGGACCGCAACCAGATGGCCGCCCGCGCAGCGCAGGAGCTGCAGGACGGCTGGTATGTGAACCTCGGCATCGGCATTCCGACGCTGGTGTCGAACTACATCCCCGAGGGCGTCTCGGTGACGCTGCAATCGGAGAACGGCATGCTGGGCACGGGCCCCTTCCCCTATGAGGGCGAGGAGGATGCCGACCTGATCAATGCCGGCAAGCAGACCATCACCGAACTGCCGCAGACCGCCTATTTCGACTCGTCGCAGAGCTTCGCGATGATCCGCGGCGGCAAGATCGCCATGGCGATCCTCGGCGCGATGGAAGTGGCCGAGAATGGCGATCTGGCGAACTGGATGATCCCGGGCAAGCTGGTGAAGGGCATGGGCGGGGCGATGGATCTGGTCGCGGGCGTCGGCCGCGTGGTGGTGGTGATGGACCATACCTCGAAACATGGCGAATCGAAGGTGCTCAAGGCCTGCACCCTGCCGCTGACCGGCAAGGCGGTGGTGGACCGGATCATCACCAATCTGGGCGTGCTCGACGTGGTGGAAGGCGGGCTCCGCATCGTCGAAACCGCCGAGGGCGTGACCGAGGCCGAGCTGCGCGCCGCGACCGAGGCGACCATCGTTGGCTGAGGTCGAGATCACCCGCGAGGTCAGCGGTTCCAAGGGCCGCTACGTGATCCGTCAGGGCGGCGAGGAGGCGGAGCTCACCTATTCCATCACCTCGCCGGTGCTGGTCATCGCCGACCACACCGCCGTCCCTGACATCTTCCGCGGCGCCGGCGCCGGTCTGGCGCTGGTCACCCGCCTCGTGGAGGACGCGCGGGCCGAAGGCTTCCGCATCATGTCGCTCTGCCCCTTCGTCAACGCCCAACGCAAGAAACACCCCGACTGGGCCGACGCCTTCTCGGTCTGACGGCATTTTCTGTCCGAAAATATCCTCGGGGGGTGAGGGCGAAGCCCGAGGGGGGCAGACAGCCCCCCTTCTTCCTTCTCCAGACCCTAAAGCCCCGCCGACAGGATCTTGAACACGCAGGGGTCCGAGACCAGTTCCGGCGGCGTCAGGCAGAGCCCCTGCGCCACCTGCCAGGCCGCCAGCACCTTGGGCACATAGTCCCGCGTCTCGGCATAGGGTGGCACCCCGGCATTGGCCCGCACCGCCCCCTCGCCGGCATTGTAGGCGGCCAGAACCATCAGCGGGTCGCCGTCGAACTCGCCCATCAGCCAATCGAGGTAAGCCACGCCACCGGCGATGTTCTGCACCGGATCGGTGGAATCGCCGACGCCGAAGCGGCTGGCGGTGGCGGGGATCAGCTGCATCAGCCCCTGCGCCCCGGCATGGCTGACCGCGTCCGGGCGGCCGGCGCTCTCGATGCCGATCACGGCGAGGACCAGCGCGGGCGAGACCCTGGTGCCCAGCGTCGCCTTCAGGATGTCGATGCCGTATTTGCCGGCGATCTCCTGCAGGTGCTGCAGCCGCGGCGCCCCGACCGAGACCCCGCCGGGCCCCTGCGACAGCATCGCCATCGCCAAGGGAAAGCGCCCCTGCACCGCGCCCTGCGCCACCGGCACCGTGTCCCAGAACCAGCCATAGGCGGCGCCTTTCGGCGTGGCGGCGAAAGGCGCGCCGACCGGCGGAGGCGGCAGCGCCGCCGGATCGGTCGGCCGGCGCAGCATGACCTTGGGCAGTGCCGCCAGCCGCCGCGCCTGCTCCGCCGGGTCGATCTGCACGGTGATGCGCTTTCCCGCCTGCGCTTCGGGCGGCTTCACCCGGCGGAAGGTGAAATCCGGCTGCGCGGGCGGTGGCGCCGGCTCGGCCAGCGCGGCCAGCGGCGCGGCCAGGCTCAGGCCGAGGCTCAGGGCTCGTATCGCTGCTCGCATGACGCGCCGCCTGCTGTTTCCCGGTTCTCAGGAAAACCTACGGGATCACCCTGCTGCGGGCCAACAATTTGCGCCCAATCGAGGCAAATTCGCCGGATTTCGGCGCTTTTCCCACAGTCGGCGGCGGCCCGCGCGGCGGCGCTGCGGGAATCCGGAAGGTATTTCATGCGGTTACAAAAAACCTCGCCAAATCATCGGCTTCCGAAAAAAACCCATGCAATACCAAAGTGCCGCCACATTCCGGGGGCTAACTCAACCCAAGCCGAGCAGGTGGCCGGGCGGAGACAGAAACCGCGAGGCGCCGACGGCGAGACGGACAGAGCAATCCCTCCCCTGAGCATAGGTAGCTGCCATGACCCTCCTGAACATCTTCAAGAAATTCCACAACGACGAATCCGGCGCCGTGACGGTTGACTGGGTCGTGCTGACCGCGGCGATCGTGGGCCTGGGCATTGTCGTGATCACGACTGTTTCGGGCGGCCTGCAAACGGCGTCCACTTCGCTTGTTACCGACCTCGGGACCACCATGACAGAGGCTAAGACCGCGGCAGACTGATCCTAAGGATCTACTGCTTCCGCCACAAGTCGAGGGTCGCGCTTTGGCTGCGCGACCCTTTTTGCAGTCTCCTCGGAGCTAGCACAGCTGCCCCGCACAAATCGCAAGATGTGCCCAAGCGATCTTGCACCGCTTGAAGAGGTCAAAGCCGAGGATCAAATGAAAAACGGGAGAAGGTTCCTCGCTGATGAGACAGGCACTGCAACTACTGAATTGATAGTCTTGACCGCTGTCGTGATCGGGATGTGCTTGCTCGTGACCATCCCAGCGTACACCAGCTCATCTGGAGCCGCCAATACACTGGCAGCCTCTGTTTTAGATTCGGTAAAAACTAACGAGGATGACTAATAGCGGATGCTCAACGCATATCGCTCAGATATCTTAAGCTGTCGTTACGAAGCGTGCTGTGAACGGCAGGTTATCGCGATGAAGTCTAACCGCACAACACCGGGGTAAAAATGCGTCTTGTCTTCGCCATCGTCCTTCTCATCGGCCTCGCCCTAGCCGGCACAGCCGTCTACATGGCCCAAGGCTTCATCGCCACCACCCAGGCCGAGCTGGAGCAGGAGCGGGCGGTGCGGGCGCAACTGGGGCCGATGGCTGCGGTCTATGTCGTCAACAAACCCCTCAACTACGGCGACCCGCTCACCAAGGATGACGTGCAGAAGATCTACTGGCCCGCCAATGCGCTGCCGGAAACCATCTTCCAGGACGAGGCCATGCTCTTCCCCGAAGGCGAAACCCGTCCGCGCTACATGAACCGGCAGATCGAGGCTTTCGAGCCGCTGCTCGCCTCGCGGGTGACCGAGCCGGGGGTGCAGGTCGGGCTGGTGGTCTCGAAGGGGATGCGGGCCTTCGCGATCAGCGTCAATGCGCAGACCGGGGTGTCGGGCTTCCTGCAGCCGGGCAGCTATGTCGACGTGATCTGGACCGGCACTGCCGAGGGTGGCGGGATGACGCGGCAGATCGAGAACAAGCTGCGGGTCATCGCCGTCGACCAGACCGCCAATGACGCCAGCGCCGGGCAGGCCATCGTCGCGCGCACCGTCACCGTCGAGGTGACGCCGCAGCAGGTGGCGATCCTGGCGCAGGCGCAATCCTCCGGGCAGCTGTCGCTGTCGATGGTGGGACACCAGGACGAGCCGGATGCCGATGTCACCCCGGTCGATACCGCCGACATCACCGGCGTGGTCGCCGCGGCCCCCGCGCCGCAGGTGCAGCAGGCGAAGTCCTGCTCGGTCCGGATGCGCAAGGGACAGGATGTCGTGGAGATCCCGATCGCCTGCACCAACTGAGCGGCGCAATTTCTCGTCCTGACGGGATTGCGCCGCACGACATGCGGCTGTTGCCGTTAATACACATGCGCAACCCCGCACAACCATTTGAAGATTGCGCCAAATCGGCAGATCCGCCATCCTTGTCCCAGAGCGGGCGCTTGAAGACCTGCGGCGAGGCATGAGCGGAAGGGCAAGTCACATGGCATTGCGACGGTTCTGGAGGGCTGGTCTGCTGGGGCTCGCGCTCGCCGGCGGGGCGCTGGCGCCGGCCGCAGCACAATCGCTGCGGGTGATGCAGGGTTCTCCGGCCAATGCGCTGAACGTGCCGATGAACCGGGCCGTCGTGGTCGAGAGCGACGTGCCCTTCGCCGAGCTCTCCATCGCCAATCCGGGCATCGCCGACATCTCCACCCTGTCCGACCGCTCGATCTACGTGCTCGGCAAGGCGCCGGGCCGCACCACGCTGACGCTGCTCGGCGCGGACGGGCGGCTGATCTCCAATGTCGACGTGCATGTCACGCCCGACATCGCCGAGTTCAAGGAACGGCTGAAGCAGATCCTGCCCGGCGAGCCCATCGAGGTGCGCACCGCCAATGACGGGGTGGTGCTGTCGGGCACCGTCTCCAGCATCGAGAAGCTGGACCGGGCGCTGGATCTGGCGAACCGCTATGCGCCGGAGCGGGTGTCGAACCTGATGAGCGTCGGCGGCACCCAGCAGGTCATGCTGAAGGTGCGCTTCGCCGAGATGCAGCGCTCGGTGGCCAAGACGCTCAGCTCCGGCGTCGCCTTCGGCATCGACCGGGTCGGCGGCGAAAGCGGCGGCTTCCTGAACGGCACCAACGGGCTCACCGGCCCGGTGACCAGTCGGGGCCGGCATGGAGGGCGGGGCCCGGATCGGGGTTTCCGCCGGATCGCTGGAATTCGCGGTGCTCCTGGAGGCGCTGGAGTCGAAGGGCGTGGTGCGCACCCTGGCCGAGCCCAACCTGACGGCGCTGTCGGGACAGGAGGCGAAGTTCCTCGCCGGCGGCGAATACCCGATCCCGGTGGCCTCGGATGACGGGATCACCATCGAATACAAGCCTTTCGGCGTCGAGCTGAACTTCACGCCGGTCGTGGTCGACGGCGATGTCGTCAACCTGACGATCAACGCCGCCGTCTCCTCCATCGACAACACGGTGACGCTGGAGAACGAGGGCTTCACCATCAACGCCTTCAAGCGGCGCGAGACCTCGACCACGGTCGAGATGCGCGACGGCGAGAGCTTCGCCATCGCCGGGCTGCTGCAGGACGACTTCCGCGACCTGAACGGCCAGGTGCCGTGGCTCGGCGACATTCCGGTGCTGGGCGCGCTGTTCCGCAGCGCCGAGTACCAGCGGGCGCAGAGCGAGCTGGTGATCATCGTCACGCCGCATCTGGTGACCCCGACCCGGGGCGAGGCGCTGGCCCTGCCGACCGACCGGGTGCGCATTCCGACCGAGAAGGAGCTGTTCCTGTTCGGCAAGGTCAGCGGCGGCGGTCCGGCCGGCGAGGTGGCGCGGCAGGATTTCAGCGGCTCCTACGGCTATGTGATGGAGTGAGGCGGATGCGGTTCATGATCCTCGCCGCGGGGCTGGCGCTGGCGGGCTGCGACGACAGCCAGGTGGCGCAGCTGCCGGGCGGCGGTTTCGGCGACGCGACCCGGGCCAACATGGCGCTGCAGAGCGGCGAGATGGGCTATACCCAGATGCTGGGCCAGCGCTTCGCCGCCGAGGTTCCCAGCACCATCACCTTCGCCTTCAACAGCGACCGGCTCGACGGGGCGGCGCAGGCGGTGCTGGCGCAGCAGGCCAATTGGATCCGGCAGTTCCCCGAGGTGCGCTTCCGCGTCTACGGCCATACCGACCTCGTCGGCAGCAACGCCTACAACAAGGCGCTCGGCCTGCGCCGCGCGCAGGCGGTGGTCGCCTTCCTTGCCACGCAGGGAATCAGCCCCTCGCGGCTGGAGGCGCTGGTCTCCTATGGCGAGACCCGGCCGGTGATTCCGGTGGCCAGCCCGGAAGAACGCAACCGCCGCACCGTGACGGAGGTTTCGGGCTTCGTCGGGCGGCATCCGACGGTGATGAACGGTAAATATGCCGCGGTCGTGTTCCGCGACTATGTCGCCTCTGCAGTGCGGCCACATCCTTCGAACACCGTGATCCAGACCCAGATCAACCCCGGCGGGTGAGGCCGCGTCACGCCTGCGTGACCTGGGCGCAATTGATCCGAATATCGCAGAATGACGTTCATTTAGCCCCATTCCTGCCACCATTCCCGACGAGTTTCGAAACACTAGGAAACAGTTGCGCCGTCGCGGCGGCGCAGGGGTTTCGGCGGGGCGGCTCCGGATCTGTCAGGAAAGGGTCGCCCTCCGGTTCCCCGCCAGAGGTAAGGATGATGCAATGAGCAGTGTGGCAACGCTCCAGCCGGACCCCGCGCCCATCGTGGCCTGCACCATCTCGCGCAATGTGCAGAATTTCGACCTGCTGATCGACGACATGGAGGTCGAGCTTGGCGAGAGCTGGGGCGACCTGACCTTC
>NZ_PZKG01000137.1 GCF_003034985.1 Cereibacter changlensis JA139
AGGGCTGCAATCTCGGCCAGATCGGCCCGCATCTGCCCGTTCCCGGGGAACGCTGTGGCAGGGGTTGCGGTCAGTTCCCGCATCCAGCGACGCAGCACGCTCTCCGCCACGTCGAGGTCACGGGCCGCCTGCGCTACCGCTACGCCACGGTCCGTCACCAGTCTAACGGCCTCGATCTTGAACTCACGGCTGAACTTCAGTCTCGTCATATCTGCACTCCAGTTCCTTGGGCACGATCTTATCTTCGTGTCCACGAAACCGGCAGCAGCTCACCGGTCTCAGGTGACCTGGCGCGGGGTTTTTCCTCCATCTGCGATTAGAGTCCGGCCCATGGAGAGGACGGACGATGAAGAAGGCACGACTGACAGAAGAACAGATCATCGGGATCTTGCAGGAGCATGAGGCTGGCGCGAAGTGCGCCGATCTCTGCCGCAAGCACGGGATGTCGGAAGGCACGTTCTATGCCTGGAGGCGAAGTATTCCGGGATGACGGTGTCCGAGTCCAAGCGGCTGAAGACGCTGGAGGGGCATCTCGACGGGTTGGAGGGGCCGGTCACCTCCGAGATGATCTGTCAGATGCTGCGCACCAACCCCTCGCTGGTACGGCGGACGATGGCCGGGCTGCGCGAGTCGGGGCTGGTGACCTCGACCAAGGGGCGCCACGGCGGCTGGCATCTGGCGCGCAGCTGGACGAGATTTCGCTCGCCGAGGTTTATGAAGCGCTGGGGTCGCCCACGCTGTTCTCGGTCCGGCAATCGGACGATGCGCCGCAATGCCTGCTGGAGCGGGCGGCAAATGCCGCCACCGTTCAGGGAAGAGGTCTGTATCGGGGGAGGCGCAACCCATCCTGCCCGGTGTGACGATCGGAAACGGCGTGATCGTTGGCGCCGAAATGTCGCCACCATCGTTGGGACACCGCGCGCCCCTGCCCCACCCGTGGATATGCCGACAGGCGGCAGAAGCGGCGCTGGAGGCCGCCAATCCAAAGGCAGAGTGATATTGTCAGGAGTTCGATCCAGCCGTAAGGTGCCGCGTCTTTTCCCAGTCAGGCCGGCGCCGTGCAGTCCGATCACCTCCTTCAGCTCTACGTCTTGGAACGCGACCGGATGGAACGGCAGATCGCCCGCCGGATCGGCTGCACGAGCCTCGCGCGCGACATCGTTCATGACATCTTCCTGCGTCTGTGGGAGCGCGCCACGCGACTGAACGGAGAGCCTGCGGCCTATCTCAGCCGCTGTGCACGCAACGCGGCCGTCGATCACCTGCGCGCGGAGCAGACCCGGGCGCGGGTTCTGGCCGAGGCCGCCCGGCGCAACGAGGGCCTGCACGCGCCCTCGGCGGAAGACGCGGTCGGCGCCCGCGACGCGCTGCAGCGGATCGATCTTGCCCTGCTCGCCCTGCCGGAGAAGACCCGGCACATCTTCCTGCTCAACCGCGTCCATGGCCGCAGCTTTTCCGAAATCGCCGGAGCCTTCGGCATGTCGGAGCGCGCGGTGGCCAAGCACATGGCCAAGGCCGTCGCCGCCTGCGCCGCCGCCGCAGAGGCCGGGGCTTGACCGGGGACGGCCACCCGACCGAGGCGCAGCGGGCAGAAGCCCGCGACCGCTTCGTCCGCCTGCGCGGCGGCACGCTGTCGAAGTGCGAGCTGCAGGTCTGGCTGCAGGAGGATCCCGCGCATGTCGCCGCCTGGGCCGAGGTCGAGGCGCTCTGGGGCGAGATGCGCGCCCCCGGCGAGCGGCTTGCCGAAGCCGAGGCCGGGGCGCTCTCGGTCTATCTGGCGGCGATGGACCGGGGCGCCCGGCGGCGGCGTGTTCTGCGCGGCGGGGCCGTGGCGGTGCTGGCCTTGGGGATCGGACTTGGCGGCCTCTGGCTGCGCCAGCCCCATCTTCTGCAGGATCTGGGAGCGGATTACGTGAGCGCCCGCGGCGAGCGCCGCAGCGTCTCGCTTCCCGACGGCAGCCAGGTGCTCCTCGACGCGGGCAGCGCGATCCGCGTCGACATGGACGGGCCCGACCGCCTTCTGCGGCTGCTGCGCGGGGCGGCCTCGTTCGAAGTCACCAGATCGCCGCGACCGTTCCGTGTGCGCTTCGGCGAGGGCGAGGTCACCGTGCATGGCACCGTCTTCGACGTGCGGCTGCTGGAGGACGGCGGCCAGATCGTGCTCAGGCAAGGCCGCGTGAGCGTCCGCTATCCCGGTCTGCCGGCCGAGCAGCCCCTCGTTCCGGGCGAGCAGTTCAGCGTCGACGGCCCGGGTTGGCCTTCGGTAGAAGCCGTGGATCTGGCCGAAGCCTCGGGCTGGCAGGACGGCAGGTTCGCCTTCTACCGAATGCGGCTCGGCGATCTGGTCGCCACGCTGGAGCGCTATCTGCCGGGGCGCATCCTCATTCCCTCGCGCGACCTCAGAGACCGGCGGGTGTCCGGCAGCTTCGATCTCGATCACCCCGAGGCGGCGCTCGAGGCGTTGCGCGACACGGTGGGGCTGACCATCACCCGCCTGCCGGGATCCGTCCGGGTTCTGCACCCCTAGATCCCTTCCCCCAAAAAAACTTGTGCGCGCCGGTTCAGTGATCCCCGCCCGGGGACGTGATCTTGATGAGTGCATGGAAAGCCAGAGCCTTCGCCATCCGTGCAGACTGGAACGAAGGACAAAGGACATCCCATGCGAGGGCAGACTTCTCACACCGGGCGGACAGGCCGCCTAGGCCGGCTCCTGACGACAGTGCTTCTCTGCGGAGCGGCGCTCCCGGTACTGGCACAGGGGCTGCCCTATCGGTTCGACATTCCCGCCAAGCCCGTGACGCGCGCGGTAAACGACATCGGCCGCGTGGCCGGGCTCTCGATCGTCATGCCGGACGAGGACGCCGTCGCGGTGCGGGGCAATCCGGTGCAGGGCGCGATGAGCGTCGACGCGGCGATGTCGACGCTGCTGGCGGGCACCGGCCTCAGCTGGCGCTTCGCCAATGCGGGCACGATCCATGTCTTCCGGCGCACCCGCGCAGCGGAGGGCTCGGCCGACGTAATGCTGGCGCCGATCCGCGTCGCCCGCGACAGCAACGAGGCCACGAGCTTCGTCGCCGGCGCCAGCGGCACGGCGAGCAAGACCGGCACGCCGGTTCTGGAGGTGCCCCAGTCGGTCAGCGTGATCGGCCAGCGCCAGTTGGAGACGCAGGGCGCGCGCTCGGTCACCGAGGCGCTGCGCTATGTGCCGGGCGTCAACATCGAGACCTATGGCCCGGATCCCAAGGGCTTCGAATGGATCATGCTGCGCGGCTTCAATGGCCAGTCCTCCAGCGCCTATCTCGACGGGTTGCGCCAGATCGCCTCGAACTACAGCCATTTCCGCACCGATCCGCACCAGCTCGAGACGATCGAGGTGCTGCGCGGGCCGTCCTCGGCGCTCTACGGGCAGTCCGATGCGGGCGGCGTGGTCGGCAAGACCTCGAAGCGGCCGGTCACCGAACCGCTGCGCGAGGCCGAGCTCTCCTACGGCAGCTTCGCCACGACTCAGGCGGCGATCGATTTCGGGGGCGCGCTCACCGAGGACAAGACGCTCTCCTACCGGCTGGTCGGCGTCGCGCGCGACGGAAACACCCAATATTCCTACGGCGACGGCACGCGGATGAAGGACGACCGGCTGATGCTGGCGCCCTCGATCACCTGGGCGCCCAGCGACGCAACCAGCCTGACCGTCACGGCGCAGGCGCTGCGCGACCGCTCGGGCGGCACGGCGATCTTCTTCACGCCGACCGACATCCTCGTGGGCGACCCGAACTTCTCGCGGAGCGAGCAGGACCAGAAGACGCTGGGCTACGAGTTCAGCCACCGGATGGACAATGGCTGGACGGTGCGCCAGAATCTGCGTTACGGGCGCGTGGATTTCGATCTCGACATGATCGCCATGATCGGGGCGGATGCCACCGGGCTCACGCGGCAGGCGCGGCGCTTCTCGGAAAGCCTCGACAGCCTTGCGGTCGACACGAACCTCCTGGGCGAGTTCCAGACCGGGCGGCTTTCGCACAAGCTGCTGATCGGGCTCGACCATTCGCGCAGCGACACGGACGCGCGCCGCTGGAACGGCACCGCGCCCTCGCTCAACCCCTATGCGCCTGTCTATGGCGTGGACGTTCCCACCCCCACGACCGTGGCCTATGACTACACCGAAGAATATCGCCAGACGGGCCTCTACGTTCAGGACGAAATCCGGCTGGATCGCTTCCTCTTCACGCTGGGCGGGCGTCAGGACTGGCTCAGCACCAAAACCGACGACCACGTGACCGGAACCGCGCGCGATGTCGATCTCGACAATTTCTCGGGCCGGGTGGGGGTGAGCTACCTGACGGATTCGGGCTTCGTCCCCTACCTCAGCTATTCCGAGAGCTTCCTGCCGAACCCGGGCCTCGGCTCGGACGGCCGCACCTTCGATCCCACGCGCGGCCAGCAATGGGAGCTGGGAGCGAAGTATCAACCCTCGGGCACGGACGCGCTGCTGACGGTGGCGCTGTTCGACATCACCAAGTCGAACGTGCTCACGCCCGAGCTGGGGCCGGGCGGCATCTCCACCGGCTACAACATCGCCACGGGCGAGATCCGCTCGCGCGGGATCGAGGTCGAGGGCAAGGCCTCGCTCGGCTCGGGCTGGGACATCGCGGCGAACTACAGCTACAACGATGTCGAGATCACCGAGGACAATGCCGGCAACGTGGGCAATCGCCCCGCGCTGGTGCCGAAGTCCCAGGCCTCGCTCTGGCTGAACTACAGCTTCGGCTCGGGCGCGCTGGACGGCCTCTCGCTCGGCGGCGGGCTGCGCCATGTGGGCACGAGCTTCGGCGACAATGGCAACACGATCAAGGTGGATGGCCGGACGGTGATCGACCTCGGCGCGAGCTATGCGCTGAGCGAGACCGCGCGGCTGGCGCTCAATGTGACGAACCTGACGGACAAGGAGTATTTCACCACCTGCGCCAGCGCCTATTCCTGCTACGAGGGCGACCGGCGGATGGTCACGGCCAAGATCGCCATCGGCTTCTGACGGACCCGGACGGAGGCGGCCCGCCGCCTCCGTCACCCTCCCATGATCTCGCGCCGTCCTCTCCTCGCGGGCCTTCTGGCCCTGACCCTCCCCGTCCCTGCGCGGGCGGCGGCCGGCCCACGGCTGGCCGTCATCGACTGGGCCGCGGCCGAGACGCTGATCGCGCTCGACCGGCCGCCGCTCGCGATCTCGGACAGCGGCTATTTCGCCAGCCGCATGCCGTTCGACCTGCCGCCGGGCGTGGTCGACATCGGGCCCTTCTGGGAGATCAGCCTCGAATATCTGGCGCGGCTCGCGCCCGACCGGATCATCGCGCCGGCCTCGGCCCTGATGATGACGCCGCGCATCGCCGAAATTGCCCCGGTGGACATCGTGCCGACCGAGACGCGCGGCAGCCGGCTCGATCTCGCCGCCGATCTCGCCCGCCAGATGGCCGCCGTCGCAGGGCTCGCGCCCGAGAGCGCCGCGCGGCTGGTGGAAGGGACGGAAGCTGCGCTGGCGGCGGCGGGCCGGCGCGCGGGCCACAGCTCCGTCCTCGTCTGCGTCCCCGACCTCTCGGGGCGGCTCTTCACCCTCTACGGCCGCGGCAGCCTGCCCGATGCGGTGCTGGCACGGATGGGCCTCGCCAACGCCTGGACGGGCCCGGTCACTGCGCTCGGCACCTACCGCGCCAGCCTCGAGGAGCTGATCGGCATGGAAGAGGCCACGATCCTGCTGGTCGAAATCGCCTCGATGCGGCCGCGGACCGAGCGGATGCTGCGGACGAGCGCCCTCTGGCACGCGGTGCCCGCCGTCGCGTCGGGGCGTGCGCACTGGATCGGCAATTTCTATCCGCAGGGCGGGCTGCTCTCGGCCCGGCATCTGGCCGGGACGGTCGCCGCGGCCCTCACGCAAGGCTGATCCATGGCGCGCACGCTTCTCCTTCTCCTCGCCGGCGCGCTCACGCTGCAAGGTCTGCTGCCCCTCTTGCCCGAGGCGCTGGCGGGCGACGGGCTCGCCCGGCTCGTGCTGACCCAGAGCAGCCTGCCGCGCCTCGCCATGGCGCTTCTCGCGGGATTCCTTCTCTCGATGGCGGGCGAGGTCTGCCAACGCATCTTCGCCAACCCGCTGGCCGAACCCGGGCTCCTCGGCATCTCGGGTGGCGCCTCGCTGGCGCTGGCCGCGGGGCTGCTGCTGGCTCCGGCTCTCTGGCAGGCCGCGCCGGGGCTTCTTGCCCTGACCGGAGCCGCGGGCGCGCTGATCCTGGTGCTGGCCGTCGCATGGGGCCGCGGCCTGCACAGTCAGGCGCTGGTGCTGGCGGGCGTGATGGTCAATCTCTGCGCCGCGGCCGCCCACGCGCTTCTCGTCCTCTTCAACCACGATTTCCTGCAGGAGCTGCTGACATGGCAGGCGGGATCGCTGGCGCAGGCCGGCTGGCAATCCGGCCTCGGCCTCCTCGCGCAAACCGCCCCGGTGGCGGGGGCGCTGTGGCTGCTGCACCGGCCGCTCCAGCTTCTGATGCTGGGCGAGGAGACCGCACAGGGCCTCGGCCTCTCCGTGCGCCGGTCCAAGCTCCTGCTGCTCGCCGCCGCGGCCTGGCTCACGGCTTCGGTGGTGGCGACGGTGGGGCTGATCGGCTTCGTGGGGCTCGCGGGCCCCGCGCTCGCCCGCGGGCTGGGCGGCAGGTCTGGGGGCGGCTCGCGGCCGAACCTGCCCCGCGCGGGCCTCTGGGGCGCGGTCGTGCTGCTGCTTGCCGACCAGACGGCGCGGCTGCTCTCGGGTCTCGCCGGGGACGTTCCGGTCGGCGCGGCGTCAGGCGTCTTCATCGGGCCGCTTCTCGTCCTTCTGTCGCTCCGTTCCCGAAGCCCGGATCTTCCCGCGCGCCACGACCCGCCGGCGCCGGCCCGCCCCCGGCGTCCGATGCGGGCGCTGCTTCCCCTGGCGCTGGCCGTGCCTGTCCTGCTCGCTATCGCGCTGCTGATCGGTCGCTCGGAAACCGGCCTGCACCTCACCACGGCCGGGGATCTGGCCGCCGTCCTGCACTGGCGCCTGCCGCCCCTCATGCTCGCGGCGGGCGCAGGCGCCTGCCTCGCGCTCTCGGGCCTTCTGCTCCAGCGCCTCCTGCGCAATCCGCTGACGAGCCCCGATCTCCTCGGCGTCGGGCATGGGGCGGGCCTTGCCTTCGCGCTGGCCATGGTCTTCCTGCCGGAAAGCGGGCTCGTCTCGCGCTTTGCCCTGACGACCGCAGGCGCAGGCGCGATGCTGGCGCTGGTTTCGCTGCTGGCCGCACGCGCCCGGTTTGCGCCCTCGCGTCTGCTGCTGATCGGCGTCGGGCTCGGCAGCACGGCCCAGGCGCTTCTGACGCTGGTGCTGGCGGCGGGCGGGCCTAAAGGCGCGGCGCTCCTCAGCTGGTTCTCCGGGTCCACCGGCGGCGCGAGCCTCCCTCAGGCGCTGCTGGCCTGGAGCGTGGCGGTCGCGGTATTGGCGGCGGCGCTTCTCCTCCGGCGCTGGTTCGACCTGCTCGCGCTCGACGAGGTGGTCGCCGCAGGGCGCGGGCTGGCCGTGACGCCCGCCCGCGCCGCGGGGCTCGCGCTCGCGGCTCTGGCCGCCGCCGCGGGCACGATCGCCCTCGGCCCGATCAGCTTCGTCGGCCTGATCGTGCCCCATCTCGTGGCCACCATGGGCTTTCGCGCCACCGCGCCGGCAGCCCTCGCCTCGGTCGGGACCGGCGCCCTCGTCATGGTCTTCGCCCAATGGTTGGGCGGGCTGCTGGCCTGGCCCTGGCCGATCTCTCCTGGCCTGCTCGCAGCGCTCCTGGGCGGCCCCTTCTTTCTCTGGCAACTCCGGAAGCATGCCGCGTGACGCGGCGCCGCGCAGCGGAAGGCCCCCTGCCCCGCGATGGCGAAGGATATCCATGACCCACAGTCCGCCAGAATTCGACCTCCGTCAGGCGAGCCTGCAGCTTGCCGGTCGCCAACTCCTCGCGGGGCTGGATCTCAGCATCGCCAGCGGGTCCGTGACCGGCATCCTCGGCCCCAACGGCTCGGGGAAATCGACTCTCATGCGCCTGATGACGCGCCAGCTCGCGCCCTCCGCCGGGCAGGTCCTGTTTCGCGGCCAATCTCTGGGCGCCTATGCCGCCCGCGACCTTGCCCGGCAACTGGCGCATCTGCCGCAGACGCCGCCACATGTCCCCGGCCTGACGGTGGCCGAGCTGGTGGCGCTTGGCCGCTTTCCCTGGCACGGCGCCTTCGGTCGCTTCGGCGCCGACGACCGCGCCCGCCAGCAGGACGCCCTGCGTCAGGCCGGGCTCGCCGACCGGGCCGAAAGTCCCGTCGAGACCCTTTCGGGCGGCGAGCGGCAGCGGGCCTGGATCGCCATGCTCCTCGCACAGGGAGCGGATTGCCTGCTCCTCGACGAGCCCACCTCGGCGCTCGATCCCGCGCATCAGATCGAGGTGCTGTCGCTCCTGCGCGGGCTCAATCGCCAGCAGGGGCTGACCGTGGTGATGGTGCTGCATGACGTGAACCTTGCCGCGCGCTTCTGCGACGATCTCGTGGCGCTGCGGGCCGGGAGGATCCTCGACAGCGGCCCTGTCGCCGACATGATGCAGCCCGCCCGCCTGCAACGCGTCTACGACCTGCCGATGGTCCAGCTGCCTCACCCGGACTCCGGTCGCGCACTGGTGGCGCCGAGGGAGCTAGGCGATGGAGCGCCTTGGTGAACGGCCCCGGCCGCGACGGGGCAAGGGCACGATCAGCCGATACCTGCGAAAGATGCTGATCCAGTGGGCGAGCTCGGCAATGCCGACACTCATGAGGTCTGACACCGCGGCCGG
Organism: Cereibacter changlensis JA139; assembly: GCF_003034985.1. GTDB lineage: Bacteria > Pseudomonadota > Alphaproteobacteria > Rhodobacterales > Rhodobacteraceae > Cereibacter > Cereibacter changlensis. The sequence goes on from NZ_PZKG01000137.1 coordinate 8,847, forward strand.
GGCGTGGCTGCGAGCGCTCCTGCGACGCGCGCATCCCAATTTTGCAGTCGTCGCCCTTGCAGCGAGGCCGGCCCCTTTAGGAGGATCGGGACGCGCGGTGCGCCTTCGGATCGGCCGCATCGATCATGACGACCGGGTGGCAGGCCACCCTTGGCGTTCAGCATCGGGAAAACCCCTGTCTCGATCTCGCTCGACCGGCCCATCATAATCGAGGAGGACGATTTCGTGGTCGTCGCCGGCGGCGTGAAGAACGGAGTTTTTTTCATGCACGCGCCGATAGGAACACTACCCGCGATGTCTGGGATGCGGGCACCGATTGGAGCCTGATCCTGTTGGCCATACCTCTGATACCGCCTTTCGGTTTCGGTCTTTCCTGTTGGCGCAGGCTGCCCGCAATATACGCGCGCGCAGAAGAACAGGGCAGAAGACCAGGGATGTGACAGAAGCACGAAGGGCCGCGGACACTCCCCGCGCGGCCGCCGGAGGGTCGCAATGGCCTGCACGCTTCAGGATCGCGTTCCGCAGCGGATCCGAGCGCCGCCGCAGGGCTCTGTGTCGGACAGACGCTCCAGTTCATGCATGCACCCGACGGCCTGCTGATGTCGCAGCGCGTGGGAGGCTGCCTGCCGAACGGTCATCCCGCCTCCGCTTCGCCGGCCTGTCCTGGGCCGGAGGGCGTCTCTCTGCAGAATAAGCCGCTGGCGCGCCGATAGTGTGCTATGCGGTTCACTGTTTTTCTGCGTCCTGTCACAGAGGAGAGATGAGATGTCCGTTGATCCGGATCCGTCGCAAGCGGTGCTCGAGGGCCTGTCCACCCGCCTTTCCCTGGTGGTCGATCTTGAT
>NZ_PZKG01000138.1 GCF_003034985.1 Cereibacter changlensis JA139
GCGCCCGCACCCGGGCCAGCAGCGGCTCGGGCGGCACCAGCACCGTCTGGCGCATCCGCTCCAGCATCGCCGCGCGAACGCCGGGAGCGCGGATCAGGTCGTAATAGCGGCTCACCAGCGGCTCGGTCACCGCGGCGGAGTCGGCGAAGGCAGTGCCCAGCGTCAGCCGCAACAGCGGGCGCGGCAGCCACAGCCGCATTGCGCCGGCCACCATCGGCACCTCCGGCGCCACGCCATAGCGGAAGCCGGGGCTCTCGTAGCCGTCGGGCGAAACCAGCACCAGCTTGCGCACCCGCTCGGGGTGGGTGGCGGCGAAGGTGAAGGCGATGCGCCCGCCGATGGAGTTACCGACGAAATCGGCGCGCCTCACGCCCAGCCGGTCCATGATCCCGATCACCACCGCCATCACCCGCGCGTCGGAATAGTCGCCGGTGCGGTCGGCCGGCGACAGACCATGGCCCGGCAGGTCGAAGCGGATCACCCGACGGTCGCTTTCCAGCGCCGCGGCCCAGGCGTTCCAGGTGTGCAGCGAAGACCCGAAGCCGTGGATCAGGATCACCGGCGGCCCGTCGCGCGGCCCGCTGTCGCGCAGATGCACCGTGGTGCCGGCCACCTCGACCAGATCGCCCGGCTGCTGCAGATACTGCGCCTCGACCGTCGCCCGCGGCAGGTCCGGCGTCCAGAGCACGATCCCCAGCCCGAGCAGGATCGACCCGGCGACATTGACGAGAGTGACAAGCTGGAACAGACGTTTCTTACTCATGACACCGGATGACCCATGACCTGCGTGGCTGCGACCATATGACACGCCCGGAGTCAGCTAGCAGCGCTTGGCCGGGCATCAAGCCAATGTTCCGCTAAGTCATTATGCTGCAAAGCAGAATTATTCTGCTGTGCAGCAATGACTGAATGCTCAACTTGATCTCCCGCATGGGCGGGGACGCTCAGACCATTAGACGTTACAAAGGCTCGGCATCTGCTCGACCCTGACCCATGGCGAATTGAGGATGACGTGGCTGAGATCCGGACGACACCTGACAGCTATGGCGAGGCGCTGGACCGCGCTTCGCGATCGGTAATCGCCAGCATGACACGGGGGCTGGCCCCCTCGGTGCTGGTGAATGCTGCAACCGATTGGGCGATGCACATCGCCGCCGCGCCCGGCAAGCGGGCCGAGCTGGCGGAGCTGGCGCTGCATGGCGCAGCCAAGCTGGCCGGCTCGGCGCTGGCGGGCGGAGAGGCCCCGACACCGGACCGCCGCTTCGCCGCGCCGCAGTGGAACAAGCCACCCTTCGCCGCGATGCGCGACGCCTTCCTCTTGACCGAGGACTGGTGGCAGGCCGCCACCACCGGGCTGCGGGGCATGGCGCCGATGCACGAGGCCGCGCTGAGCTTTGCCGTGCGGCAGGGGCTGGACGTGCTGTCGCCCTCCAACATCCCCTTCCTCAACCCCGAGGTGCTGGAGAAGACGCTGGAAACCGGCGGCGAGAACCTGCGGCAGGGCACGGCGAATTTCATGCAGGACCTGGCGCGGCTGGCGCATCCGGCGCCGCCGGAGGATCCGGCGCTGAGGATCGGCGAGGGGCTGGCGGCGACGCCGGGCAAGGTAGTCGCCCGCACCCATCTGATGGAGCTGATCCAGTACAGCCCGACGACCGAGCTGGTGCACCCCGAGCCGGTGCTGATCGTGCCTGCCTGGATCATGAAATACTACATCCTCGACCTCTCGGCGCAGAACTCGCTGGTGCGCTGGCTGGTGGCGCAGGGCTGCACCGTCTTCATGATCTCCTGGCGCAACCCGGGGTCCGAGGATCGCGAGCTCGGCATGGCCGACTATCTGGAGCAGGGGCCGAAGGCGGCGCTGGCCGCGGTGCAGGCGATCACCGGGGCGGAGCGCATCCATGCCGCCGGCTATTGCCTCGGCGGCACGCTGTTGGCCATCGCCGCCGCCGGGATGGCGCGCGAGGGCGACGAGCGGCTGGCCTCGCTGACGCTCTTCGCCGCACAGGTGGATTTCTCCGAGGCGGGCGAACTGGCGCTGTTCATCTCCGAGGCGCAGGTGGCGCTTTTGGAGGACATGATGTGGCATCAGGGCTATCTCGACAGCGACCAGATGAGCGGGGCCTTCACCCTGCTCAGGTCGCAGGACATGATCTGGTCGCGCATGGTGCATGAATACATGATGGGCGAGACGCCCCATGCCAACGACCTGATGACCTGGAACGCCGACACCACCCGGATGCCCTACCGGATGCATTCGGAATACCTGCGCGGCCTGTTCCTGGAAAACCGGCTGTCGAACGGAAAGTTCGAGCTGGACAGCCACAAGATCTCGCTCACCGACCTGCGGCTGCCGATCCTCGCGGTGGGGACCGAGACGGACCATGTCGCGCCGTGGAAATCGGTATTCAAGATCCAGCGGCTGACCGAGACGGAGACAACGTTCATTTTGACCTCCGGCGGCCACAATGCCGGCATCGTGTCGGAGCCGGGTCATCCGCGCCGGCACTACCGCATCGCCACCACCGGCCGCGACGAGACCTTCCTCGACGCCGAGGACTGGCGCGCGGCGCAAGCGCCGGTCGAGGGCTCCTGGTGGCCGGCCTGGGCCGGCTGGCTCGCCGCGCGGTCGGGGCCGCAGGTCAAACCGCCGCCGATGGGCAAGCAGCGCGGCGGCTATCCGGTGCTGGGCGACGCGCCCGGCAGCTACATCCTGCAACGCTGAGGAGTTCCTGATGCTGGTCGGAAAATACGGGCTCGTCGTCGGTGTGGCCAATGCCCATTCGATCGCCGCCGGCTGCGCCGCGGCCTTCGCCAATGCCGGGGCGGCGCTGGCGCTCACCTATCTCAACGACCGCTCGCAGCCGCATGTCGCCGCGGTGGCCGAGGCAGTGGGGGCCGAGATGCTGCTGCCGCTCGATCTCACCACCCCCGGCGCGCTGGAGGCGGTGTTCGAGCGGATCGCGCAGGATTGGGGGCGGCTCGACTTCCTGCTGCACTCGGTCGCCTTCTGCCCGAAGGACGATCTGCACGGCCGCGTCACCGACTGCTCCGCCGATGGCTTTGCGCAGGCGATGGACATCTCCTGCCACAGCTTCCTGCGCATGGCCCTGCTGGCCGAACCGCTGATGCAGGAGGGCGGCAGCCTGATGACGGTCAGCTATTACGGGGCCGAGAAGGTGGTGGACAATTACAACATCATGGGACCGGTGAAGGCGGCACTGGAGGCCTGCACCCGGCATGTCGCGGCGGAGCTGGGGCCGCAGGGCATCCGGGCCAATGTGCTGTCGCCGGGGCCGATCGCCACACGCGCGGCCAGCGGCATCGACCATTTCGACGCGCTGATCGAGGACGCCAAGACCCGCTCGCCCGAGCGGCGGCTGGTGACCATCGAGGAGGTGGGCGCGGTCGCGGCCTTCCTCGCCTCCGACGCCGCCTCGGGCGTCACCGGCACCGTGACCCATGTCGATGGAGGCCGCCATGTTCGGATGTGACCCGAGCTTCACCACGATCGAGAACCGCACCCTCGACGAGCTGCAGATCGGCGACTCCGCCGAGACGGAGCGGGTGCTGACCACCGAGGATATCGAGCTCTTCGCCGTCATGTCGGGCGACGTGAACCCGGCGCATCTGGATGCGGCCTATGCAGAGGACAGCGATTTTCACCATGTGATCGCCCATGGCATGTGGGGCGGCGCGCTGATTTCGGCGGTGCTCGGCACCCGCCTGCCCGGCCCCGGCACGATCTATCTCGGCCAGTCGCTGCGTTTCCGCCACCCGGTCAGCCCCGGCGACCGGATCACCGCCCGCGTCACCGTGCGCGAGATCGACCGCAGCAGCGCCAAGGTGACGCTGGACTGTCTCTGCCAGAACCAGCGCGGCGAGCCGGTCATCACCGGCGAGGCGCTGGTGCTGGCCCCGCGCGAGAAGGTCAGCCGCCCCGTCACCGCCCTGCCCGACGTGCGGCTGCACAAGGCGGGGGCACGCTTTGCCGCGCTGATCCAACAGGCGCGGGCCTTCCCGCCGATGACCACGGCAGTGGTCCATCCCTGCGACGACCTGAGCCTGATCGGCGCGCTGCAGGCCGAGGCCGCCGGGATCATCGCCCCGCTCTATGTCGGGCCGCGGGCAAAGATCCTCGCCACCGCCCGCGCGGCGAATGTGACGCTGGACGAAAGCCGCATCGTCGATGCGCCGCACAGCCATGCCGCCGCCGAGCTTGCCGTGGCACTGGTGCGCGAGGGGCGGGCAGCGGCGCTGATGAAGGGCAAGCTGCACACCGACGAATTGCTTTCGGCGGTGCTCTCGCGCGAGACCGGGCTCAGGACCGAGCGACGGCTGAGCCATGTCTTCGCGCTGGACGTGCCGGATGTGGACCGGATGCTGTTCATCACCGACGCGGCGATCAACATCGCCCCCGATCTCGAGACGATGCGCGACATCGTGCAGAACGCCATCGACCTCGCGCTGGCGCTGGGTCTGGCCGAGCCGCGCGTGGCGCTCCTGTCGGCGGTGGAGACAGTGACGGGCAAGATTCCCTCCACCCTGCTCGCCGCCTCGATCTGCAAGATGCATGACCGCGGCCAGATCGTCGGCGGGCTGGTGGACGGGCCGCTCGCCTATGACAACGCGATCTCGCTGGAGGCAGCGGCGGCGAAGGGCATCACCTCGGGCGTGGCCGGGCGTGCGGATGTCCTCGTGGCGCCGAACCTCGAGAGTGGCAACATGATCGCCAAGCAGCTGATCCATCTGGCGGGGGCCGAGGCCGCGGGGATCGTGATCGGCGCGCGGGTGCCGATCGTGCTGACCAGCCGCGCCGACAGCCCTGCCGCCCGTTTGGCCTCCGCCGCCCTCGCACGGCTGCATGCCGAGGCGGCGCCGCGGAAGCCCCTCGTATGACGCCGGTCTGGCTGGTGCTGAACATCGGCTCGTCGACGATCAAGTTCGGCGTCTATGCCTGCGCCGACGGAGCGCCGCTGGCGCGCGGAGCCATCGACGGGGTCGGGTTGGCGCCGCGGCTGAACGCGGTGCTGCAGGGCGCGCCGGCGCAGATCGCGGTTCCGCCGGCGATGGACGACACCCGGCGGCTGACCCGCTGGCTGCTGGCGCTGCTGGAGGACTGGCTCGGCCCGCTCGATCTTCGGGCGGCGGGGCACCGGGTGGTGCATGGCGGGCGCGACTTCGGCGCCCCGACCCTGCTGACCCCCGAAGTCATCGCCCGGCTGGAGGCGCTGGCGCCGCTGGCACCCGGGCACCAGCCCTTCAACCTCGCCGGCGTGGCCGCGGTGGCCGAGCACTGGCCCGGCGTGCCGCAGGTCGGCTGCTTCGACACCGCCTTCCACCAGCACCGCCCCACGGTGGCCAAGCTCTACGCCCTGCCCCGCCGCTATGCTGAAGAGGGCATCCTGCGCTACGGCTTCCACGGCCTGTCCTACGACTATATCGCCTCGCGGCTGCCTTCGGTGCTGGGTGACCGGGCGCGGGGCCGGGTGATCGTGGCGCATCTGGGCAGCGGCGCCAGCCTCTGCGCGATGCAGGGGCTGGAGAGCGTCGAGACCACCATGGGCTTCTCGGCGCTGGACGGGCTGGTGATGGCCACGCGCTGCGGCCAGATCGATCCCGGCGTGCTGTTGCACCTGCTGCGGCAGGGCATGGACGCAGCCGAGCTCGAGACGCTGCTGGCGCGGCAGAGCGGGCTTCTGGGCGTTTCCGGGCTCAGCCCGGACATGCGCAGCCTGCTGGCAAGCGACGCGCCCGAGGCGGCGGAGGCGGTGGAATTGTTCCTTCGCGCCGTCATCCGGCAGATCGGCGCGCTGACCGCGGGGATGGGCGGGCTCGACGCGCTGGTCTTCACCGCAGGCATCGGCCAGCACGCGCCCACGGTCCGCGCCCGGATCCTGCAGGCGCTGGCCCATCTGGGGCTGGAGATGGACGCCGCGGCGAATGACGCCAACGCCACGCTGCTGACCGTCCCGGGCAGCCGGGTGACCGCCGCCATGATCCCGACCGACGAGGAGGCGGTGATCCTCGCCGGGTTGCAGCAGTGCCCCGGTGCGGCGGGCTGACGACACCCGGCGAAGGCGCGGCAACTTGCCGAAACCGGCCGCCGGCTGGGGGATTTCTGCCGAGGGAACAACAATGTCCGAAAGCCGCGGCGTGAAAATGAACTTTTCCGCTGCGGAATGCGTTAGACCTGAGGAGAACTGCGCGGACTGGCCGCGCGGAATCAGCCGGAGAATATCATGCCGACGCAGCTTCCCACACTTCTCATCCCGGGTCTTGTCCTGATGCTCACCGTTGCCGCCTGCGGCGACACCCGCACCCAGCGCGCGGCGACCGGCGCCCTCGGCGGTGCGGTGGCGGGCGAGCTGATCTCGGGCGACCCGATCACCGGCGCGGTGATCGGCGGCGTCGGCGGGGCGGTGCTGCGCTGACGAAAACGGCGGAGGCCTCGCCTCCGCCGCTTCCCTCAGGGGATGACGGGGCGCAGCCAGCCGGCCGCGCCCTTTGCCTGTCAGAACGGGCTGTCGGGGAAGTAGAACTGCTCGGCATTCTCCGGCGTCACCAGCTGCGAGCCGATGATGAAGCGGCCCGAGACCGGGGTTGAGGACACCAGACCCAGCGCCGTCAGCTCGATCGCGGTCGAGATCTGCGCCGGCGGATAGGTCACGTTGGCCGGAAGCTGCGGGTCCTTGTCCATGATGCGCTTGATGATCTCCTTCATCCCGGCGCCGCCCATGATCCACATCTCTTCGGTGCGGCCCGCCTGCGCGATGGCTTCCATGGCGCCCACGGCCATGTCGTCATCCGCCGCCCAGACCGCGTCGATCTCCGGATATTTCGACAGGAAGTCCTGCATCACGTTGAAGGCGTCGTCGCGGTTCCAGTTGCCGAACTGCATGTCCAGCACCTCGATCCCCGAGCCGTCGATGGCTGCTGTGAACGCTTCAACCCGCTCGTTGTCCAGCGTGGTCGGGATACCGCGCAGCACGACGATCTTGCTGCCGGATTCGAGGTTCTCCTTGAAGTATTCGCCCGCGGTGCGGCCGAAGCCCGGGTTGTCGCCCGAAACGTAGAGGTTCTCGATCCCCGGCACCGAGAGGCCACGATCGACGACCGTCACCCAGATCCCGGCTTCCTTCACCGCCTGCACCGGCGAGGTCAGCGGCTCGCTCTCGAAGGGCAGCACCACCAGCGCGTCGATGTCGCGGGTCGCCACCATGTCCTCGATGTCATTGACCATCTTGCCGGCATTGCCCGCCGTGGCCAGCACGAAGCTCAGCTGCGGGTAGGTCTTCTCGAGCCGCGCAATGGTGTCCTGCGCGTGGAAGTTCAGCCCGCCCATGAAGCCATGCGTGGCCGAGGGGATGGCGACGCCGATGGTGAACTCCTCGGTCTCCTGCGCGGAGACGCTGGTGCCAAGCGCCGCGCCGACAACCGCGACCCCGGCCAGAAAATGTCTGCGTATCATTGTATTCCTCCCATGGAATCTCACCGCTGGTCTGCGGCTTTCTTTTCACGCTGCAAGACGACAGCGAGAATGACGATGACGCCCTGGATCGTGCCGTTGAGATAGGGGCTGACAATCGAGGCGAGGTTCAGGATGTTGTCGATCAGGCTCAGGATCAGCACGCCGACCACCGTACCCCAGACCCGACCGTAGCCGCCCTTCAGCACCGTGCCGCCGATGATGACGGCGGCGATCGCCTCCAGCTCCCACAGCACGCCGGTCGAGGCCGAGGCCGAGCCGAGGCGCGGCACATACATGATGGTCGCGAGGCCCACGAGCAGACCGAGCAGGGCATAGGTGGCGATGCGCACCCGCACCACGTTCACGGCGGAGTATTTCGCCACCTGCTCGTTGGCGCCGATGGCGGCGGCATGGCGCCCGTAGGCGGTCTGGCGCATGACGATCTCGCCCGCGATCGCAACGAGGGCGAAGACGATGATCGGCCAGCTGATCCCGAGGAAGCCGTCGTAATAGACCGGCCGGTAGATCGCCCGCAGGTCGAAGTCGAGCGACAGCGTGCCGCCATCGGCCAGCCATGTCACCAGCGAGCGGTAGATGCCCATGGTGCCCAGCGTGACGATGAAGGCCTCGATCCCCACCTTGGCCGTCAGGAAACCGTTGAGGAACCCGGCCACCAGCCCCGCCGTGGCCGCCACCAGCATGCCGACGAGGATCACCGGCCAGCCGACGCCCATCGTGGGGATCAGCGCGTTCATCGACATGATCATCAGCCCGGCGATGAAGGCGGCCATCGCCCCCACCGAAAGGTCGATCCCGCCCGAGGTGATGACGAAGGTCATCCCCACGGCGATGATGCCGATGAAGGCCGAGCGCGCCAGCACGTTGGTCACGTTGCCGTAGCTGAGGAAATTGTCGTTCAGCCAGGCGCCCAGCGCCACCAGCACGATCAGCGCCAGCAGCGGGCCCAGGACATGCAGGCTGAAACGCTTCGTCGAGGAGGGTGCAGTCGTCGCGGTCATGCGCTTGCCTTCTGGTTGGTCATGCCCATCGCGTAGCGCACGATGGTCTGTTCGCTGATCGCCTCGCCCTCGACCTCGCCGACGATCCGGCCCGAGGCCATGACCATCACCCGGGTCGCTAGCCCGATGACCTCGGGCATCTCGGAGGAGATGACGATGACGCTCTTGCCCTCGGCCACGAGGCGGTTGATGAAGCTGTAGATCTGCTGCTTGGTGCCGATGTCGATGCCGCGCGTCGGCTCGTCGATGATGACGATGTCCGGCTCGGCCAGCATGGTCTTGGCCAGCAGCAGCTTCTGCTGGTTGCCGCCCGACAGGTTGCCCGCGTTCATCGACTTGTCGCCGACGCGGATGTCGAAATCGCCGATCGCCTTGTCCAGCGCCCGCGCTTCGGCGGGCTTGTCGATCAGGCCGCGGGTGAAGCGGTCCAGCGCCAGCAGCGTCAGGTTCTCGTCCAGCGGCTTGCCGAGCAGGAGACCCTTCTCCTTGCGGTCCTCGGTCAGATAGACCAGCCCGGCCTGCAGCGCCGCCATCACCGAACCGCGCGGCAGGGGCTTGCCCTTCACCGCAACCTCGCCGGTTGCCTCGCGCAGCCCGACCACGCCCTCCATCAACTCGGTGCGGCCCGAGCCGACCAGCCCGGCAAAGCCCAGGACCTCGCCCTTGCGCAGGGTGAAGGAGGCATCCGTCACCAGACCCGGCACCGTCAGGTGCTTCACCTCCAGCACCACTTCGGCGCCGGGCTGATGCTTCGGCGGGAAGAGGTCAGAGAGTTCACGCCCCACCATCGCCTCGGCCATCGCGTCCTCGGTCAGGCCCTTGGCCTCGGTCGTCAGCACCCGTCGCCCGTCGCGCAGGACCGTCACGCGGTCGGCGATGCGGGCGATCTCGTCCAGCTTGTGCGAGGTATAGAGGATTGCCGCCCCCGCCGCCCGCAGCCGGTCGATCTGCTCCAGCAGCGTGTCGGTCTCGCGGTGGGTCAGCACCGCCGTCGGCTCGTCCATGATCAGCACGCGGGCGTTGAGGCCCAGCGCCTTGGCGATCTCCACCATCTGACGGTTCGGCACCGAGAGGTTCGAGATCACCTCGCGCGGGTCGATGGCGCAATGCAGCCGCTCCAGCAGGCGACGGCTCTCGGCCTGCATTGCGGCATGGTCGAGGAAGGGCCCGCGCTTCAGCTCGCGC
>NZ_PZKG01000139.1 GCF_003034985.1 Cereibacter changlensis JA139
TGCTCGGCCTCCCGCTGCCCGACGTGACTTTGGGCCTGCCGGTGCTGCTGGGCGCGGTGGTCGGGCTGATCACGCTGCAGGCGGTGTTCAACCGGATCAAGGCGGTCTATCTCAACGATCTGCTGCAGGATTTCGCCAATGCGACCCGCGCCGGCCTGTTCCGCGCCGTGGCCGAGACCCGCTGGGAGACGCTGGTGCAGCTGCGCCGGTCGGATCTGGAGCACGCGCTGACCGGCGAGATCGAGCGGATCAGCCTCGCCGGCTTCATGACGCTCAGCGTCGTGCAGGCGCTGGTCGGGCTGGCGATCTATTTCTGCATCTGCCTCGCGGTCTCGGCCCCGATGACGCTCTTCGCCTTCGGTTTCGGCCTCGCCGCGCTGGTGCTGCTGCGCCCGTTCCGCCGCCTCGCGCGGCGCTTCGGCGACAAGATCCAGGCGGCGCGCTCGATGCAGTTCCGCATCGTCTCGGAGTTCCTCGCCGGGCTGAAAACCGCCCGCAGCATGAACCAGGAGCCGCATCACGTCGCGCTCTTCGACCAGACGCTGGCCGGGACCAAGGCCGACGCCCGCGACTATGTGCGGCGCAACGCCATGGGCAACGGGCTGTTCCAGGTGGCGCTGGCCATCGGAGCGGCGCTCTTCGTCTATATCGCGCTGGAGGTGGCCGGGCTCGGCATCTCGCAGATGATCGTCATGCTGCTGATCCTGATGCGCGTCGCCCCCCGCTTCATGGCGCTGCAGGGCCAGGTGCAGCAACTGCTGGTCGACCTGCCGGCCTGGCATCGGGTGACCGAGCTGCGCGAGCGGCTGGAACGCGAGCGCGACGGCGGCCCGACCTTCGCCACTTCGGCGGTGCCGGCGCCGCAGCGCGAGATCCTGCTGGAGGGCGTCACCTATCGCCATCCGACCGGCGGCGACGAGGCGGCGCTGACCGATTGCACCATCCGGCTGAAGATCGGCGAGGTCACGGCGCTGATCGGGCCGTCCGGTTCGGGCAAGAGCACGGCGGCGGATCTGGTCATGGGGCTGATCTCGCCCTGCGCCGGCCGGCTGCTGGTCGACGGCCGCAGCTTCTCCCCGGCCGAACTGCGCGGCTGGCGCGAGCATCTGGCCTATGTGCCGCAGGAAACCTTCCTCTTGCATGACACGATCCGCGCCAATCTGCTGATGGTCGCCCCCGACGCCGACGAGGCGCGGATGCAGCAGGCGCTGGAGGATGCCGCCGCCGCGCGCTTCGTCGCGGCGCTGCCGCAGGGGCTCGACACGCGGGTCGGCGACCGCGGCACGCTGCTTTCGGGCGGCGAGCGTCAGCGCATCGCCCTGGCGCGCGCCTTCTTGCACCATCCCTCGGTGCTGATCCTCGACGAGGCGACCTCTGCCTTGGACTGGGAAAGCCAGCAGCGGGTCGCCGAGGCGCTGATGCGGATGGCGGGTCGGATGACGGTGCTGACCATCGCGCATCGGCCCTCGATGGTGGCCTTCGCCGATGCGGTCTACACGCTGGAGGCCGGCCGCGTGGTCGAGCAGGGCGCGACCGACGAGTTGATGCGCAAGGCCGATGGCCACCTGTCGCGCATGTTCGCCCATGAATCCAATGATCTGGGCGCCCGTCGCCCGGCGCGGCAGGCCTGACCGGCCGGCGCCGCGGCTCAGCCGCGGCGCGCCTCGCCCCGGCTGCCGGCGATCGCCAGGTCGGTCGAGCCCTGTGTCTCGGACGGCTCTTCGGCCTCGCGCCGCTGCCGTTCGGCGCGGGTCAGCATCAGGATCAGCCCGAGATACAGCAGTTGCGCCACCACCAGCGTCAGCACGACGAGCCCGATGATGGCCGACAGGGACAGGCCGGCGCTGCTGGCAACGATGGCCACCAGAGTTGAAGACGCCACCATCCCCGCAAGAAAGGGTGCAAGCTTCATGCCGTCTCTCCCCCCGAAAGATGCAACTGATAACAGCATCATCAGGTCACGATAGGCATGTTCTTGCCGAAAGAAAAGCGCCGCGTTCAACCTGCGGCGCATCGTCACTCAACCGTGACGTTTATGTGCGGCTGCTGATGTAGTCGCCATATTCTTCGTAGTACTGCTCGCCCGAACTGACCGGCACGTATTCGCGCAGCGCTTCCATGTCGACCTTGTTCAGCACGACGCCCAGCATCTTTTCCTGCAGCACCGTCTCGTTCATCAGGGTTTCGCGCAGCAGCGCCTTCGGGGTCTTGCCCCATTCGGCCACCATGATCACCTGATCGACCAGCGGCAGCGCCACCCGCGCATCGACCACCGGGCCCAGCGGGGCCAGGTCGAGGATGATGTGGCTGTAGCGCGCCCGGGCGGCGGCCATCAGCTGGCGCATGCCCTTCGATCCGAGCAGCTCGCTCGAATGGGTCATCGAGCCGGGGGTGATGCAGGGCAGCACATGCACGCCGGTGTCGCTGATCACCCGCAGCGCCTTGGTCCAGTCGCTTTTCCCCAGCGCGGCTTCCACCAGCCCGACGCCGCGCGACAGGCCGAGACGACGGCTGAGGCCGGGGTTGCGCGGGTCGGTGTCGATCAGCAGCACCGAATGACCCGAGGCAGCGATGACGCCGGCGAGGTTCAGTGCGACCGAGGATTTGCCCTCGGCAGGCCTGATCGAGGTGACGCCGATGACGATCTGCGACTTGCCGGCGAGGCTCACCTCGGAGGCGAAGCGGATGTTGCGCAGCGTCTCGGCGTAATGCGAGCGCAGGTTCTGCAAGGCGTAGATCGGCTGGCGGATCACCGGCATGCCCGGCACCGGCGCGGTCAGCTTCAGCGCCGCGGTGCGCGACTGGCGGGTGACCTGCGGGGCCGAGGTGGCGGATTCGAAGGTCGGCAGATAGCCGAGGAAGCGCTGGCCGGTGTCGATCTGCACATCCTCTGTAGTGCGCAGGAAGCGGTCGCGCCATTCGCGCAGCACGCCGATGCCCGAGCCTGCCAGCGCGCCCAGCACCAGCATCAGCGCCAGCACCCGGCTGGTGCTGGGGCCGGCGGCGTCGCGCGGCACATCGGCCGGCGACAGGATGCGGACGTTGGAGATCGGGAAGGTCTTCTGCTGGTCGATTTCCTGAAAACGGGTGAGGAAGGTCTGGTGCAGCGTGGTCAGCGTGTCGGCGCGCTGTTCAAGCGCCTTCAGCTGCACCTGCTTCTGCCCGGCTTCCGAGTTCACGTCGACCGCCAGCCCGAGGCTGTCGCGCAGCGCCGTCACCTGCGCCTGCGCCACGTCGAAGGCGCCGCGCGCCTCTTCCAAGAGGCGGCGCAGCTCGCTGAACAGCTGGTTCGACAGTTCCGTCACCTGCTCGCGCAGCCGCACGGCCTGGGGATGGTCTTCGCCGAAGTCGCGCTCGATCCGCTCCAGCCGGGCGTTCAGCGCCGAGAGCTGGTCCTGCATCTCGATCAGCCGCTCGTTGCCCTGCAGGGTGAAGCCGGTGCCGCTGTTGTCGAGGAAGGCCTCGGCCCCGCGGGCGAGGATCGCCTCGTAGGTGCGCATCAGCGCGCCGGCCCGGGCGGTCTCGGTCACCGCGTCGGCGAGGTCGCCGTTCAGCTGGGCCACGTTCTCCTCGGTGATCAGCGCGCCGCGTGACGACACCAGCCCGTTCTCGGCGCGGAACACCTCGGCGGCCACGGCGGCCTCGCGCGAGGCTGTCTGCAACTCTTCCAGCCGCTGCTGCAGCCATTCGGTCGTGCGCTCGGTCGCCTCGTAATTGGCGTTCAGCAGGTCGGCGACATAGGCTTCGGAATAGGCGTTGGCGATGGCCGCGGCCAGCGCCGGGTCATGCGAGCTGTAGCCGATGCCGAAGACGCTGCTGCGCCCGACGCGCTGCACCTGGACGCGCTGTTGCAGGGCCTGGGCCACCAGCTCCTGCCGGCGGGCCTGGATCTCTTCTTCGGTCGGCGGCGGGCCGGCCTCGGTTTCCGGCGCGGCGGGGGTCAGCAGCTGGATCGGCGCGCGGATCGCCACGCGGACGCTGCCCATCACCTGCGCCAGCAGCGAGGAGGGCGGCGACAGGAAGCTCTCGTTCTGGTCGAGATTCAGCATCTGCACCACCGACAGGGCGACGGCCTGCGAGCGGATCACCTGCTGCGCGCTTTCCAGCGCGTTGTCGGAGACGGCGTTGGTCTCGAGCGAGCCGACCTGGTCGAGGTTGCGGCTCATCTGACCGGCCAGAAGGACGGTGGCGCCGCTGACATAGGTCTTGGGCGTGGTGGCGAGGTAGACGAGCCCGAGGCAGAGCGCGGCCCCCATCGACACGAACACGACCTTGCGCTGCCGGCGGGCGGCGCTCAGCAGGCGGCTCAGGTCGATGGTATCTCCGGCAGGCGGCGCGCTCGGCGGGTCGATGCGGCTGTCACTGTCGGCGATGCGAAATCCGAACTGCTTCAAAATGGGCTCCTTGGAAAAGACCGGCGGCGGGATTTCGCAGCGGGGGCAGGCGTAAAATGATCTGTCTGGCCATAAATCGAAATGGATCTTGCCCCGAGGAGCGCGGCCATTGTGCCGGTATGCAGAGCCCCGCGCAACAGAGACGTGTTGCGTAACAGGGGATTGAACGGTCGTGAAAGGGCTGAGAATCCACAGAATACCGCCTTCGCGAGTGCGATTCCGGCCAATTTCAGCCTGCGCGCGTATCCGGTTCCCTCGGCGATCAGGCTGGCATGGGTCTGGCCCATGCGGAACCGCCGTTTCAGGAGCCAGGACAGGCGGGCGCGGTCGGCGGGCACCGTCTCGCTGGCCCAGGCCTCGGCGGCATAGCCGAGCCGGCCGCCCTGCCGCAGCATGGCCTCGAAAAAGGCGGTGTCCTCGCCGCCCGATCGGCCGCGCGCCGGATCGAAGCGCAGCCCGGCCACGGCGGGGGCGGCGAGATCCAGGAGCACGTTGCAGGTGTAGCCCGACTTGATCCCACCGCCGGGCAGGAAGACCGGGCGGGTGTCGTGGATCGCGCCCTCGCGCATCCAGCCGGGCGCGTCGGGCGCGTGATGCGCGCGCACCGGGCCGAGCACGGCCTCGGCCCCGGTCTGCAGCCGGGCGGCCCAGAGCGCGGCAATCCAGTTCGGCGCCACCGTCTCGTCATCGTCGAGGAAGGCGAGCAGGGCCATGTCGCGCTCCGCCGCCGCCTCCAGCACGGCGTTGCGGGCGACCGAGATGTTGCGCGCCGGGGCGTGGATGTACTGCACCGGCAGCGGCGCCGTCTCGGCATAGCGGGCGACCAGCGCCTCGGCCGAGGGCGTCTCGTCGTTGTCGGCGACGATGATCTCGCCCCTGAGCCCCTCTGGCCAGTCCAGCGCCGAGAGCGAGGCCAGCGTTTCGGCCAGCCCCGGGCGACGGAAAGTGCAGACGCCGATGGCGATCCGGGTCATGCCCGCAGCCCCTGCGGTCGCTTGAGGCCCAGCATCTGGGTCCAGAAGCCCGCCGACCAGGCGGCATGCATCACCCCCGCCGCCAGCCCCGACAGCAGCGCGCCGGGGTCGCCGGTCTGCCGGGCGATGGCGACGCCGCCCACCGTGCAGCCGACCAGCCAGAGCAGCAGCGGCAGGGCGAAGACCGGGCTCAGCGGCGTCAGCACGGCGGCCAGCAGCGCCGGCATCAGCGCGGCCACCAGCATCTGCCGCAGGCCGGGACGGTTGCGGTGCTTCTGCAGGTTGCGGGCGCGGCCCTTGCCGAAGAGGTAATACTGCCGGATCAGCGCCGGGATCGTGCGGCGCGGGAAATAGTCGAGCCGCGTCTTCGGCGTCAGCCAGATCCGGTAGCCGGCGGCGCGCAGCCGCAGGTCCAGTTCCGCGTCCTCGTTGTGACTGAAGCTCTCATCATAGCCGCCCACCGCGCGGAAGGCGGCGATCCGCATCAGCGCGTGGTGGCCATGTTCGACAAAGCGGCCCTGCGGCGCCATGCGATGCGCCGAGCCGCCATTGCCCAGCCGCGAATTCTGCGCCGCCGCGATCAGCCCCTGCCAGAAGCCGGAGCCCACGGCGCGCATGCCCACCACCACCGAGTCCGCGCCGGTCGCCTCGGCCTCGGCCAGCAGCGTCTCGCAATAGTCGGTGGGGTAGGCGGCATGGGCGTCGATGCGGATCAGCCAGTCGGCCTCGGCGCCGAACCGCTCCACCGCGAGGTTCACCGCGGCGCTCTGCAGCCGGCGCGGGTTGTCGAGCAGGGTGATCGCCGGCTCGATCGCGGCGCGCTCTGCCACGATCCGGGCGGTGTCGTCGGAGGAGCCGCCATCGGCGACGATGATCCGCGCCGCCGAGCGTTGCGCGAAGGGCAGCAGGCTGTCGAGCAGCCCGCCGATATGCGCCGCCTCGTTCAGCGTGGGGATGACGATCAGGACGGTGGGTAGCACCGGGGCACTCATTCAGCAGCCTCACGCGGGGAAAGTTCGGTTGTATCGGGATGCGCCGCCCGGCGCAGCGCTTCGACGAGATCGAGGCATTCTGCCTGGCTCGTGGTCCAGACCGCGGCGGGCACGGCGGCCACCGCCGCCTTCATCCGCTCGATGCTGGCGCGGTCGAGACTGCCCAGCACCCGGGCCACCGCCTCGGCCTGCGGGGCCGGCACGGCGACGCCGAGCCCGCGCGCTGCCAGCGTCCGCGCCACCTCGGTGCCGGTCAGCACCACGGGCACCGCGCCGTGCCGGCAGCCCTCGTAGAGCCGGTTCGGCAGCAGCCAGTCGGAGTTCTGCCCGGCGTCGTAACGGTCGATCAGGAAGGCCAGATCGACATCGGCATAGATCGCCGGCAGATCCTCCGGCGCACGGTAGGGGCCCTCGAAGACCATGTCGGGATTGGCCGCGACCACCTCGGCGAAATCCGGCAGTTGGTCGGCGGCGGGCTTGCCGCGCAGCACGATCCGGTAGCGGCCGGGCTCGGCGCGGGTGATGCGGTCGAGACAGTCGAGCGTCCAGGCGCAGCGCAGGATACCGAACCAGCCGATGCGCAGCGGGCCGTCGCGCGGTCCCGGCTGGGCCGGCGGCAGGGCGGCGCCGGGGAAGAAGCACTTGTTCTCCACCAGCCGGATCGGCGCCGTGGTCTGGCCGAAGGGCTCGAAATATTCGCGGATGAAGCCGGGTGAGGAGGTGAGGATCACGGACGCCCCGCGCAGCAGCCGCCGCTCCAGCGCCCGCATCGCCCGCGGGCGCGGGCCGTCGCCCAGCATCATCCGGTGGATGTCGAGCACCTCGTAGACCAGCGCCGCCTCAGGCCAGCGTTGCCGCGCCCTGGCGGCGAGCATCAGCATCTCGGGGTTGCGGGCGATGATCGCCTCGGGCGGCGGCATGTCCTTCAACGCCGCGCCGAGCGTCAGCAGGGCGCGCAGCACCGCCCCCGCCCGCTGCACCATGCGCGCGTCCGCCGTCCGGCCGAGGCAGATCGCCTCGCCGGGCAGCGGCCCGCTGCGCCGCCGGAAGCCCATGACCTGGACCTCCGCCCCGCCGGCGCGCAGCATCGCCGCGCGCCGCCAGATGGCGGCGTCGTCAAGGTCGTGCGCAAGGTAGAGCAGTCGCACTCTTACGCTGTCCTTTCGTTTCGGCGGGGTCAGCCCGCCGCCACCGACCGTTTGGGCATCGCGTCGGGCAGGAACGCCGGGCTGCGCGGGGCCACCGCGTCGAGGAAGGCGCCGAACTCCTCGCGCAGGTCGTCGCGGCGCAGGGCCAGCGCCACCGTGGCCTGCAGGAAACCGGCCTTGGAGCCGCAGTCGTAACGCTCGCCGCTGAAGCGGAAGCCATGCACCGAGCCGGGATTGGCCCGCAGCTCCTGCGCGATGGCGTCGGTCAGCTGGATCTCGCCGCCCGCGCCGACCTGCTTCTGGTGCAGGTGGGTCATGATCTGGGGCGTCAGGATGTAGCGACCGATCACCGCGAGGTTGGAGGGCGCGGTGCCGGCCTTGGGCTTCTCGACGAAGTCGCGCGGGCGGATGATCGCGCCGTTGGTCGATTCGACATCGAGGATACCATAGGAGGAGGCGCGTTCGGGCGCGACTTCCATGGTGGCGATGATATTGCCGCCGACCTCGGCATGGGCTTCCATCATCTGCGCGAGGCAGGGCTTGTCGCTGACCACGAGGTCATCGGGCAGGATCACCGCGAAGGGCTGGTCGCCGACCAGACGGTGCGCGCACCAGACGGCATGGCCGAGGCCCATCGCATTATGCTGGCGCACATAGGCGACATGGCCGCTGTCCATGTTGGTTTCCTGCAGCGTCGCCAGCAGCTCGGTCTTGCCGGAGTTTCTCAGCGAGGTCTCGAGCGAGGGATGGACATCGAAGAAGTCCTCCAGCGCGCCCTTGCCGCGCGAGGTGACGAAGATGAAGTCCTCGATTCCGGCGGCGCGCGCTTCTTCGACCGCGTACTGGATCAGCGGCTTGTCGACCAGCGTCAGGATTTCCTTCGGAACGGATTTGGTCGCGGGCAGGAAACGGGTGCCGAGACCGGCAATGGGAAATATCGCAGTGGTAACTTTCGCTGTCATTTTGCGACCTCTTTCGGTGTCAATATCGCGTAAGGTAAGCCTTACGTACCTAGTTCAATGTTTCATGAAATGCTGCACCTGCAAAGGTGCGATGGGACAATCCAATTCATCGTCGGCGGAAGCAGGCACAGGCCGCCGTTAACCTGCCTGTCTTAACGCCGAACGCCCGGAAAAGTGCCATGGCTGAAACGGTTATTTCTCCAGGGCCGGTACGGCGAAAACAGCGGTCCACCATGGGTTTGGCATGTATTGTCATTTCGTGGCACAACCTGAGGGAGAGATTTGGCCAAAGCCGGCCGAATTGCCGATTCGTCGGCGAGCATCCGCCGAGATAACGCCATTATGCGGTATTGCCCGCCCGCCCCGCAACTCGTTCGACGGCGTCGGGGTCAGATCAGGCCGGGAATCGCCTCGCGCAGCCGGTCCCAGCCGCCCGGACGCCAGCCCAGCGCCTGCAGGCGGCTGCAGTCCATCACATTGACAAGCGCCGCGTCGGCCCGGGCCGGCAGCTCAGGGCCGCCCGCAGCGCATACAACCTCCGCGAGAAGATCACGCTGGTCGAGCAGCAGGTCGGAAACATTCCACGCGCCGCCTATGCTTTCGGCCGGAGCTTCCAGCAACAGCAATGCTGCAGCTGCGAGATCGTCGCCATGCACCTCGGTCGCGACGCGCGGGGCGATGGGCTCTCCGGCCCTGAACTTCTCAAAGAGCTCGG